>JACZRH010000323.1 GCA_022574815.1 Planctomycetota bacterium | reverse complement strand
CCCCTTCGAGCTGCGCGACACACTGCAAACGGTGGGGCAGCGCTTCGAAGCAAGCCAGCGCCGCGAGCGCGACCTCGGCGGTCACACCCAGCGCCGCCGACGCCGTCAGCGCGGCGGCGGCGTTCTCGCGATTGTGTCGTCCGGGCACACGGAGTTCGAGCGTCTGCCAGCGAAGCCTCTTGTCGTCGCAGTCGCTGGCCGAGGTCGATTGCATGACGGCCCGCGGGGTGTCGTCGTCGAGCGCGTAACGCCAGACGCCGGCCACGTCGCCGAAGAGCAGCTCCAGGTTGTGGCGCAGCTCGGGCACGTCCTGCACCACGATCACGTCGCGGCTCGGATCCTGAAATCGGAGGATGTTCAACTTCGCCGACAGGTACGCGGCGAACGTGCCGTGCCAGTCGAGGTGATTCGGCGTGACGTTGGAGATCACGGCGACGTGGGGGCTCCAGCGGACCACGGGCGTGCGCTGGAGTTGAAAGCTCGACAGCTCCAGTACCACGACGTCATCGGGCATCATGCCGACCAGGTCGTCGAGCAGACATCGGCCGATGTTGCCGCCGAGCCACACGCGGCGATCCGGCAGCGCGTCGGTCAGAATGTGGCCGATCATAGCGGCGATCGTGCTCTTGCCGACCGAGCCGGTCACGCCGACGCAGCGCGCCGGGCAGCGTTCGACGAAGAGGTTGATCTCGGTGGTCACGGGCACGCCGGCGGCGCGGGCCGCTTGCAGAAATGGCGACGAATCCGGGACGGCCGGGTTGGCCACCACCAAGTCGGCGTCGGAAAAATCGCGCTCGTCGTGCTCGCCGAGGTGCAGCGCGACACCGAGCCCGTCGATCTGGGCAAGCGAGTCGGCCAGCCGTTCGCGCGAAGCGTGGTCGGCGACCGTGACCCGTGCGCCGTGCCCGGCGAGCCAGCGCGTCACGCCGACGCCGCCACCGAAGCGGCCGAGGCCCATGACGGTCACGCGTTTTTTCGACCAGTTCTCGATCATCGCGATTCGCGCGGCTACGATTCCCTGGAGTTCGCGGGGCGCCGAAGCCCGAAGGATCCGCGCCTCAGCCCATGCAACCTGTATCCGGCCGGGCAGGGACACAACGCAGTGCCCGGTTTGCGATCGGTTGGCCGACTCGGAGCCGCGCCGTGCAAGACCAGCCCGTCACCATCCGCTGCGCTACGCTCAACGACGCCGACGCGCTCGTCGCCGGCAACATCGCCATGGCGCTCGAGACCGAGGGCCGCGAGCTGAAACACGCGGCGGTGCTCTCGGGCGTGCGACGCGCCCTGGCGGACGATCGACGCGGAGTGTACTACGTCGCCGAGCGCGGTGGGAGTGTGGTTGGGCAAATGCTGCTCACGCACGAATGGAGCGATTGGCGCGACGGGGTCTTCTGGTGGATTCAGAGCGTCTACGTCGTGCCGGAGGCGCGCCGCGGCGGCGTGTACCGGGCGCTGCACCGGCACGTCGAGGACCGGGCCCGGCGGACGCCCGACGTCTGCGGTCTGCGCTTGTACGTCGAAGCGGAGAACCGCGCCGCGCAACGGGTCTACGAGCGCATGGGCATGACCGCCACGAGTTACCGTCTGTACGAGACGGTCTGGCCGGTCACGCTTCCGGCGACGTCGGGCGCGGCGGGCGGGTCGGGCGCGGCGGGCGGACCGCCCAGCGACGTGGACCTGTACTGTCTGGAATGCGGCTACAACCTGCGCGGTCTGTCAGGCGACCCGCGGCGCTGCCCCGAATGCGGCTACGACAATCCGGTCGGCGCCATCGAATTGCCGGCGGACATCATCCGCAAGCAGCTTCGCCGCATGGAGACCGCACCAGCGCTCTGCGTCGGTGCGGTCCTGTGCCTCACGCCGTTCGTGCTCATACTGGCTCTGGCGCGCTGGGTCTATTTGGGCAACGAGATTCTCATCTCTGTGGTATCGATCTCCGTGCTCGTGCTCGCGGCGTGGACCTGGTCGGCGGCGCGTTTTCGCTCATCCTGCCGGGCCAGCCCCGGCTGGTTCGCCGCCCTGCTGCGCTACCATGTTTGCGGCCTGGGGCTTACCGCGCTCGTGCTGGGCGTGATCATCGGCGGGGTCTGGTCATTACAGGCGAGCACCGGGCCGGCCCGCAATCCGTCTGCGATGGTCGGGTTCCTGGGGGGTCTCGCGCTCATCGCCGCGATCGTTGCCCTGGTGATCGGATTCGTCGGCGTGCGTCTGCACCGCTGGCTCAAAGCGGCCATGGAGCCGTTGCAGCGCGAGGTGGCCGTCACACTCGCGCGCGAGCGCACCCGCCGAGAGCTGGCGCGCGGGCGCCGTCGGCGAGTTTTTGCATGAAACCGGGGGCCGCGGCCGTCCGGCGGGAGCGCTTGCCCGATCCGGGGCCTACTCACTACAGTGAAATGGCTCAAGCCGGCCTGGAACCCGCCCTTCCCGGCTCCGCAGCCGCGGACCGCGTGGAGAGACGCAATGAACGATTGGGAAGCGATTGACGTTCTTAACGATCTGCTCGCCGCCGAGCAACGCAGCCTGCTGGCCCGCCTGGCCGAGACCCGGCCGTTCCTGAGCTGGGCCGGCGCGGAGCAGGCCCCGATCTTGCGGCAGCTCGTCGCGGACCAGCGCGATCATCAACGGCGACTGACCGAGACCATCGACGCGTTGGGCGGAGTGCCGCGGATTCCGACCGGCGACATCTCGAGCGCCGGGGCGCACTACATCGACATTCACCACCTGCTTCCCAAACTCCTGGAAGACCTGCGGGCCATGATCGACGCCAGCCGCCGCGCCACCGAGTTGCTCGGCAATCACCGCGGCGGCGAAACGGTGACGGCCATTCACGCTCGTCACGAGGCGCATGCCGAACAGCTCGAGGCGATGAGCAAGTATGTGCCCGACAACTGATGTGGGGCCTGCGATTTGGACGTTGAGCAACGACCTTACCACTTCGACGCCGACACGAACTCGCTTCGCTCGGACGCGCCGGGTGTTTGGGATCGGCTGATCGAGGCCGATGCGGGGAGGGCGGGCCGTGGTGCGGTTGCGATTGCCCATTTTTCTGCTTGGAATCAGGTATTTGCCCGATTGCGGGACGCTCGATTCGACGTATCATCATGACAATTGCCGCACGGTGGGGCCGATGCTCGGTATCACCGGTCACTCGCCACGGCGACAATGCGGGCCGCACGCTGCTGTGGCGGTCAACTCGCACCGCGGGCGCGACAATCGGGGCGTAAGAAGGTGGTCGCGCCCAGCCGACTTTAATCTTTGTATGCCATTGGTGAGCTATGACGCAGCACGCACAACAACAGGGCACCGTCGACAACGAGTTTGACGCCGCGAAGGCCATCGTCGAGACGCTTAAGGGATTGGACAAGGAGAAGCAGGAGCGGGCCATGCGGTTCGCGAGCGAGACCTTGGGCCTGCACGCCCCCGCCGTTTCGGCTGGGCGCGGTACTCCGCCGCCCGCAGGCCAGGGCCGCGTACACGGAGAGGAGATCGAGACATCTCCTCCGGGCCGGACCGTGAATATTAAACAGTTCACTGAGTCGAAGGCACCAAAGACCGATCAGCAGTTTGCCGCCGTCGTGGCGTACTACTATCGTTTCGAGGCTCCTGCCAAAGAGCGAAAGGAGGCCATCGGAGTCAACGACCTGCTGGAAGCTGTTCGCCTTGCGGAGCGAAAGCGTCCTGGTACGCCGCTGTCTACTCTCAATAACGCAAAGAATAAGGGATACCTTGATGCTGCGGGGCGGGCAAAGTTCCAGATCAACTCGGTGGGCGAAAACTTGGTCGCAATGACGCTGCCGGGGAAAGACCGATCCACGCCATCGCGGAGAAAAGGGGGAAACACGACACAGAAGAAAAAGGGCAAGGCGCCGGCCAAGAAGCGCGGAAGAGCACGTAAGTGAGCTCGGGTGTGTAACAACGATCGGAGTGACCGAGCATGTGCACCGCCGTCGACGCCGTTGATGCCGCCATTCAAGAGGTTAAGAAAGCTCACACTCTGGTTTCAAGGGTTGAATCTCGCCAAGTGCGAGGTGTTGACGACCTCGCCGCGCTCAAATCCACGGCCTACGCTTGGTTCAAGACGCATCGACCTCTCGTTCAATCGCATCCGTCAACTGTCAATCTGACTGAGGTGGACGCCCACTATCAAACCATCCTGGATTCGACAGACCGGTTCGTCGTCAAGAAAAAGTATCTCACTGCGCTCAATGAGGCGAAGAAGGCGCTCGCACCGATTCGGGCCGCCTTGCTCACGTCACCAGCGGTCCCGGTGCCACCCGACACTGACGATCTGGCGCCAGACTTCTCGGCGCTCGCTGGAAGCGAAGAGATGCGCGAGGTGCTAACTCGCCGTTGGCACGAGTGCTGCAAATGCGTCAACGCGGAGGCGCATTTGGCCGCCATCGTGATGATGGGCGGGCTGCTGGAAGCCCTCTTTGTTGCCCGAGCGAACGAGCTTGACAACAAGGATCCTCTTGTTAAGGCGACGTCCGCCCCCAAGGATAAGAAGACTGGGAAGACGCTGAACCTCCGGGACTGGACGCTGGATTCGCGCATCAAGGTCGGGCATGAGCTCAAGTGGATCACGGATTCGGCAAAACAGGTGGCGGATGTCCTTCAGGCGGGCGATGTTCGACTGAACCGTCCGCCGGAGCTGCCCTTCAACCTGATAGTTCCGATCGATCACGCTTCCGATGTGGGCCACCTGTTCCTCAGTGAGGTCGCTGGCCTTGGCGCCCACCTCCACCTCCGACTCTTTGAGAACATCCAACGCTATCTTGGGCCCGATCCCATAGATGTACCGAAGCGCGAACTCGATTCGTTTGTTGCTGGGAATGTCGACACCTGCAATACGCGGCACGGATGCTCTCCTTAACCCTGTCGCTGGTTATGGCGAGGGTTGGTTCAAATCACACGAATGAGGCCTTTGCGTTTGACGATATTGCAGTTCTCGCAGATACGCCTGACGCTCGCTCTGACTTTCATCGCTTGCCGACTCCTAGAGCGTT
>JACZRH010000322.1 GCA_022574815.1 Planctomycetota bacterium | reverse complement strand
GGTCGCCTCGAGCACATCGAGCAGGTGCGTGAGGCCGTCGGGTTGCCGGTGTTGCGCAAGGACTTCCTGATCGACGCCTATCAGGTTTACGAAAGCCGGGCGTTCGGGGCCGATGCGATCCTGCTGATCGCCGAAGCACTCGAACCCGCGCTGCTGGCCGAACTGTTGACCCTGGCCCGCGATCTGAGCTTGTGTGTCCTGCTCGAGGTCCACACCCGTCAAGCGTTGCTGCGCGTCTTGCAAAACGTGCCGGCGACGCAACGCGAAGGTGTGTTGCTGGGGATCAACAACCGTGATCTGACGACGCAGCGCGTCGATCTGACCACGACGGAGCGCGTGATCGACCTCGTCCCTCCCGGCATGCCGGTCGTCGCCGAAAGCGGTATCAAGTCACGCGCCGACGTTGAGCGAATGTACGCGGTCGGCGCCCGGGCGCTGCTCGTCGGTGAAGCTCTGATGCGCCACGCCGATCCGGAAACAACGATCCAAACCATGTTCAATCTGTCGCCCGCCGACCGCGCGTGATCCGCGGCCTTCGGCCCCAACCAAAGGCCAGCCCGGTACGGGCGAAAGTATTCAGCCGAGGGCGTGAGCCCCTGGGAAGGATGCACTCCACTGCCGAAAGCCCCAGCGGGGAGACAGAGCGACGCGCGGCCTTCTGTCGCCCCTAACGGGGCTGCGGAGATTCGATGCACCGGCATCCAGGGGCTCACGCCCCTGGCTACAGACGTACGCCCCTCGCGGGGCTCGCTCGTAACCGTGTTCTCTGTGCCCGCTGTAGTCTGAAATGTCCGGGCTAATCGGCCTCTGGGGCGGGCGCCGGCGCCTCGGCTGACGGCCCATCGGCTTCGCCCGGCTCCGTCGGTTCCGTCGGTTCCGTTGCCGGCTCGTCCGACGCTTCGGCGACGGGTGGCGCTTCGACCTCGCCAGACGCGGTCGTTTCGGACGTGGATTCGGTATCGTCCTCCGATGCCGATGCCTCCGGCGGGTCGGAATCGACGTCGTCACCCGATTCCTCGGCGGTCGGCTCGGTTGCGGCCGCGGTCGCTTCAGTCGCATCGGAGTCGGTCGCCATCTCCGGCGAAGCCTCATCGACAAAACCGGAATCCGCGTGGGCAGCCACGGAGTCCGTGGACTCCTGGGCCTCCTTGGCTTCGGCTTCGGCTTTTTTCGCGGCGGCTGCCTCCTCCAGTTTGGCCTGGGCTTGCTGCGCGCGTTCTTCTTCGAGCCGGGTGGCCTCTTCGCCCGTGGCCTGCACGATGCGGGCGGCCAGCTCGGGGTCGAGTTCGAGCTCGTTGACGAGCGGATCGGGGCCGATCTCGTCCACGTCGGACACCGAAACGCACCCCATTGCGATCAGCTTGTCGACGATTACGCTCGTCACGCCTTCTACCGTAAGGACGGTCCTTTCCAGGTTCTCCAGGTGTTTGTTGTATTCCTCGGGTGTGAGGATATCGATGTCCCAGCCGGTCAGCCGCGCCGCCAGCCGCACGTTCTGACCGCGCTTGCCGATGGCCAACGAGAGTTGGTCCTCGATGACCATGACCGTGGCCTTGCCCAGCTCGAAACACAACGCGGTTTCCTGAACTTCAGCGGGCTTGAGCGAATTCTGGATGAGAATCTGACTCGACTCGTTCCAGCGCACGATGTCGATCTTCTCCCCGCCCAACTCGTCGACCACGCTCCGAATGCGGCTGCCGCGCACGCCGACGCAGGCCCCGACGGCGTCGACCTTGCTGTCGATGCTGCTGACGGCGACCTTGGTGCGATAGCCGGCCTCGCGCGCCAGGGCCTTGATCTCGATGATGCGCTCGGCGACCTCCGGAACCTCCAGCTCGAACAGTCGCAGGATCAACTCCGGATTGGAGCGTGAGAGAATGATCTTGACCTGGTTGGGCTGCTCGCGCGCTTCGAGGATCAGGGTGCGGATGCGCTCGCCGACCTGATGGGTCTCGCCGGGAATCTGCTCGCTGCGCGGCAGGAAGCCGTCGGTCCGGCCGATGTTGACCAGCAGGTTGCCGCCGTCGGCGCGCACGATGGTGCCGGTGATGATGGTCCCGCGGCGCTCGGTGAATTCCTGGAAGATGCTGGCCCGCTCGCGTTCGTGGGTTTTTTGCTTGATGACCTGCTTGACGATCTGGGCGCCGATACGCCCCAGCAGGTTGATATCGACCGGCTTGCCGTGCATCGTCGCGGTGAAGTTGCCGTTGAGCAGGTCGAGCTTCACCTCGGCGTCCTCTTCCGCGTCGTAGGTCTTACGGATCGCACCGGCCATGGCGCTTTCGAGGTCGGCCACGAAGGTATCGCGGTCGATGTTCTTGTCACGGCAAATGCCGTCGATGATGCGGAGCACATCCTGGCTCATCGTGAACCCTACCCTTTCGTTCTCACATCTGATGCGTGGCGACGCGCGGCCACACGCCGCCGCGGCGCCGGGTGCTGCCGATTCGGTTCTTCGCACCAAAAAAACAGGGTCGCAACTCGCGACCCATCAACGTCCGCGAACGGACCCGATTCCGATCATGTGCGCCCCAGCGGCGACGCTCGCGCCACCGCTAAGACGGGTCGTCGGCCAGGCTGACGTTGAGGCCGCCCGCGCCCGGCTCGAAATAGTGTACCCGATCCAGGTCCACTTGCATATCCGTGGTTTGCCCTTCCCGCAGGGGCGTTCGCGAGTCGATGCGGCAGATGAGATCGGGATTCCGCTCGGTCGCGACGTAGACGTCCATACGGTCGCCGAGCGGCTCCAGCACGCCGACCGTAACACGCAACGTGGTTTCGGGAGCCGCGCCGTCGGCCGGCGCCAGCCCCTCGGGCCGGATGCCCAGCGTAATCGGTCGATCGACGAACCCGGACAAACGGTCCTGATGCGCCCCCCCGACCGCGAGCCGGCAGCTCCCCTCATCAAACAGCAGCCGCTCGCCGTCGCGGACGATCCGGCCGTCGAGGAAGTTCATGCGCGGCGTGCCGACAAAGCCGGCGACGAAACGGTTGACGGGGCGATCGTAGAGCTCGAGCGGGGTGGCGCACTGGTGAATGACGCCGTCCTTCATGACGACCACGCGGTCGCCGAGCGTCATGGCCTCTTCCTGGTCGTGCGTGACGTAGATGGTGGTGGTTTGCACCTGACGGTGCAGGCGTTTGAGCTCGGCCCGCATTTCGACGCGCAGCTTGGCGTCGAGATTCGACAACGGCTCGTCGAAAAGAAACGCCTTGGGATTGCGAACGATGGCGCGCCCGACGGCGACGCGTTGGCGCTGCCCGCCCGAGAGGGCCTTCGGTCGGCGGGCGAGCAGCTCCTCGATTCCGAGTACGGCGGCTGTATCGCTGATGCGGCGATGGATCTCGTCCCGCTCGGCGCGGGCCTTCTGATAACGCGCGGGGGCGATCAAACGGGCAACCGGATTGCCCCATCCCGCGTGTTGACGCCGCAGCATCAGGCTGAAGCCCAGGTTCTTGTAAACGGTCATGTGCGGGTACAGAGCGTAGTTCTGGAAGACCATCGCGATGTCGCGATCCTTGGGCGCGACGCCGTTGACGACGCGGTCGCCGATGCGAATCGTGCCCGCGGTGATGTCCTCGAGCCCGGCCACCATGCGCAGCGTCGTACTCTTGCCGCACCCCGAGGGGCCGACCAGCACGAGGAACTCGCGATCGGCGATCGTCAGGCTGACGTCGTCGACGGCCTTGATGTCGCCGGGGTAGATTTTGGTGACGTGCTCGAGCTGGACCTGCGCCATGCACACCTCCGCCGCCGGACCTTCCGGGGGCCTTTCGCTGAACGGGGCAGTATAGGATTCTGGCCGCCTGGCAGTCAATTTTCGCCGCCCTTGCACGACCCGATGCGTTGACCGTCGCGGCGCCGAACGGTTAGCCTATCGAGTTCGTGAACCCGAGCCGATTCCATAACGCGAGCTGGTATGACCGAAAGAGAAGCTGGGACTGACGCACAGATCACCGCGAACGTGAGCGGAGAGCAAACCGGAGCCGCTTCCACCGGCACATCCGGCGCTACGTTGGCAGTCGGACGATTCTGGATGTGCCTGGCCGTTCTGGTGGGCCTCGCGCTGTTGCTGAGGCTGGCGATCCTGCACGAGTTCGTTCAGGAAAACCCCATCGCCGAACAACCGTGGACGGACGGGGCGGCCTATTGGTTGATCGCCGGCGCGATGGCCGCCGGGCAATGGGTCAGTGACGAGCCGTTTCTCTTTGCACCGCTGTATCCCTACCTGCTGGGCGTCTTGCGCGCCTCGGGCGGCGGGCTGCTCAGCGTTTGCATCGTTCAACTCCTGCTGCACCTGATCACCGCGGTCCTTATCGCGTGGGTGGCGCAACTGCGTACCGATCGCGTCACGGGCCTGGTCGCGGCCGGATTATTCCTGGCGCTGACCGAGCCGGCGGTATCGAGCACGCGCGTGTTGGCGAGCACGCTCCAGCTTCTGCTGGTCGCGCTGCTCTGGTGGCGCTGGGTGGTGCTGGCGCAAACAAAGACCCGGCCGTTCGGCGGCGTGATCGGCGTCGGCTGTCTGATCGGCCTGTTGGCACTGGCCTATCCCGCCGCGATGCTGCTCGTGCCGGCCTATGGGCTCTGGCTCTGGTGGACGGGGTCGCGCGGCGGGCCGGCCCTGGCGCGGGGCGCCGCGGGGACGCTCGGCGCGATTCTCTTCATACTGCCGGCGACACTTCACAACGCCGCCAAATCCGGCGAGTTCATCCCAATCACGGCCCACGGCGGCGTCACGCTTCGACAAGGCAACGGTCCGGCGGCGCACGGCGTTTACACCACGATCGCCGGCGTGAGCCCGAATCGCTTGTTCATGCACGAGAGCGCACGGCAGGTCTACGAGCAAAAGACCGGCGAGAAGGCCACCTGGGGCCGGATCGACGCACACTTTCGCAACGAGACCTTTGCGTATTGGATGCAGAATCCGTGGGACGCGGGCAAGCTCTTCGCGCTAAAGGCCTACTGGTTCCTAACCTCGCGCAACTACGACGACATATCGCCGGCCATGCTCGAACGCGAGTA
>JACZRH010000044.1 GCA_022574815.1 Planctomycetota bacterium | reverse complement strand
GGCCTCCGAGGCGGTCCCTGCGCCGCGCCCGGATCCGGGCCACGAGTCGGTAGAGCCCCGGTTGGTCGAGCCGCCGGGAAAACCGGACGGTCTGCCGGGATCGAAAGTTGGGGCCGCCGGCCGGGAGATTGGCGCTGTCGCGCTGGGTCAGGAGCGGGGAGCCGTCCGGGTGCAGCCAGGTGAGCTCGACCTCTATGCGGTAGCCGTTGGCGCGCGACCGGTTTTCGAGATCGACGCCGGCCTCGACCACCGAGCCGGGCTGATAGACCTTCGTGGGCCGGTCGAACCGAAAGGCGCCGCGCACGACCCGCGCGCTCGAAACGCGGTGCTCGACGTGCAAGTCGTCGACGAAGATCTCCTGACGCCCGATTTGGTGCAGTCTCGTACGCAGCGCTTGCACTCGAAAGGGCTCGGTCAGCCGGGATGCCCCGCCCAGCGGCCTGAGCGTCTGGCGACTCAGCGAAGTGGACACGAGCTGCCAGAGAGGCCGCGCCGTGACCGTCACGGCCTTGGTTTCGAAGAGTTGATCGGTTGCGTCCCGAAGAATGAATGAGACATCGACTTTGCCCTGTTTGATCCAGAAGTGCGCCGCCACCCGCCGGGCTTCGTCAAAGCGGGTCGGGACTCGGAAGAGCAGCTCGCATGTCACCTCGGCGTCGAGCACGGTCGCACCGATCTCAATGGCCAAGCTGTGCCGACCGCGCGCGGGAATCGCCACGCGCCGCGTCCCGCAGTCGGCGGCGACGACGTTGCGCACCTCCGCGATGCTCGCCGCGACCGATTCGTCCTCGAAATCAGCCAACACGGTCACGACCGGTTCGCGGTTCTGTCCAAGAGTGACCGTCGCAAGGCAGGCCCAGCCCCAGACCAATGCCAGCCGACCAAGCCCGCGAGCGGTCAATCGACGGTTCAATCTGAATCCGCGCTCGTTCGACCCGCGAGCCTGTCCCAAAGTGCTCGCAGACGATGGTCGTATGTGTGATGTTCCAGCAGGTGTGTCCGCGTTCGCTCGATTTGTCTTTGGCGAGCCGCGGTCTCGCTTCGCAACTGGCGCAACGCCTCGCGCAATTGCCCGGCGTCGGCGAATGTCCGCAGATGCCGGCCCGGCTCCAGGACGGTTCCGAGCCCGGACGCCGGCGACACGCCGCCCGAAGCGTGCAGCAGCAGCGGCCATCCTAGGGCCCCGGCGTGAACCAGCTCGGCGGATAGCGGGTCGCGACGGCCCGCGAATACCGCTGCCAGCGGGCGCACAGCGGCGCCGGCGTCGGGAAGATCGAAAAGACTCTCTGCCGCACATGACCAATTCGCTTCTTCGCAGCTCGACCAACCCTGCCCGACCACGACGAGCTCGCTCGCGGCATCCCTGAGGGCTTGTTGGATTCTTTCGACAACAACCGCCGGAATCAATACGCGCTCGACAAGTCTTTGCATGCGTCGCCGAAGCGAAGGCTCGCCCAAACGAACGTCGGACGCCCGCTCGGCCAGGCGCAGCAGGGCTTCCGGCGACGCGATGTCGCGCGTCTCCCAGCGCTGCTCGGCGGTCGTTCGCAGCCGGCTCCAAAGCTTTCGATGCGTCGGCTGGACCACGCCGCACGCCGCGGCACTCGCGTCCGGCCGGTCGGCGACGAGGACGATCTTGTCCGAGCAGTCCGGTGCGTTGCAGGACGCGTCCGCCGGGTCGCAGGCCCAGAAAAACTCCATGATCCGTTCGGGAGGACACCCGGCGGCGCCCAAAGCCGACACGACGGCCGGCGACGCACCCAGCCGAAGCGCGGATCCGTCGTCGAGCTTCTCGGGAACGTCGTACGCCGACAGGTAGCACTCACACGCCGGGCCGTCCCATGCGAACGGAAGCCGATCGTGCGCGTGGTTGATGCTGAACAGCAGGTCGGGAGCAAAGGCCGACAGGCGTTGCAGGTGGATCGTCGTGTCGGCCGCCCAAGGACCGTCCAACGCACAGACGCACGATTCCCAGCCCAGCCGGGCGGCGGCCCGCGCCAGGTGCTCGGCGGTGCGGTGCGTCGCACGCTGCGGCGAAAGTGCGAGAATTGCCGGACGCGGAGCGCACGATGCGTCGGTCGGCTTCGCGGCCACGGACGCACAAAGCGCCTCGCGGGCGGCTCGCCGTTCGTGCCCGATCTCGCCGTGGACGCGTTCGCAGAGTTCACGGACCAATTGGATGCGCTCGGGGGCCACGTTGGCGGGGCAGACGATCTCGGCCGGCGGCAACAGCCCCGGGCGGGTCTTCAGCAGGCCTCTGAGAAACGCAAGCTCGTCGTCGGGGTCTACCAGCGCACAGCGCCCGCTACGGATTTCGTCGGACAGATCAATCAGTCGCAGCACCGCCGCGATGTGGCTCAAGTCCGGCTCGAGGACGAACACGGCGTTGTGCCGCGCCATGCGCTCCAAGAGCAGCGTGAGCTCGGCTCCGGCCGCGATCGCGGGAAGCGCGACGTTCGCTTCGGCGGGTTGAAACTCGCACAGGCATGCCGACGCTCGTGTAGCCGGCGCGGCGGTCCCGCCCAGCCAGCACGCCGGCTCGCCCGGGGCCTCCGTGCGAAACGTCAACGACCCATCCAGCGCGACCACGGGCCGCCAGTGGGCGGGCACCCGAGTGTCCTCGATACGCCGCGCCAAGTCGGCGTGTTCGGCGGCGAGAGCCCGCAGGTTGGCTCGCCAGATTTGCGGATCCGGTTCGGCGCCGGGGGCGTCGTCCAGTGATTCGAGCTTGAGGGCGTCTGCGCTCTCGATCAACTGGTGGTTGCCCGTTCGATGGCCGCCCAGAGCAGAAACGCGAACCAACCCGCGTAGAGCACGCTCAGAATCACGAGCGGCATGAGCGAACGCTGCGGGTCGGACCCGAAGGGCAGTGCCGGTTGTTTTCCCGAGGGGTTTCGCTTGGGCATCGTGGCCTGCTAGTCTTTCTCTTCGCCCGGCGACGCTTGGGGCGGCTTTTCGCGCTCGCCGGCCAGCCGTTTGATCTCCGGCATCAAAAATTCGCTGCCGAGCGACTTGAGCGTACTCGCGAGCGGAATGGATAGCAACATACCCAGCAGGCCCGCGAACTGGGCTCCAATCAGTAGCGCGACGACCGTCGTGATGGGGTGCAAGCCGAGCGACTTTCCGCTGATCCACGGGCTGAGCACGAAGTTCTCGAGACCCTGCACGAGCATGAACACGCCGATGGTCACAATGGCCGGCCCGAACCAGCTCGCACCCGCCTCCGCAGAGCCGAGATAGCAGAACAGCAGGGCCGGCGGCAGCACGACCAGCGGCAGGAGCGGCACCAGATTCAGCACGCCGACGAGTATTCCCAGCGGCACCGCGTAGCGCAGGTTCGGCACGAACATCCAGCCCACCGCCGTGAGCACGCCGACGACGGCGCAGATGATCAGCCGGCCGCGGAAGAAGTCGGCCGTGGCGCGGTCGATCGTGGTCACGACGCCCACGATGAGGGCGCGGTAGCGGGCGGGCAGATGGTCGTTTACGGCGCGAATCAGCGGGTCGAACTTCCACAGGAAGAAGAACGTGTACATCGGCACGAGCACGGTGATGGTCAGAAGGTACGTCGCGTTTCCGAAGAAACTCGTGGCGTAGGTGACGATTTGCGAGATGAGCGTCTGTGCCGCGGAGACGCCGTGCTCCTGCACGAACGCGGCCAGCGGAGCGCCGATCCCCGGTCCGGATGTCGCGGGGCCGCTCGTGGCGGCCGTTTGCGTGGCCACGCCGAAGCGGGTGAGCGCGGCGGGATAGACTTCGTCGAGCCAGGCGCGGATCGTCTCGATGTACCCCGGGACGTTGCGGCTCAGCTCGAGCAATTGCTGGATCGCTTTGGCCCCGAGCAGGATCGTCACCGTGCTGACAACGACGAACCCGACGATGTACAACGCGGTGATCGACGTGACCCGCCGAACGTTGTGCTTCTCGAACCAGGTGACGATGGGGTTGAGAATGTAGGCGATCGCCAACGAAACGGCGATGGGCGTGAGCACGCCGCGCAGCTCGAGCACCAACCAGACCAGCAACGCGAGGGCGAGCAGCACGCCGAGAAAACGAGCCCAGCGCTTGCCGGGTTCGGATAGTTTGGGGAGGTAGTGTTCGACGGCGGATTCGGGGTCACTCATTGTCGCGGTCGAGTTGAATCTCGTACGAGCCGAAGGCCGACTCGAAATCGTAGGCGTCGTCGAAATCCTCGACGCGATCGGAGTCCTGTTTACCCATGAAGCCCTCGCGCACGAGCAGGAAGACCATCTCGCCGAAATCGCGCGTCGAACGGATGTTCCAGCGCGAGAGCACCTCGCTCGCGAGCGGCCCCCATTGTTGCAGCGCGAGCCGGCGCAGCCCATCGCAATACTGCTGGCCGGTGACGTGCCGAGGCTCCGGAGGGGCGTCCTCTCCGTAGATCATCTGCGTGGTCGCTTCCAGCCCGCGATGGAGGAACGTGTAGGCCTCGGGCGGGTAGCGCCCGTCGTCGCGGATGATCTCTTCAAAGCGTTCAGCTTGTTCCATGTCCATTGCTGCCTGCGCAACCTTCTCACGCGCGACCGGGAATCATTCCGGGCGCGGCTTGTCATGGCCCGATTTCCGTCGCCGCCGGCCGCGTCGCCGCCGGCCGGAGCGGGGCGGCTTCTTGGCGATGTCCGCGTTTTCGGTCTTGTCGGCAACGAACTGCGAGCCCGGCTCCTGCGGCTTCGTATCGTCGCCGGCCGGCCCGTCTTCTCGATCGAGCGGCGCGGCGCGGTGCGCTTCGGCATTCGCGGCGGACTGTTCTTTCTCAGTCGGCTTGGGCCGTTCCCGACTCGGGTGCTCGGTCTTGGCGGGAGGCTTCGAATCCTCTCGGCGTTCGGGCGGAGCGGGTCGACCGCGGTTCTGGGGCGTCGAGTCGGCCGGCCTCGGCTCATTGGGTTTCGCGGGGGGGGCCGGGTCGCGCCCAGGCACCACCGCATCCGCCGGCTGAATTTCCTCGACGGGAATTGTGATGATTCGGTTGCTGTCCGTGCGTACGACGACGAGTTGGGTCAGAATCTGCCGATCGACCACCGTGGCCGGTCCGAACTCGGTGCCGACCTGCTTCCCAACGCGCGGCAGCTTCCGCTCGAGCGATTCGTAGCTGTCGTGCTCGTAGCGCAAACAGCAACGCAGCCGGCCGCAGCGTCCGGACACCTTCGCCGGGTCAAGCGTCGACTTCTGCAGCTTGGCCATCTTCATGCTGACGGGCCGGAGCTTCTTCAGGAAGTTCTTGCAGCAGCACTCGCGTCCGCAGATTTCGTAGTCCGCGACGAGCCGGGCTTCGTCGCGGGCCCCGACCTGCCGCATCTCGATCCGAGTCTGATAGCGCTCGGCCAGTTCGCGCACCAGTTCGCGAAAGTCCACCCGCGATTCCGAGCGGAAATAAAACACGATCCGTTCGCCGCCCAGCAGATGCTCGGCGGTGACGACCTTCATGGCGAGATTCAGCGACCTGGCCGTCCGGCGGCAGTGCCGCACGTCCTCGTCGACGTGGGCGTTGAGCCGGGTGTGTTCGTTGGTGTCCTGCTCGTCGGCCTCGCGGAGAATCCTTCCCGATCCCAGCCGGTAGAATTCCGGGCCGCTGTTGTTGATGTACTGCTTGATCTGTTCGCGGCTGACGTGCTTGTCGCAGCCGCTGCAGCTCACGCTGACTTGTTGACCCAGCTCGATCCCCCGCTCGGTTTGAATCACCACCTTCGCGCCACACCGGAAAACGGTGCCGGGCTTGTATTTGAACTCGCCGATCACCCCCATCACGCCGTAGCGCACGGCGGTCGCGGGGAAGACTTTCTCCAGGCCGGCGCCGCAGTTCGTCCCGCAGCCAGCGGACGGCGGGATCGACTCGGCGCCGGAATCGGAAGACGAAAACTGCTTCAATGCGACCATGCGGACCTCACGATGCCATTCCAGGGCGTGCGGGATTGGCGAGTCGACCGGCGTGGCGTTGACCCGCGCAAACGAACAGCGGGAAAGGTCACCCGCAACACCGGATCACCCTCGTTCGCGCTGATTCTGACGTTATTCACTTATCTTGTAAACCTCTTCGAATCGCCGCCGGCCGGCCCCCAACTCCACAACGCCGAGCCGAACGCCGCTGCCGATGAGGTCTCGGGCGGCGGCGAAACGGTAGGTTTTGGTGACGACGCGGCCCGGCGCGACGTTGATGAACGCACGTTGCTGGTAAGCGCGCCCCTCGGCCGCGCAGTGCCCGTCAAAACTCACCGGCACTTGCGAGCGATTGCGCAGCGAGTGTTCGATGATGAGCGTGTCGCGGTCCCAGCGAAACTCGGCCGCGATTTCGAGCTCGCGCAAGCCGAGAATCAGCGGAACGCGGAATTCGAGCGTCCGTTCCTCCGGGCCCGCCAGGGTGACGTGGGCCGTCAAGGCCCGATCGCCGGAATTGGACTGCCGCGACGGGACCGTGAGCTGCAACGCCTGCTCAAGCAGTTGACCGGGGGCCAGCGCGAAGTCGAGCTTTTCGGGCACGACGGCCCAGTTCGGCGGCGGGATGATCGTCACGGTCCCTTTCAGCCGTTCGTCGTAGTGGTTTCGCAGCGTGAGAACGGGGTCTTGCTTGGTCTGGGGCAACTCGACGAAGCGTGGCTCGATGCGGAAACTCGCCTCGAGCAGGACCAGCGGCGCGCTCACCGAGCTGAGAATGATGGGCGTCGACGAAAGCGGGATGACGGCCCGGCCGGCGGTCGTGCGAAGCGCGATCGGCCGGCCCCAAAGGTCGATCGCGCTGGCGTCGTCACCGACGTAGAGCCGCGTCTCGAGGCCGTCGGCGCGCTCGCGCCACGTCCACAGGACGATGCAACTTTCGGTCAGCTCTCGAAAGACAAACGCGATGCCGACGTCGTCGTCCGCGCCGGGCGTGGTGCGGTCGGCGGCCTTCAACACGATTGCGGCCTCGGCCGTCTTGCCCGCCAGGAGGCGAAACAAGGTGCGCAGCGGAATGAAATCCTCATTGGGCATCCAGGTCACGCCGCCGGCTTCGGTCGTCAGCTCAAACGGGGGCGGAACGAAAATGCGGTCGGCGCCGATCGCCTTGCCGACCACGATCCGGCGCGCCAAGTCCGCGAGTCGCGCGGCGCGGCCGACACGGGCGGCGTCGGCCGGCACGACCCGCAGCCAGAATTCCGGCGCGTCGGCGGCGGCCAGAAACGCCAACTGGGACGCGAGCGAGCGGCTGTGAAGTCGCGCGGGCACCAGGATGGATCGAATGTTGTCTCGGGACCAAGCCGGGCGTTCTCCCGGCAACGAATCCGCGGAGAGGCCCCCGCGGGCCGGGGCAGCAAACTCGGCCGGGTACTGTTCCGCGGGCACATCGAACACGGACGTCGGGACGACCACCTTCGGCAGGGTGACGAAGCGCGACAGCTCATCGCTCACGCGACGGATTTCCTTGGTGCTCCAGGCCTGGTCGGCGCTGAGCTCGAGCGCTTCGTCGCCGAGTTGCCAGGTCGAAAGCAGGCCGCCGATCGATGCCAGCGTGGGATTGAACCGCTGAGACCAGGTCGAGTCCCCTTGCACCATCTTCAGAGTCGAGGTCGCGTCGTCGTGTCCAGCCGCGGCGCTGGGCGAGAGGATCACCCCGGTCGACTCGATTCCGCTCTGAGCCAGCATTCGAATCAGCTCACTGATCTGGCGGAAATAGGCCTGCTTCTCGTCGCTGTCGAGCGCGCCGATCATCGGCACGCCTATCTTGATCGCCCCGCAGTGCAAGGTCGTGAGCAGTTCGCGCAGCGCCCGCGGCCGCCCGCGGCGCCAGGTTCCGAGATCTACCCCGAGGTCCGGGGTGGCCAGTCCCGGGGATGCCAAGCGCGGCAGGACCGCGAATCCGAGATCGCGCTGCAGAATCCACTCGTCCGTCTCGGAAGGCGGGTCGTTGGGGTCGGCGGGCGCACTCGGGCCGACCGCCGAATCGTCACGCGCGGGTTCGCGATCGCGCTCGACCTCGGGAGATCGAGGCGCCAGCAGGCGAAGTCGCGCGTGGTAAAAGCCCGGCGGCAACGGCGGCACGGGAGTCCGTAGCGGCTCGCGCGCAAAGGCCGGAACGCCGACCCTCTGCCTGTGCCGCTCGACACCGTGCCGATCCGTGACGACAAGTTCGGCGTCGAGTTGCTGGCGCGTTTCGTTGTAGACCGTCAATACGAATGATTCCGGCCGACCCGCATGGACGAGCGCCGCGGGGTTCGTCAAACGCAAGCGCGCCCGCGGCAGTCGGTAGATGCCGATGTCGTCAAACCACGCCGATGCCTTGGCGTCCTGCCGCCGGATCGGGTCGACCGCGTCGAGGGGATCTGTCACCCACTCATTTCGCTGCATGATCCAAAGCTGAAGACGCAGCGCACGGGCGTCGCCGTAGTCGCCTTCGACGAGCAGCTCCACCCGCTCCCAGCGCTTGCGCTCGCGCGCCGTATCGCTGCCGGCCTCGGTCGGCGGCGACGCGGGCGCCGGCGTCTGGCTCGCCGCGCCGCGGCTGTCTTCCGTCGCGGGCACGAGCCGGCTGACGCGATCGCTCCCGGCGATGCGTGTGCCGAAGCGATCGACCAGGTACGCCGCCACGAACGCTTGGGTGAAGCGCAAGTCGTCCGCGCGAATGTGCGCGACGATCAGGTAGTCCGACTCCGGCCGAACGGGCACATCCGGGCCGCGGTATTCGTACCCGACACTCTTTCCCCCGCGGATATTCAGGCGGAAGGAGGGCGCGGCCCCTTGGCCGATGTCCTCGTCGAAACGGCCGTCGTTGTACGCCGGGAGGCCCGGCCCGGCCAAGCGAAACCAGTGTTTGGGCAGGTCCTCGAAGTTGCCGAGCTTGCGTTCGTCGAAGTCGAAGCGTTTGACGACGCTGTACAGATTCTTGCGCAGATTGGGCCGGCCCGGGAGCGGATCGGGATCGTCATCGGCCCAGCTTGGTCGGTCGGCGGCGTTCAGGACCACCAGCACAACCAGCGAGCGGAGAACGGACAGCGCATACAGGTATCGAGGCGACACAATACCACGGTTATCGGCATCCTATGCGTCGCCGATTAGCCCGCGCTTGTCGTCTGATGAGTGCAACTAACCGCCCGGTCGATGCTTACGGCCTCGCGGCCACGCACGAACGAAACGCTCGAAATGCCGGTGCCCCATCCCGTTCGCGTAGCGACGGGGTGCGGGACTGACACGTAGGATGGCACCGTCCGGCAATCTCGTCAGACCCCCGCCCCTGGAAAGGACGGGGCACCCGCATTGGGCGGGCCGGAATGCCTGGGCACGGGTCCTAGATTGCGTTCGGCTTGCCCAACTTGCGCCGCACGGCGACGAATTGACCGGCGTGCATCATGCCGTGCAACCCCGCCAGCACGAACACGGCCCCGACCGTCGGAGCGATCTCTTTCATCTTCTCCGGCCCGGGTTTGTCCAGGTCGGCCTCGGGCGTCGCGTCGAGTGCCGCCTTGGTGGCCGCGCGCGTCTTCTCCCATAGCGCGATGTACTCGGCCTTCTTCGCCGGCTGCGACAAGGAGCCGGACTTCGCGACGTCGGTGTTGTGCGCGTCGGCGAATCCGGCGGGCAATTCCGGCATCGTATGCCCCAAGGCCGAGATCATTTGCTGCTCGGAGCTGACCAGATGGCCCAGTTGCCAGGCGATGGGATTCATGCCGTCAACGGGCCGCACCATCAGGTCGTCCTCGGACAAACCGTCCAGATAGGCGCTGGTGACCATCTGCGAAAAGTCCATCGTCTGCTTTAGGACATCCTTGGCGTTCATTCCGTTCTCCCGCGTAATGCGTATCGAATGCAGGGGCTCACGCGTGTCGGCGGCGAGCCCCTCTCAACTGCGTACTCGCCGTCAGCGGTTGTATCCGATCCCCGGGCAAGGCACAATGTCATCGGCTGCGACGCGTTCCAACGGAGTTTCGCATGGCGGACATCACGCTACGGCGTCTGCTCTGGACAGCCGTTCAGAACAATGCGTCGGACCTGCACGTGCAGTCCGGCTCGCCGCCCATGCTGCGTATCGACGGGCGGGTGCGCTACGTGAACTGTGACCCGCTCTCGCCGCGGCTCCTGCACCTCTACGCGAACCAGTTGCTCGACGAGGTTTCGGCGAGCGTGTTGGCGCGCGAGGGGAGCTGCGACCTGGCTTACACGCTCGCCGATTCGGCCCGCTTCCGCGTGAACATCTTCTATCAGGCCGGCACGCCGGCGATCGCGTTTCGCCGCGTCCAGGCGGAGATCCCCACCTTCGAGGAGTTGAATCTTCCGCCGGCGCTGGAGGACATCGCCCGTTCGCGACGCGGTCTGGTGCTGGTCGCCGGGACGACCTCCAGCGGAAAGAGCACCACCATCGCCGCCATGATCGGGTACATCAACCGCCGTTTCGCGCGGCGGATCATCACGATCGAGGATCCGGTCGAGTTCGTACACAAAAGCGATCGCTCGCTGGTCGCTCAGATCGAGATCGGGCACGACACCCGCAGCTATGACGACGCGATCCGCCACGTCCTGCGTCAGGACCCCAACGTCCTGGTCGTCGGGGAGATGCGCGATATCAGCAGCATCCGCGTCGCGTTGCGTGCCGCCGACACCGGCCACCTCGTCTTCGCCACCGTACACGCCACCAACGCCCAGCAGACCGTCGAGCGCATCATCGCGATGTTCGACCCGGCCCAGCACAACCTGCTGCTGACCCAGCTCGGGCTGAACATCGAGGCCGTCGTCGCGCTGCGGCTCGCGTCGGCCCGCGCAGGCGGCCGGCTGCCCGTATGCGAGATCATGCGCGGCACCGGCACGGTCCGAAAGCTCATCATCGAGAGCCGCGCCCAAGCCATCCCGCAGGCGCTGATCAACCGCGATCGCGGCATGCAGTCCTTCGACCAGCACCTGGAAGAGCTCTTCAAGCTCCGCAAGATCACGGCCGACGAAGCCCTGCGACTGGCGACCAATCCCGAAGCGCTGGTCATGGTGATGCGCGGCTTCACGACGCGCGATATGTCCCAGGGGCTCGTGCGATGATCGGCCGCACGATCTGCGCCGGGCACCTCGCCGCTCAAGACCCATGACCCGCATCATCGGCATCCTGAACGTCACGCGCGATTCGTTTTCCGACGGCGGCCGCTATCTCGAGCCCGAGGATGCGCTGCGGCGCGCGCGGCAGCTTCTCGCCGACGGCGCCGACATCATCGACATCGGCGCCGAATCATCTCATCCCGACGCCGAAGACGTATCGGCCGACGAGGAGATCGCTCGGCTGACACCCGTCATCGAGGCCCTTCTGAAGCAACGCCGCGCCGCCGCTTCTCGCGACGATTCGGCGCGCTTTCTGCTCTCCGTCGACAGCTACAAACCGGAGGTGATGCGCCACGTGTTGTCGCTGGGCGTAGACCTGATCAACGACATCACCGGCTTTCGAAACACCGATGCGGTCGCGGCCCTTCGCGAGTCGCCCGCGCGGCTGATCGTCATGCACTCGCGCTCGCCGGCGGCGCGCGCTCCCCGCGATTCCTCGACTTCGCCTGGGGCGACTCGCAGCGCCCCGGACGACCGCTCGGCATCCGCAGCCGCCGCCCATTCTCGCGAGGTCGTTGACGCGATCCTCAGCTTCTTCCGGTCCCGCGTGCCGGAGATCGTCGAAGCCGGCATCGCGCGCGAGCGACTGATTCTCGACCCCGGCATGGGCTTTTTTCTCAGTTCGGCACCGGAACCCAGCCTGGCCGTGCTGGCAAATCTCTCTTCGCTCACCGCGCTGGGCTTGCCGGTATGCATTTCGACCTCGCGCAAGTCCTTCATCGGCGCCGTTCTCGGCACCCGCGCTGATCCGCGACCCACCGACCAGCGCGCGGCCGGCACGCTCGCGACCGAGTTGTACGCCGTACAACAGGGAGCGACCTATCTTCGCACACACGATGTGCGTGCCCTGCGTGACGCGCTGCGCGTACTGGAGGCGATTTGCGGGCATGAAAGACCCATATAGGTTGGCGTGCAACCACATGGTGATCGAAGAGCAAACCGTGAGGCCGTGGGTTCGGGATTCGATGGAAAGAAAAGGGAAAGAAAAGGTGTCAGGAAAGAAAAAGTGTCAGGAAGAATTTCTTGGGGTCGTAAAATCATCCTGACACCTTTTTCCCTTTTTCCGCGACGCGGCCGATTGCTTCCAATCCCGCCCCTCGAGCACCAGCTCGTCGAGCAGCCAAGGCCGGTTCGTAGCTCACATCACGACGCAAAAGGCCGGCCGTGCTTGACTCGAGCGGTTCGTTTGGGTATTATTATCGGATTCCGATAAATCGTGATCGAAGGAGGGCTAGAGTGCGATCCCTGCGCGCATTGATTATCACCGGCGCGACGGTAGCCTTGGCGCTGCCCGCGAATGCCGACGAATGGTGGCTCACAGCGGACCGTACCGGCAGCGGCATGCCCGAGGGTGAGCGGCAGCCGTCACCGATTGTCGATCCGATGGGCGACGCGTCTAACACATTCGGCGCCGGTCCGCCACTGACGGACATTGACACCGTGACGGTCACATTCGACCCGGTCGCGGAGCAGTTGTTCTTTTCGTTGACGTTCCACACGCCGATCGCGCCGCTTTCGGCCGGGCGGCCGGAATCACTGGTCGGGCTGCTCGAGTTCGATATCGATCAGTCGGCGGCGACGGGCTTGCCTCCGATTCAGAACACGTTCTCTCCACCGTTCGCGCGATTACGCACGGGAGTGGATGTGCTGGTGTTATTGGGCGACACGACGCCCGCCTTACTCGACGTGTTCGACGTCAACCTCGGGTTAGTCGGGCAGGTCAAGGCGACCTTCGGCCCGATGAGCGTCTCGGGGTTTATTCCGTTTGCCTGGCTGCGCAACGATGACGGCATCGTCGATTTCACGACGACGATCGGCACGCTTGCACAGCCGACCGACGCTCTCGAAGTGGTCGGATTCAGCGTGCCCGAGCCGGGTACCATCACGCTGCTGGGTCTGGCGACTATGGCAGTGGGCCGCCGCCGCCGTCGCTAAGAGATGACGCCATTCCGCATGCCCGTCTCGGTCCGCGGCGCGGCCGATTGCTTGTAGAAAAACGCGACGCCCGCGGCGGCGCAGCGCCGTCGCATGTCCCGAACCCCCCGCTGTGTGGAGTTGTTCGAGGTCGTTGACGACGTAGGGGCCGTCAGGCGCGACGGTGATCTTGGGTTTCCTTTTTCGGTCATGGTCTCCTCGTCAGAGCTATTCGATGGGACCGTCTGCGTTCCGCAGCATCTTTTGGATGATGTCTCATTAGGCAAACAGCCCAGCGTGCAGCCGTCCGGCGCCTGGCCGGAGGCGGAAACAAATGCGGCCCTGCGTAGAGAAAAACGGCCGCTGTGCAAGACAACGGCCGTTTCGAGTAGCTCGTGCGAGATACCGATGGATCAGCAGCGCCGCCGCCTCAGCACGGCGACGGCCGCCAAGCCCATCATCGCCAGCGTTGAGGGCTCGGGAACAACCTGGCCGCGAATCTCGCCGCCTGGAAAATTGGTCGTGTGGATATTGACGTACCACAGCCCGTTGAGCAGATCGGTAGCCTGGGCCGTCGTGATCGGGGCATTGCCGAGGGCCGGGCTGCCGACGCCGATGCCAACCTGAACGCCGGCGTTGACGCCGAACGGCGCCGGTCCGTGGAAGTGGGCCGCGGTCTGCGCACTGGTCAGGCCGCTGAATGTGATGTTCCAGTTCAGCATCATGGTCCCCGGATTGTAGGTCACGTTACCGGTCCCCGATGCAGTTGATGTGCTCATCGGCATCACCACCTGCGATGCGTCGATCGGAAACACGAAAGTCTGTGCCGACGAGGAGGTCGCCATCGCAAGGCAGACCATCCCCGCCATGAGAACGACTGAACACTGCTTCATCGAAAAGCCTCCTTCTCCAAAATGCCAAACCTGAATTTGGCCTCCACCTTCTTCTCAGTATGACGAGGTCGCACGGCAAAGTCAACGGCCTGTCGGGGTTCGTTCCGGCTCGATCCTGCGATCTCGGGAATCCGCGGCTATCCGCCGCCGGCCGCGTCCGCCTCGCTCGGCGTGTCGCAGTCGATCCAACGAATAAGCTGGACGCGTTCCTGCTCGGAAGGCCGCGGCCCGGGCAGCAGTAACGGCGGCATATCGCCTAGCTCACCGGCCCGCAGGCGGATGCGCGTCGCGAACTCACGAACGCCCTCGAGTGTGTCGTAGTTGATCCCGACCGGGGCATCGTTGCGTGCGATGTCGCCGACGCGCGTTTCGCTATGGCAGCGCAGGCAGTAGCTCTGGAAAAACGCCTGGCCGAAATTCTCGTAACTCAGCTCATCGCAGTTGGAATTGTCGGCGGCGTCGACGACCACCTGATCCGGCAAGGGCATGTCGGGGCTGCACCCCGCGGCCGCCAGGCCCAGCGCGGCCGCCGCACCGCCGACAGTCCCAAGAACCCACAGCCGTTTGCCGCCGAGCCGGTGTCGCATCATCGGTGTCGTCCATCCAGGCGCGTAGAGAATATGTGTCAGGGGTCTTGCCCGTCTGAGAATGTCCCGACGGGAGCCAGATATTGCAGGCGGACCGGCCGGTGTTTCCGCGCGGTTCTCACGGGTCCGTTCGCTGCCTGGATTCAAGGTCTCTTGATCGGCATCTTCAGCCCCCAGCCGACAAAAAGCCCCATCGGCGCGGCGCCGCATCGCGTTGGGCAGGCCCGAGCGATCCGGCATCGAGCTCGATGCCGGTCTCGGTCCACGGCTTGGCCGATTGCTTGGAGAGAAACGCCACTCTCGCGGAAACGGTGGAATCGACGAGGCCGAACGGGTATCCTGCATGACGATTGTTCGGGCGGCAGCTACCTGGGAAATGTCGGTTCACACTAGCCGCTACTCGATTTCCAGCCACACTCCTGCAACAGAAGGTGGTTCGAGATGATCCGAGGCGTCCACACGATGTTCTACTCCTCGAAACCCGAGGAGCTGCGGACCTTCCTTCGTGAGAAGCTCGGCTTCCGCGGCACCGACGTCGGTGACGGCTGGCTCATCTTCGACGTCCCCGAAGCCGACATGGGCTGTCACCCGGCCGCCGCGGACGACGGCCAGCGCTCCGGAACGCCTCACATCTCGTTCTACTGCGACGACATTGAGCAAACCGTCGCCGAGCTCAAAGCTCGCGGCGTCGAGTTCACGGAAGGCATCTCCGACCAGGGATACGGCCTGGTCACGCACTTCAAGATGCCGGGCGACTTCGCCGTCCAGCTTTTTCAACCAAAGTACGAAAAACACTTCGACTGACGCTGATCCGTGACGACGAAGCCCGCTTCGATCTCGGATCTCAATGGCCAGAAGGCTGGGTTTCCGATCGCGCAAACACGGTTGAAGTTCGAAGAGCGGCGGGGCCGAACGCGCGGGGCGAAACGCACGGCTGACACAGCCGTGGCACCCGCGAAATAGAGACGGACCTAACGCAGCCAAGGAATCATCCGAAGCGCCACGCTTCGCCCGGCTCGAGGATCTTGACCTCGACGCCGGCCGGCGCGAACGCGGAGATGTCGGTGACCAGCATTTCCGGCCAGGTCTTGTAGTGGATCGGGATCGCGACCTTGGGCCGGATCAGCTCGGCCGCCCGCTTGCCCAGCTCGGGGCCCATCGTGAAGCGGTCGCCGACCGGGATACAGGCGATATCCGGTTTGTAGATCTCGCCGATCAGCTTCATGTCGCCGAACAGAGCCGTGTCGCCGCAATGGTAGATCGTGACGCCGCCGAGGTGGAGCACGACGCCGCAGGGCATGCCCATGTAGCGGCCTTCGTACGAGGAGGAGTGAAAGGCCTGCGTGAACGCGACCCAGCCGAAGTCGGTGTCGATGCGTCCGCCGGGGTTGCCGGGGCTGGCCTGGACCTTCTGCTCGGTCAGGTATTCGCAGATTTCGAACGCGGCGTAGACCGTCGCGCCATTCGCGTTCGCGATCGTGACGGTGTCGCCCAGGTGGTCGGCGTGCCCATGCGTCAGCACGATGTGTCGGCAGCGAATGTCGGCCGGCTTTTGTTTCGCGACCGGATTGCCGGTCAGAAACGGGTCGATCGCGACGGCGTGCGATCCGGCTTCGAGCAGGAAGCCGGCGTGGCCGAGGAAGGTGAGCGTGACGGGCATGATGTCGCTCCTTTCAACCGGGAAGTTCGGCATTTGCCGCGGGCCGCATGATACGACCAAGTCCGGCGAGTTTCATCGGTGAACCGGGGACGGCGTCGGTTTTCCGGCGAGTGCGGAGGGCTGAAGCGAATCCCATGGCGTGCTGATGCCCGGCGCGCCTGATCCGCATAGAATTCCACGCTACCACCGTCTCACGGACCCGCGACGAGAATTGATGGACTCCGCCGTGCGCAGATTCTTCCCATTTTTTTGGAGGCCGCCGGAGCCGACGCCGGAACAGCTTTCGCGCGGTCACGTCTGGATGCTGTCGGGTATCGAAGGCGCCAGTTGGCCTCTGCAGTGGGCGTATCGCGGCTTGCGCGACGGGGGTGTCGATGCCGCGATTCGGACCTTCGCCTGGCAAATGCCCTTCGTATCACTCGCCAATGTCGTCATGCACGCGCGGAATCGCCGCCAAGCGGCCGAGCTCGCGCGGGGAATCACGGCGTATCGCGCGCAATACCCCTCCGCGCCGGTCGACCTCATCGGATACTCGGGCGGCGGCGGTATCGCGATCATGGCCGCCGAGGCGCTGTCAGGCGACGTGGCTGTTCGCAACATCATCCTCGCACAGCCGGCGATCAGCCGTGACTACGACCTGACCGAGGCACTCCATCACGTCGAAGGCCACGTGGTCAACTTCCACTCCCGCCTGGATTGGTTCATCCTCGGTCTGGGGACGCTCGTGCTAGGGACGATGGATCGCAGGCACTCCATCGCAGCCGGCAAGGGTGGCTTCGACCTCGAGCAGGCCGTGCCCGAAGCGAACCTGCGCGCCAAGGTCGAGCAGAGACCTTGGGACCGCACCGCATTGCGCGGCGCCGGGCATTTCGGCAATCACCTCAGCATTCTTCGTCGGAAGTGGAATCAGCAATACGTCGCGCCGTACCTATGGCACAACGCAAGCGGTGGTTCGTAGGCGTGAATGCGGTGGCCCTCGGAACTCACGGAGGCGGCGTCACTTCGGCACCGCCGGCGCCGGGTCGTGGACTTGCAGGGCGTCGTCGAGCGTCAGGCCGTCGGCGTCCGCGGCGCGGGTCCAGCCTTCGTCAGTGCTGAAGGAATAAAAAGCGGGGCCGCTGAACCAGTCGGTCTCCTCCTCCAATGCGGTCCAGCGGCCCGCTGACTGGCGTTGCAACGGCAGTTCGAAGTAGTAAAGCCCGCCGTCTCGCTGCTCGACCCAGTGTTGCCCGGACTCGGTTGCGTCCGAGAGGCGTTGCGCCGGATCGTCCACACCCACGGGGCAGCCGCCCAGCGTGAACGTTCCAAGCGCCAAGCATGTGGGCACCACCAGTCGTCGCGCGAGGCGCTGCTTCACGTTTCCCCTCCGAATACGAGTTGCGAAGCCGATCGATTGTAGGCCCGCGCCCCGCCCGCTTCTCGCGAAATCCGTGCGGCGTGACTTGTAAGACGCGAGCCCAGGGGTGATAAGCACGCAACCGCCGCGGCTTGGCGCGGTGCGGTCGATTATGGGTCGAATAGCGTTCATCCGAGGAGCGATCATGCGGCGATTGTTCTCTTGTCTCTGGCCGGTCACACTTCTGTCGTTGGTTTCGATCTCCTGCACGCAGCGGACACCCGGCCCCGAAGCACGCGACCCGCACCCACCGAGCGATGAGATGCACGCTGATACCAGACACGGAGAATCGAGCGGGCCGACGACACGCATTGTAATGCTCGGCACCGGCACGCCCAACGCCGACCCCGACCGCTTCGGACCTTCCCTCGCGATCGTCGTAAACGACACGCCGTACTTGATCGACTGCGGCCCGGGCGTGGTGCGCAGGGCGGCGGCGGCGCGGCGGGCCGGCGTCGAGGGGCTGGCGGCCAAGCGGCTCAAGCGGCTGTTCGTCACGCACCTGCACAGCGACCACACCGTCGGCTACGCGGACCTCATCTTCACCCCCTGGGTGCTCGAGCGCGACGAGCCGCTCGAGGTCTACGGGCCGCCGGGCATCGCGGCGATGACCGAGCACCTGCTGGCGGCGTACGAGCAGGACATCCGCATCCGTATCGACGGCCTCGAGCCCGCCAACGAGATCGGCTACAAGGTCAATGTCCACGAGATCGAACCCGGCCTCATCTACGAAGATGAAAACGTCCGCGTCCAGGCGTTCGCCGTCCGGCACGGCTCCTGGAATCACGCCTTCGGCTTCCGTTTCGAGACGCCGGACAAGGTGATCGTCATCTCCGGCGACACGGCCCCCTGCCCGGGCCTGCTGGAGGCCACGAAGGGCTGCGACGTGCTGATTCACGAGGTGTATTCGCAAGCCGGCTTCAATCGCCGCGCGCCGGTCTGGAAGGATTACCACTCGCGATTCCACACGTCGACGAAGGAGCTGGCGAAGATCGCGTCCGAGACGCGGCCGGGCCTATTGATTCTGTATCACCAACTCTTCTGGGGAACGTCCGCGGGAGAGCTGCTGGCCGAGATTCGGGAGGGCTACGGCGGCCAAGTCATTTCGTCGAACGACCTGGACGTGTTTGACTGACGCGCGCGGACTGACGAATCGATGCGATACTCTTCGGCATCACTCGATGCGCGCGGAGCGACAGCGAGTAGGATGACCAACATGGCTTTCATACAGACAATCGATGAGAACGAGGCCGAAGGCGAATTGGCGCGGCTCTACAAGCGCTTCGCCAATCCGGACGGCTCGGTCGACGACATTCTCAAACTGCACGCGCTCAACCCCGGCTCGCTCGACGCCCACGGCGCGCTGTACGCGCAAGCCATGCACGGGCCTTCCCCCCTCTCACACGCCGAACGCGAGATGATCGCGGTCGCCGTCAGCCGCATCAACCAGTGTCACTACTGACTGGCGCACCACGCCGCAGGTCTGCGGCGACGGCTTCCGGCGAGTCGCGGGGACCTCGCCGATACGCTGCGGAACGGCGACAAGACGGGGCTTTCCGCGCGCGAGGAAGCCATGCTGAGCTACGCCGAGCGGCTGACGGTGTCGCCGGCGGAAGTCCGCCGAGCGGACGTCGACTTGCTGCGGCGGGCCGGCCTGACCGATCGGGAGATTCTGGACCTCACGCAGGTGGCCGCCTACTTCGCATATGTGAACCGCATCGCGCTCGGATTGGGGGCGCAGCTCGAGGGCCCCCAAGACCGGCTCGGCCACACCGCGACCGAACACTAGTCACATGCCCGGACGGACCGCGCGCGAGGGCCCGCCCTTCCGAAAGACAGAGGATCGATCCATGCCGGATTCCGTCGTGCGAATCGCGATGTGGTCGGGGCCGCGCAACATCTCGACGGCGATGATGCGCTCGTGGGGCAATCGGCCGGACACCGTAGTCTGCGACGAGCCGTTGTACGCCCATTACCTCGTCCAACGCCCGGAAGTGCGACATCCGGGCCGCGAAGAGATTATCGCCCAAAACGAGACCGACTGGCGAAAGGTGGCCGCGCGGCTCTCCGGACCGGTGCCCGAGGGAAAACCCCTCTTCTATCAGAAGCACATGGCCCATCACTTGCTGCCGAACATCGGGCGCGATTGGCTCGATCATCTGACCCACTGCTTTCTGATCCGCGACCCGCAAGAGATGCTCACTTCACTGCTCCGGAAATACCCGCAGGCCGCGCTCGAAGACACCGGCCTGCCCCAGCAGGTAGAGCTCTTTCATTTCATCGTCGCGAAGACCGGCCGCACTCCGCCGGTGCTGGATGCGCAGGACGTGCTCGAAAACCCGCGCCGTTTGCTGAGCTTGCTGTGCGAATCGCTCGGTGTCGAGTTCACCAAAGCCATGTTGCAATGGCCCGCGGGTCGCCGCGCTACGGACGGCGTCTGGGCCGCACACTGGTACGACGCCGTGGAGCGATCGACCGGCTTTCAGCCTTATCGACCCAAGCACGAAACGGTGCCGAAAGAGAATCGGCCTCTGCTGCGGCAAAGCCTGGTGCTCTACCGCAGGCTGTACAGCCACAGGCTCGGGCGGTAGCGAACCCGGGCGGCTCGCGAACCGGAATGTCAAGCAGGCCCACTCACCAGAGCCCGGCCGCCACGCGCGGCGGCGGCTACGGGCGCTCGGTCTCTGATTCGGCGTACTTTTCCAGCAGTTTCTGTAGATCGCGAATCAGCGGATGTTCTTCGGGATGGGACGCGATTGCCTGATTGAGCGCCTCCGCGAGCCGGTCGCGGGCCTCGGCGGGCCGGCCCTGATTCTTGAGCAGTAATCCCAGGAGATTCAAATTGGTGAGTGTCTCCGAGTCTACGACGTCCGACGCACGCCGCTGCAGTTTGAGCGCTGCGCGAAGAGCCTTTTCGGCCTGTGCGAGCTGGCCCTTGTCGCGCTGCCACAATCCCAAGCGACGCAGGGTTTCGATCGAAGTCGGATGGGCGCGGCTCAGGAGCTCGCGGTAGTTCTTCAGCGCCGCGCTCGTCACACCATCCGACTCCGCATCGTCGCGCGTAATCCGAAGAACATTCGCCAATCGACTTAGTGCGTCCTGTGTGCGAACGCTCGCGTCGCTTGTTTTGGCACGGGTTTGCTCGAGTGCCTTGAGATACAACGCTACCTCGGAGCTCGTTTGCAACGCGTTCAGCCGCACCAAGTCCGCCGCGGACTTGGTCAAGTCCGAAGCCTCACTTCCGAGCGTCACTGCTTGGGCTGTGAGCAGCGCGCGCAAGGCGCGCTGCGCGTCGGAGTGAAGCCCCAGTTGCTGGTACGCCTGCGCGATGCTGTTTCGCAGGGAGGCCGCCTCTGCGGGGTGCTCGCCCAAGGCTTCTTCGACGCGCTCGGCGGCCCTGTCGAACAGGTCCAGCGGCTCGTCGGAAGAGCGGACCGGGTCCGTCGACGCGAGCATTTGCTCCATGATACTCTTGATTTGCTTGACTTTTTCTGATTCGTGGCGGGCCCGCCGCGTCTCCTCCTCGGCCCGCCGCGCCGCCTCTTCCGCAGCTCGCAGGGCGCGGCGCGCCCGCCGATCGGCGTCGGCCAGATCACTTTGCAACTTGCGAATCAGGTCGTCTCTCTCATCGGGTGCCTCGGGCGCCGCGACGGAAGCGGCCTCGTTGGCAACCAGAGATAGCGTGGCGGGTTGCACGCCGGTCGGTGCCGACCAGAGTTGCAGCGCTGCCAAGGGCGGGACAAAAGCCAGAGTAAACAGGAAAGCGGTCATTTTCATCATTCGACTCGAGCCTCCGCGGTTGCGACAGGGTTCCAGAATATACAGGATGCGACGTTCGACCTCGCCGCGGCGCGCCATCGCCAATACGCCGGCGGGTTGCAGCGGGGTGTCGTAAAAGGCGCGCGCCACCTCGATCAGGTGCCCCGCGTAGTCAGACGGCCGCGTTCCGGCGGCGAGCACCAGGTCATCGCACGCGCGCTCCCGCTCCATTCGAGCTCGTCGAGCCGTCATCCAGACCAGGGGATTGAACCAGAGCAGGATGCAGGCGAGCTGCGCCGGGAGTTGCACGAAACAGTCGTGGCGTTGTACGTGGGCGAGCTCGTGCAGCAACACCGCCCGGCGGCGGCCGATCGGCCAATCGCGGGCCTGGGCCGGGAGCAGCACGACCGGCCGGAAAGTCCGCGCCGTGAGCGGAACCATCGCGGCTCGGTTCCACAATAGCCGCACGGTCCGCCGCACGCCCAGGCGAAACGAGGAATCTTTCAGGTCGCGCAGCCAGTCCGGCGAGACGATGGGCCGCGCGTGGCGTATCAACCGCCGCGTCGTGATCCGCGCCGCCGCGAAGCGGGCCAACGCCAGCAACGCTCCAGCACACCAGACGAACAGGGCCAAGCGAGGCCAACCGAACGCCCGCTCATGCCGCCCCGCCGACGTGCGCGGCGAATCGCTCGGGGTCTGCGCATTGGGCAGCGATCCGCCGGTGTCCGCAATCCGGCCGGCTCGCAATTCGGGCCGGGATTCCCGTGAATCGGGCGGCGAATTCGCCAGAGCATCTCGTTGGGGCGTCGTGCGAGTCGTGCTCTGGGCGGTCAGTTCGTGCGGTGCCGGCAAGAGCGGTACGGTATAGTCGGGCAGAACCCCACGCAGCACCGGCGTCAGCAGGATCGCCAGGAGCGCCGCGGTCCAGATCATGTGGCGGGTCGCGGCCGCCGCGTGCTTCCACAGCGGAGAAGTGACCCACGCGAGCAGCAGGATCGCCGACCCTTTGAGCACCGCGTCAGCGACGATATCCAGTGCCCGGCTGATGTCGATGATTGCGAGGATGAGTGCCGTGTCGGGAGACATGTTCAGCGACCCTCCCGGCGTGCTTGTTCGATCCGCTTGGCGAGGCGATCGAGCTCGGCCTCGCTCACTCTGGAACCCGACCAATCGAGCAGCGCCGCGACGGCCTCCTCCGTCGA
>JACZRH010000321.1 GCA_022574815.1 Planctomycetota bacterium | reverse complement strand
AATTCGCCCCCGGGGCCCTTCTGCCAGCCGACGCGGTCGTAGAATTCCATGGCCGCCTGCTTCTCGGCCCGCAGCTCGGCCGCCGGGCGGTTGGCGGATGCGGGCGCGTGGCAAGTGGCGATTTCGATCGCGAGGTGCGGCAGCAGGACTAGGATGCCATCGACGATCGGATAGCAGAGTCGGCTATCCGACGAAACGAGTCCCGTCTGAAAGGCCGTCTCGCGGAAGGATCCGTTTTGCGGGGTTGCGCGGCGGCGGACGATCCGCTGCGCCGCCAGGATCTCGTCCGCTTCCGCCTTTCGCAGAGGGTTGCGCGTTATCGGGCAGCGCAGCAGGTGCAGGATCGGGTCAAGCCAGTCGCGTGGGTGTGAGCTCGACCGGCGGGTCGATGGCTCGCGACCGTTTGCGCGGGGCCGGATTGCAACCGCAGTAGTGGTTGTGCCGTTCATCGCGTCCTACGATGCCCGTGCGTCCGCGATGGCCGCCGCGGGCCTCAGGCGTCCTTCTCGGCAACCCGCCCAGTGTCGCGAGCCGGCGTAGCGCGGGCCGCAGGGTCCGGCCTCGGGGGCGGTAGCACCTCGGTCGAGGCGGTGAGGTCGATCGGTTCGTCGCGGCTCCGCAGCTCTCGTGCTCGGCGAACGACCTCCAACGCCCGAGCGAGGCGGCCTTCCAGTTGTTGCAGGCGCGAGCGTACGGCCGGGTTGCCTGGGTTGGTCGTGGGCAACTGCGCAACCGACGCGGTCTTGATCCGTCGCACTCGCGCCAGGACCGGAGGCACTGGCAACGCGGGCGCAGCCTCTTTGGGGGGCTTACTCCGCCGCGGCGGCTCGATTTGCCGCGGCGGTTCGAGGCGTGGTCGGTGCGGAATGACGGCCGGCAGGACGTGCGATGGTCTGCGTTCCATCGCGGGCGCCTCCAGCAACGATCGCGCACTCGACGAGATGCCGACGGTGGCCTGGACGGCCGGAAGAATGTCGCTGCCGACAACTTGTTTGCGGGCCTGGCCGTAGACCTCGAGCAGTGCGTTGTCGCACACCTGATTAATGAGCGCGGGGATGCCGCGCGTCAGACTATGGAGGTGCGCGATGGCCTCGTCGGTGAAGATTTCGGGGCCCTTGCCGCCGGCGACCGCGATGCGATGGTCCACGTAGGCGCGGACACCGTCGAGCCGTAGCGGTGGCAAGGTGCAGGTTCGGAAGACGCGGCGGCGCAGCCGTACCAGGGACGGCTCGTCGAGCCGTTCGAGCAGGTTCGGCATTCCAAGCAGGATCATGTTGAAGTCCGCGACGCCGGCGACTTCGCGGGTCTGCAGCGCCAGAACGTCGCGCCACCCGTGCTCGGGCAATTCGTCAGCATTGTCGAGGATGATCAACGCGGGCCGGCGCGGCGCCTGCCCGACCGCGACCGCCGTCGATACATTCGCTCGTGTCCACTCGGCCAGCGTAGTCTCATGCGCGGCGGGCAAGGCGTTGGCCCCGCTCAGGGCACCCGGCGAGTACACGCTCACTTCGGTTGCGCGCTCGGGCTGGCCGATGCCGTGAATCCAGAGGACAGCGGTGTGGCTGCCGGTGTTCTGGCAGATCATGCGGCCGAGGATGGTCTTACCGGACCCCGAGTCTCCGACGACGACGCAGCAGGCCTTGCTCGCGAAGACGGTGTAGCGCAGGGTGGCAAGGGCCTCTTCATGCGCCTTGGACCGGTAATAAAAGCGCGGGTCGGGGCTCTGCTCGAAAGGGGGCTGCTGGAGTCCGAAGTGCCTGTATGCGCTCATGGTCGGTCCGTGGGCTTCCGATCAGGCCCTAGGTTCATCGGCCAAGCCGCGGGGGTCCTGAAACGTGAACGCCGGAGCCGATAGAAATTCACGTCGTCCGATTAGGTATTGCACAGCAACGTGACTTTGACCGATACGTGCGACGTAGAGACAGATCTATCGCCAGGGAGGGCGTACGAAACATTACACGAGGTTCGCCACTATGCGCCGCATTCCCGAGCCGATCATTGCGCGGGATGACCTCGCCGGACCGGCCGCCTGGGTCGGCACGGCGCAGCGCGTTGCGTTGATGATGGGACTGGCGGTGTGCTCGACCGGTTGCGTGACGACCCACGGGCAGTTGGTCGACTTTCTGCGCGCGCACGAACTGACCGAAGCGACCGGGCACTATACGGTGATGCCGCCCGACGCGATCACGATCCATGCACCCGGGGCCGAGGAGATTGACGGCACCACGCAAACGGTTCGCCCGGATGGGAAGGTGGTGCTACGGCTGCTGGGCGAGGTCCACGTCTCGGGGCTGACGACGCGCCAGATTTCCGACAAGCTCAAAACCCAACTCGCGCGGTACTACATGGAACCCGAGGTGGTGGTCGCGGTCTCGGCCTACCGCAGTCAGTTCTTCTATGTATTCGGCGAAGTGCATAATCCGGGGAAGCGGCCCTTCACCGGTCGTGACACCTTGCTGGCCGCTCTGGCGGACGCAGGGCCGACGTTCCTCGCCTGGCGCGGACAAATCCGCGTAGTGCGCCCGTCGGCCGACGAAGACCAGCGCAAGATCATTATCATCGATCTCGACCGCATGATTCGCTCCGGCGAAGTGGACCAGGACGTCTTGTTGCAGCCGGGAGACATCATCGAGGTGCCGCCGACGCCGTTGGCGTGGGTGGGGCACCGCATTCGTGAACTGCTCTATCCGATCGGCCCCGCATTGAGCGCGTATGGAGCGCCCGCGAACGCGATTGATCAGACCGAGACGTATCGAGACCAGCGGAATGACTAAGGAAGATGAGTCGCCCGTTCGGCGGCGACGAGGACTGCAATAGCCCATGTCGACGCACCAAGACCGAGCCTTTGACGACCTGCGCAACACGCTCGGCGAATATATGCGCATCGTGCGCCATCGCTGGAAGCTCGCCCTGATCGGCCTAGGCTTGGTCGGGTCGCTCGGATTCTGGTACAGCCAGAAGCTGCCGCGCGAGTATCGGGCGATGACGATCTTCGAACGCCGCGACGACGCCGTCATTCAGCAGTTGATTCAGAGCAAGTCGCCGTACAGTTTCGCCAGTCTCAAGTCGAGCATCGTGCTGGACATGACCGGTTCGCGTGCGCTGGCAAACGCGGCTCTGGACATGGGGCTGCTCCAACCCGGCGAGATCTCGGACGACCGTGCCCTGTCGGACCGCGACCTGAAGCGCCTCGACGCTGCGATCGGGCGCTACGGGCTGCGCGCGTCGGTGCGCCTGATGCACAGCTCGGCCAACCACGACACGATCCAGTTGCGCTGCGAGGCCAACGACCCGAAGAAGGCCCGCCAATTCACGATCGCGCTGCGCGACCGCTACATCCAAGACAGCCGCGATCGCATCACCGAGATCCTGTCGCGGACGCACCAGTTCTTCACCCGCGAGCTGGAACGCTACCAAAAAGGCGCCGCGGCGACGAACCTGGAGCTGCGCGGGCTGTTTGATGAGTTCCCCGGCGTGGACCCGACCGACCCGTCCAGCGCCGGCATGCGTCTGACGACGCTGCGCCAAGAAGCCACGCGGCTCGCGCAGCGCCAGGAGGAGATCGCGGCGGACATCGCGGCCCGCGAACAGTTCTTGATGAGCGTGCCGGTCGTCGAGGTCGAGAGCGATCCGCGCCGTATCGCTGCGCCGCCGGACGCGCCGCCGCGGCTTCCCGAGACGGAGGAAACGATTCGCCGGGCCATCCAAACGGTGGAGGCTTCCATCGACCGGGCCGTGACCGTGGATCGCAAGACGATCGAGCATCCGGACGTCAAGACGCTTTATCGCAAGCTCGAAGGGTTGTTCGCGGCGCGCCAGATGTTGCGCGACATGCAAGCCGAACAGCAAGACGAGGCTGCGCCCCACAAGCCGAAAGTGATAGGCGAAGAATTTGCCCGCTGGAGTGCCCAGAAGATTCGCGTCGAGCTCGAACTGGACGCGCTGCGCAAACAGCTCGCATTCGTCGTGGGCCGGTTCCAGGAGGCCGACCTGAAGCGGCAACGTTTCGAGAAACTCTACGCGCAACTGCTGGAGAAGGGTGACCACCTGGCGGTGCTGGAGCAGCGTTTGCAGGAGGACGCCGCGATCGTCACGGCCTGGCGACAATACCTGTTGCAACTTAACCGCGTACTCGCCGCCGAGAGCGAGCAGCGCGGCACGCAATTCGCTCTGATCGAGGAGCCGAAGGAGATTTCACGGGCCTCGTCACCGCGCGTCTCGTCGGTGTTTGCAGCGTGTATCGGGTTCGGGCTGGCGGCGGCGGCACTGTGCATCGCGTTGGCCGAGCTGCTCGACCGCTCTTTCCGCTCGGCGGGGCAAGTGACGCGGGTGCTCGGCGTGCCGGTCCTCGCGAGCGTAGGGGTGATCGCCACGCCGAAGGAAGTTCGGCGTCGCCGGTTGCGTGGTGTGCTCTGGACGCCGACGCTCGGCATCCTGGTGGTGGCGCTGGGGACGATGGCGTCGCTGGCCTACACCAGCCTGGAGAATCCCGTCGTGTACGGACGGGCGATCGCGAAGATCGACCGGGCGCTGGCGTCGATCGGTCTGCCGCCGACGGCGTTGAGTCCTGTGGGCAAGGACTGAGGAACTCGTAGTGGGCTCGATGACCGAGGTCATGAGAAAGCTGCAGGAGGCGGCGTCGACCGACAACGGCGACCCGCCCGTCGACGGGCCGGTGCCCGCTGCTCCTCCGGCGATCGAGACGGAGTCGACCGCGTTCGTCGCCGACGGCCCCGCCGCGAGCGACTCGCTGCACGACGTCTCGAACTTCTCGCACTTCGCTGACGCACCCGTGCTGATGTGCGACCGTGAGACGGTCAAGTGGGACGCGAAGAAGGTGCATCCCGCCGTGATTGTGTTTCACGAGCGCTCCTCGTCGATCAGCGAACAGTATCGCACGATTCGCGCGCGGCTTCTGACGTTGAACACCACCCAAGCCAATCAGATCATCGTGATCACCAGCGCCGTGCCGCAGGAGGGCAAGAGCGTCTCGGTGCTCAATCTGGGCATGGTGATGGCCGAGAACGGCGAGCACCGGATTCTGATCGCGGACGCCGATTTTCGCCGTTC
>JACZRH010000043.1 GCA_022574815.1 Planctomycetota bacterium | reverse complement strand
ATGCAGAAAGTCACCGCCCTGATCGACGAACTCGAGGGCACGATTAAGACCTCCTTCGAGCCGGTGACCATCTCCGTCACCCACGCCCCGGCCTCGCAGGTCGCCGCGATGATCTGGCAGTTCCTCGGCGACCCGATCGTGCAGGAAGGCGGCCGCGGCGAAGCGCGGCGCGGCCCGCAGATCATTCCCAACGACAAGGCCAACAAGCTCGTCGTGCGCGGCTCGAAGGCCGAGGTCGAGCGCATCCGCATGCTCGCCGAGCAGTTTGACGACCCGTCGCAGATCACGACCAACATCAAGGTGGTCTCCATCCCGCAGGGCCAGGACGTGTTTGAGATGGCCGGCCTCGTGCAGGACATCATTAACGGCGGCGAGCAGATCAACGCGGACAAAGAGAACCGCATCGCCGACCAGATCGTGGTCAGCGCCGATGACTACACGCACACGCTGATTGTCTCCGGCGATCCGCGCATGTTCGGGCTGGTGGATGATCTCGTCGAGCGGCTACGCGACATCAGCCCGCCGGGGTCCGTCACGCGTGTAATTGAGTTCAGCAATCTTTCTGCCGAGGACGCCGTCGAGATGATCAACGAGTTGCAGAACCGCAGGAGTGGAGGCTCATCGTCGCGTCGCGGCACGAGTCGCGGCGGCACGCGCAGCGGCATCAGCCGGCCGAGTGGATCCACCCGCAACCGCAGCACGGGCGGCGGAAACCGGAGCTTCAATCGGTCCGGCGGCAATTCGAATCGCGGCGGTGCGAACCGCGGCGGCAACCGCGGTTCGTCCAATCGAAACCGATCCGGCGGCGGGCGGCGAACCGGCGGCCGCGGCGCGTGGCTGTGGGACTCTTCGCCGCGCGAGCTGCGCGACGACGTTCGCGCCCCGGGCGGGAAGTTCCAACCCTTTGTCAGCCTCATGCTGCTGCCGCTCTTCCTGGACGGCGGCTTGCTGAACAAAGCCGCGCTGGACGACACGCGTGTTGATTCGGTTGTCGCCGAATTGCAAGGGCGGCGCGGACGAGAGCCATTTGACCTCACGGGCGGCCGGGTGCAGCCCGCGTCGCTGCTGCGGGCCGAGCGTTTTCTGGACGAAGACCCGCGCGACCGAACCGCGCGCGGAGCATCGCAGACGCGTCGTAGCGCAAAGCCGATGTACGCGAGTTATCGACTCGCGCTGTTGCAAGAGCTGGATGCCCTGGGCCAGGATCCGCCGCAAAGGACCACGACGCGCCGACAGCGTCGCGGCGAGCCGGCCGCACTGCGCCGCGCGCAGGACGCGCAGCGCGAGCTCGACGACGAGCCGCGCCAGGCCGCGCCGCGCGCCCGCATCCAGGAACGAGCCCAACCGCAGGCCGGCGTCAGGCGCATCACCAGCGTCGTGGGAGAGCTGCGCGGCGAGGTCGGCGCCGTCGTCCTCGACCGCAATCGAATCGTCATTACCGGCAGCGCGGACGACGTCGATTTCATCGAGGAGTTGCTCCGCCGCATGGAGCTCGACGCGCCGCAGCCGATGATCGAAATCTTCACGCTGCAGAACGCCCGAGCGACGTCGCTGGCCCCGATCGTGACCGAGGTGATCGGGGAAGTGATTGGCATCGGGACGCAGAGCCCGCGACCCGGCGACCGTTTCAGCATCAACGCCGAGGCTCGCAGCAACTCGCTGATCGTCTCGGCGACCGAGCGGAACATGGCCATGATCGCCGATATGATCGGCCGGCTGGACCTGAAGAGCATCGACGCGCCGGACTTCAAGGCCATTCCGCTCAAGTTCGTGCGGGCGGTCGAAGCGGTCGTTCAATTGCAGTCCACGATCGAGCGTATGGGTGAGGCGCGCGGGTTGTCGGCCGAGGAGCGTCCGGCCATTTCGGCCGTGGACCGCGCCAACAGCATCCTCATCGTCGGAACGCCGAGCGACATCGCGGAGATCGGCCGTCTGATCGACGTCATTGATATCGACATCAAGGCCGATGAGGATCGTTTCGGCACCATTAGCCACATGATCATCGTCGGGCTCAAGAATGGCTCGGCCGAGGACATCGCGCGGGTGTTGACCGAGATGATCGACGCCGAGCAGGACGCCGCCCGCGAAGCGACCAGCGGCCAGGCCGGCCGGCCGGTCGTGCGCAAGCTGCAATTGACCGGTCCGGACGGCGAGGAACTGCCGCCGTTGGACCTCGAAAAGCCGATCCGCATCCTGTCGGAGACCGGCACGAACTCGCTGATTATCTTCTCGACGGAACAGAACAACGAGGCCTTGAAGCAGATCGTCGCCGTGTTCGACACGTTGCCGGCCGGCGAAGAGATCGACGTGCGGGCGATCGTGCTTGAGCACGCCAACGCCGAGCAGGTCGCCAACATGCTCCAGACGCTCTTCGACGACAGCAAGAAAGCTCTGCGCCGGGCCGTGGAAGGCGACGGCACGGGAAAGGAAACCGGCAAGATGCCGCCGGTGCCGCAGGGCGTCGCCGGCAAGGGTTTGCCGCACAACGTTTTGGTCACGCACGACGCGCGCAGCAACACGATCTTCATCGTGGGCCACAAGGACGCGGTTCTGCTGGCCTCCGGCCTCGTGCAGCAGCTCGACAAGCCCAGCAGCGAAGTGCTGGGCACCAAGCCGTACATCCTCGAGCTCAAGAACCTGGTGGCCTCCAACATGGCCGAGAAGCTGAAAGATATGCTCGAGCAGCGCGCCGCGGTGCTGGGCGACAACGCGTCCAAACGCGACTCGGCGGTCATCACGCCGTACGACCGCTCGAACGTGTTGGTGATCATCGCGACGCGGGAGGTCTTCGACATGCTCGAAGAGCTGGCGATGCAGCTCGACGACGCGGAGATCTATCGCAGCGTCGACACGCGCTACCATCATCTTGCGTACGCCGACGCGCAGAAGATGCAAAGCCTCTTGCAGACGGTGTTCGACGAGAAGAAAAAGGCGCTGGATGAGCAGACGGAGGAGTCGAAGGACGTCCTGAGTGTGACCGCGGACGTGCGCAGCAACTCGCTGGTGCTGACCGGGACGCGCGACTTTCTCACCGAAGCCGAGGAATTGATCGCCAAGCTCGATCAGGGCTTCGATCCGACGATGGAGTTCAAGATTCGAAAGGTGCTGCTCAACAGCGCCGCGAATATCGCGGCGCGGCTGCGCGAAATGATCGATACCAGCTTCACGCAGCAGGGCGACGAGGGCGGCACGCCGATCCACATCTCCGCCGACCCGCTCTCGAACAGCCTGATCCTGGCGGCGTCGCACGAGGACATGGTCAACCTGGAGCGCTGGATCGATTTGCTCGATCGGCCGTCGGAGCTGCGGCGCATGATCAGCATCATTCCGCTGGGCAATCGCAGGGCCGAAGACCTCGCGACGGCGGTCGAAAGCGCCTTCGGACCGCGGGCCGACGAGGAGGCCGCCGACCTGACCATCACGCCGGAAGCGACGACGAATGCGATCGTGGTGATCGGCCCGCCGGCGATCGTGAAGGACATCGAGAGCTTCGTCCGCGATTTCGACGCGATCGAGGCCGTCAAGGGCGCGATCGTGAAGCTCTTCAAGCTCGAGGAGGCGCACGCCCAGGAGGCCGCCGACCTGCTCAACGAGATCTTGGAAGGCGGCGCGGGCGGATCGTCCTCGGAAGCCGCCGGGCAGGTCGTCCTGTTCCATCAGATCAATGATCCCGAGCACGGCATGCAGATGCTGCGGGCGGTGCGTTCCGAGATCAGCGTCTCGGCCGAAGAGCGCACCAACACGCTGGTGGTAACGGCCCCGCCGGAGAGCATGGAACTGATGGAATCGCTCATCAAAGCGATCGACCTCCCGCCCACGGCGCTGAAGATCAGGGTTTTCGCGCTGCGCAACGGCGACGCCGAGGATATGGTCGATACGCTGAACGACATCTTCGAGCAGGAGACGCAGGGCACGGGCGCCGGCGACGAGAGTGAAACGGAGCTGGCGCTCGAGGGCCTGGGCGAAGGCGGGCGCGAGGAAATCAGCTTCACCGCCGACGTGCGGACCAATTCGGTCATCGCGGCGGGGACGAAGGGCTATCTCGATCTGGCCGAAGAGCTCATTCTGCAAATCGACTCGCAAGAGTTCGTGGAGCGCACGCTGTCGGTGTACATGCCGCGGAACATCACCGCCCAAAGCCTGGGCGACAGCTTGAGCGCGCTCAATGACGCGCAGCAAGAGCTGTTGAGCGAATTGGGCGACGAAATGTCGTTTCGCGATCGCATGGCGCGCCAGATCCTCACGGTCGCGAATGAGGACTCGAACGTGCTGCTCGTGGATCACGACCAGAGCAACGACATTATGGAAATCCTCCGCGAGATCGACCAGCCGCCGCCGCAGGTCATGATCCAGGTGCTGATCCTGGAAGTGACGATGGACAACTCGCTGGAGCTCGGCGTCGAGTTCGCGTTCCAGGACCTCCAGTTCGCCAAGGCCGGGCCGAGCGACACCAATACCTTCGACTTCGTCGGCGGGACGGACATCGGCGCCGCCGGCAGCGGCCTGGGCGGGTTCACCTTCACGATCACGGGCGCCGACTTCAACTTCCTGCTGCGCACGTTGCAAAACGAGGGCCGCCTCAACGTCCTGAGCCGTCCGCAGATCATCGCGATGGACAACCAGTTGGCCGAGTTCCGCATCATTAACAGCGTCCCGTTCGTGACCGGCAGCGCCGCCGTGGCCGGGCAGGTGACCACGACGGTCGGGCGCGAGGACGTGGGCATCGTGCTGGAGGTGACGCCGCAGATCAATCCGGACGGGTACGTCCGCATGGAGATTCATCAGGAGGTTTCCGACCTGACGGGCTCGACGATCGACATCGGGCAAGGAGTCACGGCGCCGATCTTCTTCGAGCGCGTCGCGGACACGACCGTGACCGTCAAGGACAACGAGACGGTCGTGTTGGGCGGGTTGATCACCACCCGCGAGGAGTCGCGCGAACAGAAGGTCCCGATACTCGGCGACATACCGGGTCTGGGCCTGCTCTTCCGCAACACGGTCGAGACCAGCACGCGCACCGAGTTGCTGATCGTCATCACGCCGCGGATCATCCGAACGGTCGAGGACTACCGGGACCTTTCGGCCGAGGAGCGCGACCGGACGGGGATCCTGCCGGACGAGGTGCTGACCAGCCCGCTGATGCAGGGGCTGCGGGTCGAGCCCGGCGAGATCGACAACGCGGACACCGAGGACCTGCTCGGCCCGTTCCCCGACGAGCCGATCCTGCCGAACAACGGCAAGGATGCGCCGCCGCCGGCCGGCAACGAGTTCGGCCCGCGGCGCCCGGCCAAGCACAAGTCCGGCAACGGCATCAAGCCGGACCCGAATTCGTACAACGTGCCGATCACGCGGCGTTTCACACGCAGATCGTAGCACGCGCGCTGAGCGCGCGGAAAGAAGACACCGTCATGGATTCCACCAACAGGAGAGCGGTCGCTTCGCCGGTCTTGCGGCTGCCCGCGCGCGCGGTCGCGCGCTTACCCGCGCGGTGCGTGTTGTCTTCGGTGTCGCTCGCCGCGGCGCTGCTCGTGGCCGCGGGCTGCACGACGACGCCGAAGCGCAACTTGAAACCGGCGCCGTACATCGACGTGGTCGCCGCCGAGCAGCGCGACGACATCTATGCCATTCGCCAGCTCTGGCCGCAGTACCCCTGGCTTCAGGACGCGGACCAGAGTGTGACGGGGTTTCGCGTACCGACCTATTTCGTGTCGAGCGAAACCGAGAAGGGAGCCTTCGTGCCGGGCAACATCCTCGCCTGGCTCTACGAGATCGAGCGGCGGCCCGACGGCGGCACGGAGCGCAAGTTGCGGCACATGTGGCAGCTCGATCGAGACCAAGCGATGGGCTTTCGCGTCCGCAAGCTGGTCGTGCTGGGCCATCCGTACATGCTCATGCTGTTCTGGCCGCGGGAGGTCGATGTCGTCGGCAAAATCATCGAGATCGAGTTCGGTTACGAACGCTCGGACGGAAAGCTGATCATGGCGACGACCCGGCGTTTCCGCGTGCCGGCCCGGCCGGGGATGCGATCGGCCGGCGTGACGCGCAGCACCGCCCGGCAGAACACGAGGAGGCCCCCCACGTCTCAACCGCCGAAAATTTCTTCCGAACCGCGCGCCGCGGCGAGCCGGCCGGACTGATGCCTTGGGGGATCTTTAGCGCCGCGCTGCTCGTGGTGTTCGTCCTACAGACCGCATTGGTCAGCTACGTGATCGGTCCGGAGAGCGTCGTTTCTCTCGACCTGTTTCTGGTGCTGGCCGGCGTCTGTGCGCTGGCCGCGCCCGTGCAGGACGCCCGTATCGGGGCGTGGATCGTCGGCCTCGCGCACGATCTCGGCTCAGCCGGCAGCCCGATCGGCGTTCACGCCCTTTCGCTCGGCTTGCTCGCGCTGCTGCTGACCCGGCTGCGCGAGATCGCGAACCAGCGCATCTTTTGGGCGCGGGCCGCGGTCGCGTTTGTCGCGGCGCTTGCGGCACAAGGCGTCCTCTTGCTGCACGGCGCTCTGCAAACCTGGCTGAGCCGCTCCCCGACGCCGCAACCGGGCCGCGGCGACGGCTGGGCCGAGCTGCTCGTGCCGGCGGCGCTGACGGCGCTGGCGGCGGCGATCCTAGCGGCGCTAATCACGCAACTCCCGTGCCTGCCGGCGTGGAGGGACCGGCGGAGCCGGCGCTATTCTTCGCCGCGATAAGTTCCCCCCGTCGAATCTGTTGAGCCACAGAGGACACAGAGTGGGATTGTGTGGGGCAGTGTGGCGGGAGTCGGACGATCTGCGACGGGCCGCGGGCGCTCAGGGCCGCGAGACTTCGTGCCGGCCGGTGCTCGAGGCGCCGGCGTCGATGAGGTTGATCGAGCGAATGTAGACTTGGCGCAGCGGCCGGTCGGCGCGGTCGGTCTCAAGCGCGGCAAGCTGTTGCAGCGTTCGCAGGCTGGCCTCGTCGGTGGCGCGGCCGATGATTGTGTACTTTCCATCGAGCTCTTCCAGCCGCGACAGCGCGACGAAGAACTGGCAGCTCGCGGTGTTCGGGTCGTCGGGCTTGTGGGCCATCGCGAGCACACCGATGTCCATCGCAGCGTCGTGGAATTCGGCTTCCAGCAACTTGCCGTCCTCCCGCACGCCGTTTCCGGTTCCGAGCGGACACCCGCCCTGAATGATGAAGCCCGGGATAATTCGGTGAAAGGTCTTGCCGCTGTAGAATCCGTCGCGAGTGAGTTCGAGGAAGTTCTCCACGTTGCGCGGCGCTTTCTCGTACATCAACGAGAAGGTGAGCTTGCCGTAGTCGGTGACCAGTACCGCGACTTTGCGCGGCTCGACGCGGAACTCGACTGACGCCGAGGGTATCCGCCCGCCCAACGGGCGCCATTCGATGCGGTACGAATCGGTGTACCGGATGCTTTTGAAGATCTCGCGCAGGTCGATCTCCGCTCCAACGGTCCCGCCCGGAGCCAGACGCAGCACGCGCTCGCCTTGCTCGGACGCCGGCTCGTTCACCGGCCGGACCGTCGTGGCTTTGACGCTCTTGGAAGATACGAACAAAGCGGGTTTGTTCGGCGTTCCGGTAATCAATTCCAGCGGCAATGCGATTCCGTCGGCGGGTTTGATCGGCAGTTCGAGCGGAATCTCGACCGGCCGGTCGGTCGGATTGTGGAGCGCGAAATGCACTCGGACCGGCTGGTTCGGATCGAAGAGCTTCTGCGTCACGGCCACGTGGGCACGGAGGACTTCCGGCCCGGCTGCGGCCGGAGCCTGCTCGGTTTGCGCGGAGGCCAACCCCGCGAGGGTGCCCCAAGCCAAAACGATCGCGCTTCGCATGTTGTTACCGCAAGCCTGCCATAAACCGTCCATAAGCGTCCGTCTCTTATACTCGCTTGATCCGTCGAGGTTGTGCGCCTGGCCGCCGGTTCTGGGTCCAATTCCCAAACGAAGTCCGGTCTTACGAGCAGGAAAAGCTCAGACCACCGCGCGCAAGTCCAGGTGCAGTACGTCATTCAGTTCCCGGATGCATTCCAGCGCCTCGGTGCTGGGTCGTTCGTCCAGCGCGATGGTACACCAAGCCGCCTTGGCCCCGCGGAAGACGCGGCTGCTGATCTCCTCGGCGTTGATACCGTCGGCGCGGACGGCTTCGAGGATGGCCGCCATCACACCGACCTGGTCGCGGACACGCACCACCAGTTGCCAGGTCGCGGGGCTGCGTTCGCAGAGGTTGACGCAGTGCAGCACCTCGCCCGACACGAGGAATGTTCGTACGATGCGAATCACCTCGTCTGAGATGGCTTGGCGCACCTGCTCGGTCTCGGAACCGATGTGCTGCGTGCCGATTACGCCGGGCCGCTCGAGCAGCCGGCTGCGGAACTTGCCCCCGTCGATGCCAGGTTCGCTGGAGAACACGTCGAGCGCTACGCGCAATTGGCGGCGCTCGATGGCGTCGCCGAGGGCGATCTCGTCGATGGCGCCGGAATATCCCACGTGGACCAGGTAGGCCCCCGTCCGCATGTTTTCGAGAAACTCGGCGTCCACCAGGCGATCGGGCTCTTCGGTCGGCGGCGCGTGGATGGTCACGATGTCGCTCTTGCGCGCCAACTCGCGCGGCCAATTGCAGAACTCGACCTCGCGCCGCTCGGCCTCCTCGGGTGTCAGCGTCGGCGACCAGGCCACGACGTTCATCTCGAAAGCCCGGGCGCGGCGGGCGACCTGCCAACCGGTCTCGCCGCCTCCGAGCACGCCCAGCGTTCGCCCGGCCAGACCGCGAGCGTCGAGGAACTCGGATCGCGTCCACTTTCCGGCTCGAAGCGCCACGGTGTTTTCGACAATGCGGCGATCAAGCGCGAGGATCAGCCCGAAAGTCAGCTCCGCGGTCGCTTGGGCGTCTTTGTCGGGGCAGTGCGTGACGAAGATGCCGGCGGCGGAGGCCTCGTCCAACGCGATGTTGGACGTGAGGTCGCCGGCGCGCACGATCATCTGAAGGGTCTTGCCGGTGGCGATCGCATCCTGTGAGACACGCACTTTGCCGACGATCAGGATGGCCACATCGACAAGGTTTTCTTGGAGATCGTCGGCGCTCAGGCCCGGCTCGTGTACCACTTCGAGACCGAGCTCACGGAGTTCGCCCAGAGCGGCTTCGGGCATTTCGCAAGCCACGAGAATCTTCATATTCGTCGCGCCCCAGAATCCGAATGACACCGGCGCGCCGCCGGCCTCGACAAACCTGTATTAGAAACCGAACGGCCTCTTCGCACAAATGTGCGCCCCGACGATTCACACCGGCCGGCAACGCCCCGCGCTGAATAAGTTATGGGTACCGGCCGGTACCGGCCCCGATGGCGCGAACCCGGGACGGTGAGTTTGCGGGCGGGTCGCACGCCTCACCTCACGGGCGCGTCCTCGTGCGCCGGACGCAGAGGCCTTCCAGGTCGCCTTGGAAGCGGTCGGATTGCCTTTTGGACCCGCGGCGCTAAGGTTACAATAAAGGGGTCCTTAGCGGTGCGAAAGATGGCTCACGACTATTTCGCGATTCTCGGACTGGCGCCCGGACGCTACTCGGAGGTGGAAATCGCACAGCGGTTTGACTCCGAGCGGACGCGCCTGATCGCCGAGTTGGACCGGCCGCGGCATCATGTCGAGTCCCGCCGGCAGTTGGAGGCCCTGCACCTGGCCTATTCCACGTTGCGCGATCCCACGTCTCAGGCCGCCTATCTGGAAGCCGGCTTCGGAAACGAGAATGACGTGACCGCGATGCGCCGCCTGATCGCGGCCTCGCTCGAGGGCGGCTTACTGCGTTATTCGCGCCGCAGGCAGATACTGGAAGAGGGCCGCCGCCGGGCTTTCTCTGATTTCCAAACGCAGTTGCTCATCGCGCAAGTGCAGTTCGGCGATGATCAGTTCGCGCCGGTGACGACGGGCACACCGCGCCCCGCCGCCGACAAGGATTCAAGGGCTTGGGCGCGATTCGCGGCTGTGGGTGTCTTGGCGCTGGCGCTCTTTCTCGCGTTGGTGCGCTGGTTGGCGACTTGATCCGGAAAGGTCGGCGGGCAATGCTACGAAGTCGGATCCTTCGGTTGGCGTGCTTGGGTGTGTTGGGGACCACACTTCTCGCTTCGGCAGGCTGCGCGTCCACTTCCAAAACGCGGCCCCACGCCGCCGAGCCCATTCCGCGGGCGAACTCGGCCAATCCGTTCACCGCCGATCAATCGAGCAACATGCTGGCCGACGATGTCGAGAACCTGCGGCTTCGGCCGGCGAAGAAAGAGCGATCTCGCCGCCCGCCGACGGTGCGTCGTCGTCGCGCCGTCGATCAGCCGCGGATTCGCCCGTTTTGAGGGCGCTTCCGGCGCCGCCGATTTCGGGCAGGTTCCGACTTCTGCGTCAGACCTCGGGCTGGAACCTGTCCAGGAGCTCCTGCAGGTCCGGCAGAATCCGGATGAGCTGGAACTGCACGAAGTTGAATATGAAGTGCGCGACGGTCACGGCCAACAGGCTGCGCGACCAGACGAAAATCAAGCCGAGCACGGCCCCGATGCCGGTGATCTGGAGTGCGCCCAGCACCCCCTGGGGCAGGTGAAGAGCTCCGAAGATCGCGGACGAGATCAGGACCGCGACCCACCAGTGCCCGGTCAGCCGTCGCAAGTAGGGCAGCAGCAGTCCGCGGAAGATGATCTCCTCGTGCGCCGCGACGGGCAACAGCAGGAGAATCGTGAGCCCGGTCCGGCCGACCGGCATGGATTTCAGCACGTCGATTCGTTCCCGTATGTCGCCCATCAATTCCGGAACCAGCAGCACGAGCACGCTGATTACGACTGCCGACACGGCCAGATACGCGTACACGCCCGCGACAGCCACCGACGACCAAAGCAGTTGAGCGAGCACCCCCAGCAGGCCGTTCCACCGAACGCCGAACGCCGCCGGCGTGATGCCGTGCCGGATGCAGAGATAACAGGCGAGCCCGGCGGCGAGTACAAAATCGAACCACTTCTGGGCGACGAAAATCGGCCCGACGTCGAATTCGAGTTCCATCGGCGTCAAGAGCCAGGCGGTGATCTGAAACCCGAAGGGTGCGACGATCGTCACGAGCAGGATCAGTGCCAGATCGATCGCCGCGACGCGGCGGGCGAGCATCGGCAGGTGCATAGGCCCGGCCGGCCGGACCGTCCGCGGGCCGTAGTCAAGGGCTTGCACCGGGCGTGCCACGACCGCCGGGGGATCGCTGAGGGGCGCTAGGGGGCCTGAGTCCGGCACGGTGACCTCAAAAGGATGTCGCGTACTCTCATCGACCCTGTCGGCTCGGCGCCGCGAGGGTGGGGCGGGCTCCGAGCTCGGCCAACTTCTCAGCAGAAAGGTTCGCACGCCCGCCGCTGCAACGCAAGCGCCGTGCGTGCGGGGTCGCGGGATTCGCGCGTCGCCCGTTGCGAACACGCTTGCCGAGTTTCGCCGTCCAGCCCGGCGGTTCCGAAAGGCGGGCAATGGATCAGTTCGACAGAACCGCCGCGTCCGCGCGGCGTCCGCCCTGGGGACCGGGCGGCTCTGACGCAAACTGACCCACCACCGAAACGCGGGGCCGGGCGCGCCGGTGTTGTCTCGCTGCCCCGCTGCTGGTACCGTTCCGGTCCCGCGTGCGGGAATGGAGCACTCGCCGATCGGGAAGCTTCTGCAAGTCGCCCACGGGTGAAAGGCCGACGACACACACGCATGAAGGGCAAACAGCGACAAGGTCCCGGGCCGGCGGGAGGTCTTCAAGTTCGAGCCGACGCGATGCGCGGCTGGCGCTGGCAGGATGATGCCACGCTGCGCTCCGCTCCCGTTCGCTGCAAGCGTGAGCAGTGGTATCTGGCCCGGGCGCGCACCTCGGAGGCCAACGGGGTGCGGAGCGCCGAGCTGCTGACGGAATTTCTCCGCGACGACGAACCGCTCCGTACGCAGTGTGTCTATCTCGACGCGCCTGCGGGCGAGGACACGCCGCGAAACCTGCTCGGATGGGTGAAGGCCCCCGAGGACGCGACGCATCTGCGGCTGGTCATCCCGAAACGCAGCCCGGTCGCGCAATTCGAGCGGGTCGTGCTGCACCCGGTCGCCGAACGCGACCCGAAATGCCATCCGTTGGCGAATGTGCCGCGCTGGGGCACCTACAAACCGCCGTTTCCGTTGGAGCGCGTCGTGTTGCCGAGCACGCTCGAGCCGCTGGCTCCCGTGCTGAAGGGCCGGCGCGTGGATTGGCTCGGGCCTCGGATCTCCCGACGCAAGCTCGCAACCGCGGCGCGCCGGGCGGCATGTGTCATCGATCCGGCGTGGCTCGTCCAACTCGATCTGCGGCTCGAGGACCTCGAACAGATCGCGTCGCAAAGCTGGCTGATCGTCGATCTGGAAACGCTGGCGATGTTGGTGGCTGCTCGTGGCGCGGCGCCCGCACGCGTCGCAATCCGCCACGCCAAGCACGAGATCATGTCCGCCCGCGTCGAATACGCCGACGTGCCGACGCGCGGTTTCGCGCTACAGGACGTGGTGCCGTATTCGACGACCGACGACGGCGTGACCTTTCGGGCGCGCGTTCTGACCGCGACGGCCCGCTGGAAACGCTACGCGGACAACGTCGGCTTTGCCACGCTGCTGGCCAGCGAGACGCCCGTCGCCAAACAGTGCGGCGACGTTCTGTCCGCGGCGCGGCCGATCGGGCGTGGCGAACTGATCACGACGGACTTGCCGTGGATCGTCGCCGGCGCGCAGGGCAGCGTGCTCGCGCCGCGCGTGGCGCAACACTTGCTGAAGATGCACCTCGGCGGCGAGGTCGAGGATTTCGTGCAATACTGGATGCGTTGGGACGAGAGCGACCTTGTGGTGCGCGACATCGCCGACCTGGCCCGGCGCTATCCGCAACTTCGCACACTGCGGTGGGCCTCCGCCGACGCGCGGCTTGCAAACCTCGGCTTGGCCGTGATGCCCGAAGAAGCGCCGCTGCGCCGCCGCTTGCTGTTTCGCACGGGGCGCATCGACAACCTCGACTCGCATGACGGCCTGCCGCCCGAGCCAATGCTGATCTTCATGAAATGGCTCGCCCGCGAGGTGCGCGAACGAACGTCCTGGGCGCGCCGCTATTTGGCCGACGTGGCCGTCTGCTGGCAGTTTGATACGGCGGCCGGCCTGCGCTATACGGTGAATTACGAGTCGGCGGCGGCGCTCGAGTCGCTGGATGGCTCCGACATGATCGTCCGGCCCGCCCGGCCGGGAACCCGTGCGGCCGATCCGGTTCGCCGCGGCGGAACCGGAGCGACGACGCTGTTGGTGCAAGGCGATGTGGGGATTCAGGGAGATGGTTCGCTCGCGTTTCAGCGCGAACTGACCGGCGGCCTGCGGGCGCTCATCGAGAAGCGGGATTCCTGAGGCGCCGAGCCGGGGCGCTGCCGGCGCCGTTTGCCACACGCGCAACCAGCGGCTACAACTGGCCCTGCAACGTGGAGAACGAAGGCGGTCGCGGCCGGACAGGCGTGTCCGCCCGTCCCGTCAACGACCGGCAGAGTAGCGAACTTGGAATTCGGCCGGTCTCCCAGGAATCCGAAGACCGTGCTGCGGCGACAAGACTTGACGCGATCGATGCCCCCAGCCCGTGACCAACTCGCCGCGTGCGACGTCGCGCGGGCTCGCGCGGGTTCGATATGAGCCTCATCGATCTGGGTCATACGTGCGTCGTCGGTTTTCAATGGGGCGATGAAGGCAAGGGCAAGATCGTCGACGCGTTGGTCGAGCACTTCGACGTCGCGGTCCGCTACGCCGGCGGTGCGAACGCCGGCCACACGGTCGTCGTTAACGGCGAGAAGTTCGCGCTGCACCAGCTTCCCTGCGGAATTCTGCGCGAGACCGTCACCAGCCTGATCACCTGCGGAACCGTCATCGACCCGGCCGTCCTGCTCGGCGAGATCGCTTCCTTACGCGAGCGCGGTATCGCGGTCGGCGACAACCTGCGCGTCAGCGACCGCGCTCATCTGGTGCTGCCTTACCACCGCCAGCAGGACCTGCTCACCGAGCGGGCCGCGCGGCCCGGCAGCCGGCTCGGAACGACGGCGCGCGGCATCGGCCCGTGTTACGCCGACAAGGCCGCCCGCCGCTGGGCCTTTCGCGTCTGCGATCTCTTTCGGCCCGACTCGTTTCGCGAGCGACTGGCGGAAGTCGTGGCGCACAAGAACGCATACTTCGCCGCGGTCTTCGATCAGCGCGAGCCGATCGACGCGAGCATGATCGCCGACGAATACTTGCAGTTCGCCGACCAGCTCCGCCCCTTCGTGTGCGACACGATCGTCCTGCTGCACGAGTTGATCGCGAAGGGCAAGCGCGTGCTGTTCGAAGGCGCCCAGGGCAGCCTGCTCGACATCGACCACGGCACCTTCCCCTACGTGACCAGTTCCAACGCCGTTACCGGCGGCGCCGCCTGCGGCGCGGGTGTGCCCCTAAGCACGATCCAATCCGTCGTCGGCGTGGTCAAGGCCTACGCCACGCGGGTCGGGGCCGGGCCGTTCCCCACCGAGCTCACCGGCGCGGTCGGCGACACGTTTCGCGAGCGCGGCGGCGAGTACGGCACCACGACCGGCCGGCCGCGGCGCTGCGGCTGGTTCGACGCCGTCGCCGCTGCCCACTCCGCCCGAATCAACGGGCCCACGCATCTGGCGGTCATGCACGTTGACACGCTGGCCGGCCAGAAGGAACTGAAGGTCTGCGTCGGGTATCGACTCGGCGGCGCGATCACGACAACGATCCCGGCGGATTCGTACGACTTGCAGGAAGTCGAACCGGTTTACGAAACGCTGCCCGGCTGGGACGAGGACGTTTCGGGCTGCCGCCGGCTCGGAGATCTACCCTCCGCGGCCAAGGGGTACCTGGACTTCCTCAGCCAGCGGCTGGGGGCGCCCGTGCGGATCGTCGGCGTCGGGCCGGGCCGCGACCAGACGATTTTCATCGAGAAGGAAGGCTGAGCGTGCCGGACATGACCCCATTGGACCCGGTCGAGGAGCTCGGCATCGAGCGCGAAGCCTTGCCGCGGCACATCGCGATCGTCATGGACGGGAACGGCCGCTGGGCCCGGCAGCGCGGTTTGCCGCGCCTGGACGGGCACCGCGAGGGTGCCAAGTCCGTGCGAGCCACCGTGACGCATTGCGCCCGGCTGGGGATCGAGTATCTCACGCTCTATGCCTTCAGTCTCGAAAACTGGAAGCGGCCGAAGATGGAGGTCGCCGGGCTGATGGCGCTGTACGCGGAGTACCTGATCAAAGAGCGCGACGAGATCATGGAAAACGGCATTCGCGTGCTGCACCTGGGTAGCCGCGAGCGTCTGCCCGACGCGGTTCTGCGGGAGTTGGATGTTACGCTCGAAATGTGCAAGGACAACAAGGGGCTGACGGTCAGCCTGGCCCTCAATTACGCCTCGCGAGCCGAGATCGTGGAGGCGGTCCGGTGCCTCGCGCGGCGTGTGCAAGCCGGTGAGCTGCAACCCGATGAGATCGACGAGGCGGCCGTTTCCAACTCGCTCTGGTCGGCGGGCGTGCCCGACCCCGACCTGGTTATCCGCACGGCGGGCGAGATGCGGCTGAGCAACTTTCTGCTGTGGCAGATCAGCTACGCCGAGCTTTGTGTGGTGCCGACCTTCTGGCCCGACTTTCGCCCCGAACACCTCAACGGGGCTATCATCGAGTTCGCGAAGCGCGAGCGCCGTTTCGGCGACGTTGGGCCGGTCGCAGCCCAGGTTACGGACTCACCGGGCTAGCGTTTCCTCGCATGGGAGTGTCCCTCGCAGGTGCTGGGCCAACGGCTCATCTTCGGCACTTCGCTCGCCGGCTTCGTCGTTGGCCTCGTGTTTCTCGATGGCTATCTTTCGACGCTGGCCGCGCCAGACTGGCGTCTTCCTTTCGCCGACGTCAATCTCGGGCCCTTCCTAATCAACGGGGCGGCCTGCGCGCTCGTGATCGCGCTGTTCACTTGGCTCGCGGCCGGCGAGCTGCTGGCCGCCGTGCGTTCGCGCGGACACGAGCCGTTCGAACGCGTCGCCCGGTTGTTCGCTGTCGGCCTGGTCGTCGGGCCGTTCGTTGCGATCAACATCCAATCGCAGACCGGGTGGTTCGACCGTTCGTGGGAGGCGCTGTGGATCGCGCTCGCGACGGCGGCCTGCTTCGTCGGCCAAGGACTTCGTCGTCAGACCCGCGGCGCCCTCGGCAACATCGCGGCGACGCTGTTCATTGTCGTCTACACCGGGCTGTTCGCGGGGTTTCTGGTCAAGCTACGCTTGGAGATCGGCGGCCCCGCGGGGGTCGCGCTGCTCGCACTCACCGTTCTCGCGGTCAAAATGAGCGATACGGGCGCGTATTTCGTCGGCCGCGTTTGCGGTCGCCGAAAGTTGATCGAGTGGCTCAGCCCGAAGAAGACCTGGGAGGGATTCATCGGCGGGCTCGTGGTCGCCGTCGTCGCGACGACCGGCGCGGGGCTGGCATTGGAACGCTGGGAGCTGGTGCCGCCGAGCGCCGGCCTCTTGCGCGGCGCACTCGTCTATGCGGGGTTCGGTCTGCTGATGGGGCTCGTGTCGGTGGTCGGCGACCTGTGCGCGTCGCTGCTCAAACGCGACGCCGACCTGAAGGATTCCGGCCGCGGCCTGCCGGGCATGGGCGGCGTGCTCGACATTTTTGATTCGCCGCTCTTCGCCGCACCGTTCGCGTGGTTCTTCTGGTCGCGCGCCATCGGCATGAGTGCGATCGGTTGATCCGAGAGCGGGAGCCTTCTCGCAACCCCATTCTCGAATCTGTGTTACGGGCTCGCCGACTCGGCCGACGCCCGCGGCTCGGCATACAATGCCTCGGCCGCGCGTATGAGCCGTTGCGCCAAGCGAAGTTTTGACGACGCCGGCAGAACTTCCCACGCCCGGCCCGTCACGAGCCATTCGACCGACGCGCGCTCCGAGCCGATCGTTTCGGGCCGGTTCAGGACGATCGCGTCGAGGCGTTTTCCCCGCAGTTTCGCTTCCGCGTTGCGACGCGCATTCCGATCCTCGAGCGCGAAGCCGATCACGAGCTGTTCCGGCCGACGATCTCGCGAGAGCGCTTCGAGGATGTCCACGGTCGGCTTCAGCCGCAACGCGCGCGGTCCCGGCTGCTTCTTGAGTTTCGTCCGGGCGGTTCGTGTGGGTGCATAGTCGGCGACCGCTGCGGCCATGATCAGGATGTTCTGCCGCGGCCATTGTTGACGGCAAGCCGCGAGCATTTCCGCCGCCGAGAGCACGGAGATGGTTCGCACTCCGCGGGCCGGTTGGATCGCGACTGGGCCGTGTACCAGCATGACACGATGCCCGCGCCCTTTCGCGGCGGCGGCGAGCGCGAAGCCCATCTTCCCCGATGAGTCGTTCGAGATGAACCGAACGGGATCGATGTACTCCCGTGTCGGCCCGGCGGTGATCAGGAATCGCAAAGGGCGGTTTCGCCGCATGGTGCTCACGGAGTGTGCGCCGCGCGACCGTTTGCGCGGGCAGCCGAGGTCTATGGCGCTAACGCTCACCGCGTCGCTTGGGAGCCCGGCTCAGCAGTTGTTCCCGCACCGCGGCGATCAGCTCCTCGGGCTCGCTCATGCGTCCCGGCCCGATCTCTCGGCAAGCCAGCCAGCCCGCGCCCGGCCCGACCAAAACGAACCCGGCCTCCCGAAGAAAAGTTGCGTTTCGCACAACCGCCGGGTGCTTCCACATCCGCGCGTTCATGGCCGGTGCCAGGACGACCGGGCAGTCGGCGCCGATCAACAAGCTGCTCACGCCGTCGTCCGCGATCCCGTTGGCAAGCTTGCCGAGCATGTTCGCCGTCGCCGGGGCGACGAGGATCAAGTCGGCGGTTTGGCTCAGCTTCAGATGCGCGATGTCAGCCTGGGTCCCGGTCTTCCAGGGGGCGCCGAAGACGGTCCGCCCGCTCAGGGCCTGAAAGGTGATCTCCCCCACGAATCGGGTCGCGTTGCGCGTCATCGCGACCGAGACGCCGCATCCTTCCTGGACGAGCGCTGAAACGACTTCGGCCGTCTTATAGGCGGCAATGCCTCCGCAGACGCAGATGAGAAGTTCGTAGTCAACCAAGCGTGCGGAATCGCCGCTCGAAGCCGGCGCGGCGGCGTCACCGCCCATCGGGTTTCAGGAGTCCGGAGGCCTCGAAGTCGATGCCGATCTTGTCTTGAAGGATTTCCTCCAGGACAATTTCGATATCGGTCATCCCGGTCGGATCGACCAGCGGCCGGGCCCCTTGCAGCAGTTCGAGCCAGCGCCGCTGGACCAACGCCGTGAGCTTGAACCGTCCGCCGAGTTTGTTGATCAAGTCGTCATTCCGAAGCGCGTCGATCATGCCTTTTGCGTCTCCTGCTCGATTATCTCGATCACGCGGTTTACCGAATCCTCCAGTATATCATTGGTGATGAAGTATTGGAAGCACCCACCGGTCTGGGCGAATGCGATCTCCCCGTCGGCCTCGGCCAGCCGCTTGGTCTGCAAGTCCTCCGACTCGGTCTGGCGCCCCTCGAGCCGAGCCTTGAGCGTTTCCATCGTCGGCGGCAGGACGAAGATGCGGACCGAGTCCGGCATTCGCTGCTTGACCTGGGCCGCGCCTTGGACCTCGATCTCCAGAATCACGATCTGCCCCGCCGCGACCGCCTCCTCCGCGGGCTTGCGCGGCGTGCCATAGAGATTTCCCAGGTAGTCGGCAGTCTCGAGAAATTCGTCGCCGGCCGCCATCCGGGCGAATTCCTCCGGCGACACGAAGCGATAGTGTTCGCCGTCCACTTCGCGCCCGCGCCGCGCCCGCGTGGTGACGGAGACGCTCCAGCGGGCCCTGGGAAGGCGTTTGAGCAACGCGTCGCAGATCGACGTCTTGCCGGCTCCCGAAGGCCCGCTGATGACCAAGAGCTTTCCGCTTGGGTGCGCAGCCATCGGCGCATTATCGCTCGAACTCGCGTTTGATTCCAGGCGGCCCCACTTGGCCGCCCCATGTCCGGTCGCTATGGTACGCGGACGCACCGCGCCGTTCGGCCCGGCGCGACCGTCAAGCGATTCCAAGCTCCACCGGAGAAGACGCATGCCCTGGAAGGCTCTGATCGCCGAAGCCATAGCCACTTTCGCCCTCTGCTTCGTCGGAGCCGGGGCGATCATGACCAATGAGCACCTGGGTGAGAAGGGTTTCGGGCTGGTCGGGATCGCGCTCGCCCACGGGCTTATCCTCGCGGTCGTCGTCACGGCGACCATGAACGTCTCGGGCGGGCACGTCAACCCGGCCGTTACGTTCGCGATGCTGCTGACACGCCGCATCTCGCTCGTCAACGCGATGGCCTACGTGCTGGCTCAACTCGTCGGCGGCATCCTGGCCGGGCTGCTGCTGTATCAGGTCGTTTTCAAGGACATCTACGTGGCCCATACCACCGAAAGCGTCGTCCTTCGGACCTCGAACGGGACGCCGAACTATGACGTCGCCAAGCTCGCGCCGCCGGAGCAGATCGGCAGTCCGGCCGCTGCCGAGCAAAACACCGGCAAAGCGGCGATTCGCGCGGTGACCATCGAGGCGATCCTCACCTTCCTGCTGGTCTTCGCGGTCTTCGGCAGCGCAGTCGATCCGCGGCATCCCAACGTGGGCGGATTCGCGATCGGACTGACGGTCGCCGCGGATATTCTCATCGGCGGTCCGCTGACGGGTGCGGCGATGAATCCGGCCCGCGTGGTGGGGACGGCTTTTCCGATGCTGTTCGCCGGCGGGTCACTCCTGGCGCAGCAGTGGGTCTATTGGGTCGGTCCGCTGCTGGGCGGCGCGCTGGCAGGCTTGGTCTACCAACACGCCATCCTGGAGCCGAAGTCGCCCGCCGCGCCCGCTGACTGAGGCGCTGCCCCGCTGGGCGTCGACTGCGATTCGCGTTGAATCTCGGGATTGCGGATCTAGCTCTTGAGCCTGCGGAGCACATTCGCGCGCTGCCGCGCTTTGCGGCGAAACTCACCGGCGTCCGGGCCGCTGCCCGCTTCCTTCTCGGCGGCTTTTTCCGCGTCGGCGATCATTTCCGGCGTGATTTCCGATTCGGGGACGGCTCGCGCGGAAAGCACCGTGACGTCGTTGCGGTTGACCTGTGCGAAACCGCCGTCGATGAAGAGCCGCTGGGTTTGACCGTCGGCGGTGTAGCGCATCTGACCGATGCCCAGCTCGCACATCAGCGGGGCCCGGTTGCGCAGGATGCCCAGCTCGCCGTCGTGGGCGGGGATCACCACCGATTGCGCGGTCCCCTCAGCGACCTGCGCTTCGGGAGTTACGACGACGAAATGAACCTCGGCTCCTGCCATGGTTGGGTCTTTCTAAGGCCGCGTGCCCGCATCGTCAAGGTGTCGCGAAAGGCCGTGCGAGCGGACCGGCGAGCACGGCGCGACGCGCAGCTCAAACCGCTTTCTTGCGTTTTCCGGACGAGGACTTCTCGGTGGACGAAGACGTATCTTTCGTGGTGGCTGTGGATGTGCCGCTGTCGCTCGATTTCTTGGAGCCGCCGTCGCCGGGCTTGTCCTTGCCCTTCTTGTCGTCTTTGGATTCGGTGGCAGACTTTTTCTCCGCTTCGGCCGACTTCTTGTACGACTCGCTGCGATAGTCCGTCTCGTAGAATCCGGACCCCTTGAAGATGATCGCGCCGCCCGCCCCGATCAGCCGTTGCAAGGCGCGCTTCCCGCACGCGGGGCATTTCTTGAGCAGCTTGGCGGTGATCGACTGAAACTCCTCGAATACGTGCTCGCAATGGTCACAGCGGTAGTCGTAGGTTGGCATCAGGAGCCCTCATGGTCGGTTGGGTTGTCGCTCGATGCGGCGACCGGCCCGCTCGAGACGATCACGCGCGACGGCCGCAGCACGCGACCGTGCATCTTGTAGCCCCGCGCGACCTGCTGAATCACCGTGCCGGCCGGCACCTCGTCGTTCGGCTGCTGCATCAGGGCTTCGTGGAAGGTCGGGTCGAACGGTTGATTCTGTGCTTCAATCGCTTCGATGTGGCGGTCACGCAACACCTTCAGGAAGTTCTCGTAGACGATCCGCACGCCCGCGCAGACCGCTTGGGCGTCCGGGGCGTCGCGGGCGGATTCGAGCGTGCGCTCTAGATCGTCGAGGATCACGAGCAGATCGCGCCCCAGCCCGGCTTCGGCGTAGCGAATCGCCTCGGTTTTCTCACGCAGGGCGCGCTCTTGGAAATTCCGCAGGTCCGCGAGGGCGCGCAGCTTTTCGTCGCGCAACCTGTCGCACTCCCGGCGCAGCGCTTCGAGCGGGTCGGCCTCCTTGTCGGCCGCGGCCTCGTTCGGCTTGGGCTCGGCTTCCTCGGGGCGCGGCTGGGCCGCTTCGTCTGATTTTCGCTTTGCGTCCGCGGTCTTTCGGGGTTTCCGATCGTTCGCGTCCGCTACGTGTATTTGTTTCGCCATTGCCATCAATCCGTCGTGATCGTTACCGCGCCGCGGCGTCGCTTGCCCGCGACCGCCGGCCGCTCGTGTTAGTTCACTCGCTCTCTTCGTCCTCGCCGGTGAGATAGCTCTTCAGCCGCTCGAAGAACCCCTTTGACTCGGGCAAAACGGCCTTGTCCTCGGTGGCCGCGAATCGCCGCAGGAGTTCCTTCTGGTCGCCGGTGAGTTTCGTGGGGATTTCAATCAGCACCTGCACGATTTCATCGCCGCGCCGGCCCGTGCGCAGGTTCGGCAGACCTTTGCCCGGAAGTTTGAAGACGGCGCCGTGCTGTGTGCCGGGCGGGATGCGCAGCGACGTGGTCCCGGTCAGGAGCGGCACCTCGACCTGCACGCCGAGCGTGGCCTGCGTAAAGCTGATCGGCAGGGGGCAGACGAGGTAATCGCCGTCGCGCTGCAGGAATGGGTGCTCGCGCACGCGGATGACGCAGCGCAGGTCGCCGCGGGTCGTGCCGGTTGCGCCGGGCTCACCTTCGCCGCGGATCCGCACGCTCTGTCCGTCCTGCACGCCGGCGGGGATCTTGACGTTCAACACGCGTTCGCGCGGCGACCGGCCGGACCCGCCGCAGCCGCGGCAGGGCGTGCGAATGACACTGCCGCGCCCCCGGCATCTGGGGCAATCGACGACCGAGCGCGTCACGAAAAAACCCATCGAGGTCTGCTGCTCAACCTGCCCGTACCCGCCGCAGGTCCCGCACGAATCGCGCCGCGTGCCGGGCTCGGCGCACTGCCCGCCGCAGCGCTCGCAGAAGTCGGCCCGCTCGAAGCGGAGCGATTTCTCGACGCCGGTAGCGACGTCTTCGAGGCCGATCTCGATCACGGTCTGGATGTCGACGCCCCGCTCCGCCCGGGCCCGCGGCCGCCCGCCGCCGAAGATATCGCCGAACATGTCGCCAAACATGCTGAAGATGTCGTCGGTCCGCATGTTGGAAAAGTCGTGGATACCGACGCCGTTGAGGCCGGCGTGCCCGAACTGGTCGTAGCGTTGGCGTTTGCTGGGGTCGGAGAGGATCTCGTAAGCCTCGGAGGCTTCCTTGAAGCGGTCCTCGGCGCCGGGTTCCTTGTTGCGATCGGGGTGGTACTTCATCGCGGCCTTGCGGTAGGCACGCTTGATCTCGTCGGGGGCCGCCGAGCGGCCCACCGCGAGCACATCGTAATAATCACGCTTCGTCGTCACTCGTTCACCGAACGACCCGGCGGGACGCATGCCTTTCCCGTCATTCTATCGGCGAAACGCCCGCTGTTCTCGCAACAGCCTA
>JACZRH010000320.1 GCA_022574815.1 Planctomycetota bacterium | reverse complement strand
CCTTCTTGATCTCTTTTTCTGTCTTTTGGGACATGAAGGCTGTACCCGCTTCCACCATTGCGGTGTAATAGGTCAGCGGATCCTCTTCCGAGGTGACGAATCTCAGGATTTCATCGTAGGCCTTGATCGCATCGGAATACTGCTCCTGCATGACCCACGCCTTTCCCTGCAGCCGGAGGCACTTGTAGTAATACGGCGTCTTGTCGTTGGCTCCGAGGAGGTCGTTGATGGCATCGACGCATGCGGTGTCCGGCGACGTGAAGAGCGCGATGCTTGACCGACGTGCAGTGGGCAAGAGCAACATCGTAGCCCCATTTAGAATCGTGGTTCTGAAGAGGAGCAGGCTATATTGGGCCGGCGCGACTGTCAATCAGGCAAATGCCCTATAAACAGACGGCAATCCGTTTACCCATAATTCTCGCGAGCGCTTCCGGCCTCGATCGCGTTGGTGTTTCCCATGACGAAGGGCTGCGACATTGATGCGATCAGGCTCAGGCCGCGCGAGCGGCAGTACGCCGTGCTGCTCTCATACGCGGGGAGCGACGCGTGCTGCTCTCATACGCGGGCAGCGACCGGAGGGGCGGGTGCGGGAGCGACATCACACCGGCGGGACGCCGGTGCCACAGATGTTCTGGGATAGGTTCTCCACCGGTTTTCCCCCGCCCGATCGAGGTCAATCACCGTACTTTCGTTCGCCGGGCGGCCAATCGGTGATGGTGACGTCGAGATATTCGATGCGCGGGGCGCCGTCGGTGCGATAGGCCAAGGTGTGTTTCAGGAACTTTTCATCGTCGCGCTCGGGGTGGTCGGTGCGCTGGTGCGATCCGCGTGACTCGGTGCGCTCCAGCGCCGAATGCGCGATGGTCTGTGCGATCTCCAGCATGTTTTCCAGCTCCAGCGCGCTGGTCAGCTCGGTGTTGAAAGTCGGGCTGCGGTCGTCGAGCCGCACTTCGGCGAAGCGCTCGCGCAGTTCGCCCAGCGTCTGGCACGTCGCGCGCAGCTTTTCGGCGGTGCGATAGATGCCGGCTCCCGCTTCCATGGTTTCCTTCATGGCGCTGCGAACCGTATCGACGCGTTCGCTGCCGCCTTTCTTGCGCAGGAAATCGCGCGCGATGCGCTCGCGTTCGTCGTTGGCCTGCGCTTCGATGGCGGGCAGGATGCCCGCCCTACCCGCGATGGCGGGCGGGATGCCCGACCCACCCGCGGTGGCGGCGTCGGTTTTGCTTTCCATGGCCAGGGCGGCGGCTGCTTTGCCGGCCCGGGCGCCGAAGACCAGAATCTCAACCAGCGAGTTCGACCCCAGCCGGTTCGACCCGTTGATGCTCACGCACGCGCATTCGCCCGCCGCATAGAGCCCCTTCAACGGCGTCGCACCGTGAATGTCGGTATGGATCCCGCCCATCATGTAGTGTATCACCGGCCGCACGGGGATCGGCTCGTGGACCGGGTCGATGCCGACGTAGTTCTTGACCAGCTCGCGCACGAACGGCAGTTTCTTGTCGATCGTCTTCTCGCCGAGGTGGCGGATGTCGAGATGCACCACGTCGCCGTAGGGGCCTTGGATCGTGTTTCCCTTTTGCGACTCCTTGACGAAGCATTGGCTGACGCGGTCGCGCGGGCCGAGCTCCATGGTGCGTTTGAGCGGGTGCCGCGGGTCGTGGATGTCGACCGGCTTGCCGAGGTCGTAGTCCTGCAAATAGCGGTAGCCGTGTTTGTTGACGAGGATGCCGCCCTCGCCGCGGGCGGCTTCGGTGATCAGGATTCCGGTGAAGGGCAGGCCGGTAGGGTGGTACTGGACGAATTCCATGTCCTTGAGCGGTACGCCGGCCCGGTACGCCAGGGCCATGCCGTCGCCGGTCTTGATGGCCCCGTTGGTGGTGAAGGGAAAGACGCGGCCGGCGCCGCCGGTGCAGAGCACGACGGCCTTGGCAATGAAGGTGCGGACCTGCCCGGAGCGCAGCTCGAGCGCGACGAGTCCGTGGCAGCGTCCGTCGTCCACGAGCAGTTTGGTGGCGAACCACTCGTCGTAGCGCTTGATCTGATCGTACTTGAGCGAAGTCTGAAAGAGCGTGTGCAACAGGTGAAAGCCGGTCTTGTCGGCCGCGTACCAGGTGCGCTCGTTCTGCATGCCGCCGAAGGGCCGCACCGCGACGCGGCCGTCGGGCTCACGGCTCCAGGGGCAGCCCCAGTGTTCGAGTTGCAGGAGCTCTTTGGGGGCCTCGTCGACCAGCGCCACGACCGCGTCCTGGTCGGCCAGCCAGTCCGAGCCGCTGATCGTGTCGTAGATGTGTGCTTCGGCGGAGTCGTCTTCCTTGATCACACCGGCCGCCCCGCCCTCGGCGGCAACGGTGTGGCTGCGCATGGGGTAGACTTTGGAGACCAGGCCGACCGACAGCTTGGGCTGGGCCTCGGCGACCGCGATCGCGGCCCGCAGACCGGCCCCGCCGCCGCCGATGATCACGATGTCATGTTGAATGATTTCGGGCACGCGCGCTCCCGGATTCGAACCGTGGACGATTCCACTCGCACGCCGAATGGCCGCCCGAAAATCCGCGGCGCTACGGTAGCGGGATCGTGGTGAGATTTCCAGCGCGCCGCGGCCGGCGGTCTCGCGGCGGGAAGGGTCCGGCCCATACCACGACTCCACCGGCGGGATGCCGATACTAGCGCGGCTCCCGCGCCCGGCCGCGCGCGGCGCGCGGCGGAGACGGTCTGGACCAGGCGCCGCCCGCGTCATACGGCCACCGCTCCGTACCATCCGGACACATCTACCGGACACCCGTACACCTGTCCCAGCGCCGGAAACACTTGTCCCGACGACCGGGGCACTTGTCCTGCACACAGGGACATCTGTCCTGATGAACAGGACCTCTGTCCCGACGAATAGGACACCTGTCCCGACAAACGGGACACCTGTCCCGACGAGAGGTACACCTGTACCGACGAGCGGGACACCTGTCCCGACGAGCGGGACACCTGTCCCGACGACAGGGACTCCTGTCCGGCCTCTGAGCCCTGCCGCACACCAGCTCCGGACGGCTCGGCGCCCTGAATTCGTTATTCGCTATTCGTAATTCGCTATTCAGTAGATGTGACACTCCGGCAAAGCCTTCTTCAACTCCGCCCGCCCCGCGTCCGTCACCAGCGTGTTGTCGAGGTACAGCGATCGCAGCGCGGCCAGCCCCTTCAGATGCGCCAGCCCCTTCAGATGCGCCAGCCCCGCGTCCGTCACCGGCGTGCCGCGGAGGGACAGCACGTCCAGCCTGGCGAGCGCCGCACAGCGCGGCAGGGCGTCCAGCATTTGCAGCACCGCGTCCGGATCGCCGCGCATGACCTCCAAGCCCGCTTGCGCGACCGCATCGGCGATGTCCGCGCCGATCCCCAGTTCTTGCGCGTATGTGAAGACCGTCGTCAATTGAGCGGCGGAAGCGGCCGCGCCGGCGACCACGGCGAGCAGCTCCGGCTCGCCGCGCGGCCGCTCGACCCGCCTGAAAGCCTTGAGGGCCCCCTCAAAATCGCCCGCCTGGGCCAAGCTCTGAACCTGGAGGGTCTTGGCCGCGGCGTCGTGCTCGATCGCCTCACGCGCCCGCTCGATGTATTGAATGGTCTCGGCCACCGCTTTCCGGCAGGAGGCGCTGAGCTGCGTCTTCAGCCGCTCTTCAATGTGATCGAGCGGCGCCGACAGCACCCGCGGCGGATAGTGGCCCAGTTTCTTCGCCAGCGTTACGAAGAAAGAGTCGGAGGGTTGGCCGAAGATGACCGCGGCCCCTCGCTTTTGCTCGATCATGTCGGCGACCGCGCGGCATGGCAAGCGGCCGTCGTGCCTGAGCCAGAACAGACCGGCGTCGAAGCGGGCCGTCTCGCTCAGGCGCCCGAAGACGGGGTCCTGCTCGCCGCTGTAACCGGCCACGATCCATACGTGCTTCTCGGCGGCTTCGAAGAGCCAGCCCAGGCGCCCGGACATCTCGCGCGCCTCGGCGGGGTCGTTGATCAGAACGATGCCCTCGTTCTGGCCGTGCAGATGAACGATGGCGGGCGTGGCCAGGGCCGGTTTGCGGCCGGCGCGGTCGTCCTGGCCGTAGAGGCCGGCGGCCAGGTCGTAGACCGCGGGCACGCGGCCCACCAGGGCGCAGGCCTCGAGCAGCAGCGGATCGAAGTTGACGGTCAATATCTTGTGGACCCGCCCGGCCTGCACGAGCGCCGCAATGGCGATGTAGCCCTCCAGGATGCGGGCCCGTTTCAGCGAATCTCGAATGATCTTTCTTCGAAACTCGGGCGGAAGAACGTGCATGCACTGGGCGTAGCCTTTGGGCTGCTGCGCGTTCTTGTAGTGCGCCGGATATTTCCGCTTGATGATTTCGACGAAACCGGGCGCGAGCGGAACCTCGGGGTAGGAACATCCCGCCCCGAGCAGAAGCCAGCACTCGGGCTGCCCGTCGCAGTTTCGCACCAGGTCGAAAACGTCTTCGGCCTGCTTGACCTTTTCGGCCGGCCACCCGGCTTCGTCGCCGCGGGCTCGGTCTCCGGCCGCCGTGCTCACCCTCCGCTCAACCGCCCTCGCACCGTCGGGCTTACTTCTGCGGCTGGTCGCTCGGGTCCTTGCGGCGCGCGGCGGGCCGGGCGGCTTCGACGCGGCGGGCCGGGCGGGCCGGGCTTTCTTTGACGCTCGCTTGGCGGGCATGGCGGACAGTGTACGCAACCGGGCGCCGAGACGGCAAGGCGATCACGAACGGCGAGCCATTGCGAATTGCGAACCGCGAATACAGAATAGCGAATGACGAATTAGAATCCCGCCGCTGCGCGCCCGACGCGCCGGCGAGGTCCGGCTTGCGGTTCGAGATTGAACCCTCGCTGGCGCGTCGGGCTCGGATTGTGAGGACGGACGTGCTTGTTAGCCCAAGAGCTCCACCAGCAAACCGTTCTGCGCGTGCATGCGGTTTTCGGCCTGGTCGAAGATCGCCGAGTTCGGCGTGCGCGACGTGTCGTAGTCGATCTCCTCGCCGTAGTGCGCCGGCAGGCAGTGCAGAATGATCGCGTCGGGCCTGGCGTGGCGCATCAGGTCCGCGTTGATCTGAAAGCCCTTGAATTTCTCGCGGCGCTCGGCGGCCTCGGCTTC
>JACZRH010000319.1 GCA_022574815.1 Planctomycetota bacterium | reverse complement strand
TCCGGTGCCCCCAGCATCACAATCTGTACTAGGGCGTTTTGCAAAATGCCAATACCCAGGAACACCGTGAGGAACCGCATCCACCCGAGCTTGCCTTCAACGACCAGACCGAAGACCCACAAAAACACCATGTTGCCTAGAAGATGAAATATTCTTCCGTGAATAAAATTGGATGTCAGCCACTGCAATGGATGGAGACCGTTGCCGTGGATCAATGCCAAATCGCGAACAACGTGCGGGATAGCAACAATATAAATGAAAACGATCGTATTGATTACGATCATGGCAACCGTAACGATCGGCAAATAATAGATCGGTGCGTCAGTTTTCCAGGGAAAGATGAAAAACATAGGTTTTGCTTGACCCGTTTATTGTGCGATCGTCATCCTGAGCGCAGCGAAGAATCTCGGGACCAACGGAGGGCAAGCCGTTACAAGATTCTTCGCTGCGCTCAGAATGACCGAGCTGTGCTCAGAATGACCTGGTAGACGCGGACCTGTATTGTATTCGCTTCTCCGTGGAATCTGAAGGTCGGAACCTGAAGCGATGAAGACAAAAGAAAAACCCAGGGGTGAATCCCCTGGGTTTCAGCGTATTTTTAAGTGATTCTTCTTCCTTGGTTCCCACGCTCCGCGTGGGAACGAGAAATAAATCCGGTTAGTGCGTCTTCTTGATTAATCCAAGCTCACCGTCACCGTCTTGCTTTCGGTATAGGCGTCGAGTCCAATTTCGCCTAGCTCGCGACCCGAGCCGGACATTTTGAAACCGCCGAAGGGAGCGGCGGCGTCGAAGACGTCGTAGCAGTTTACCCAGACGGTCCCGGCCCGCACGTTGTTGGCGATGGCGTGGGCCTTCTCGATGTCGCGGGTCCAGACCGCCGCCGCCAGGCCGTAGGGCGTGTCGTTTGCGCGGCGGATGACTTCGTCGACGTCGGTGAAGGGCATGACGCACAGGACCGGGCCGAAGATTTCCTCGCGGGCGATCTTGGCGTCGTCGGAGACGTTGTCAAAGATGGTCGGCTCGACGAAGTAGCCCTTCTTGCCGACGCGGGCGCCGCCGCAGAGCAGTTCGCCGCCCTTTTGCTTGCCGACCTCGATGTAACCCATGATCTTGTCGAATTGGTCCTGGTCGACCTGGGGACCTTGCTGTGTGTCACGGTCGAAGGGGTCGCCGACGCGGCGAGCTTTCGCTTTTTCGACCAGCTTTTCGACGAATTTGTCGTGAATGCTGTGCTCGACGAAGACGCGCGAGCCGGCGCAGCAGCACTGGCCCTGGTTGAAGAACAGCGCGAAGTGGGCGCCCTCGGCGGCGGCGTCGAGGTCGGTGTCGGCGAAGACGATGTTGGGGCTCTTGCCGCCGAGCTCGAGTGTGACGCTCTTGAGGTTGCTTTCGGCGGAGTACTTCATGATTTCGTGGCCGATCTCGGTCGAGCCGGTGAAAGCGATCTTGTCGACGTCCATGTGGCGCGCCAAGGGCTGGCCGGCGGTGGGGCCGAAGCCGGTCAGGACGTTGATCACGCCGGGCGGGAACCCGGCCTCCATCGCCAGCTCGGCGACGCGCAAGGCGGTCAGCGGGGTCTGCTCGGCGGGCTTTAGGACGAGCGTGCAGCCGGCGGCCAGTGCGGGTCCGAGTTTCCAGGCCTGCATCAGCAGCGGGAAATTCCAGGGGATGATCTGCCCGCACACGCCGACCGGCTCGTGCCGCGTGTAGCAGAAATAGGGCCCGTTGATCGGGATGGTCTTGCCGTGCAGTTTGTCGGTCCAGCCGGCGTAGTAGCGGTAGCACGCGATGGTCAGCGGCAGGTCGGCGCTGAGCGATTCGCTGATCGGCTTGCCGTTGTCGAGCGTCTCCAGCGCCGCCAGGTCGTCCTGGTTCGATTCGATCAGGTCGGCGAGCTTATTCATCAACCGGCCGCGCTCGCTGGCGGAAATCTTTCGCCAGGGTCCTTCGTCAAACGCTCGCCGAGCCGCGGCCACGGCGCGATCCACGTCGGCGGCGTCGGCGTCTGCGACGAGGGCGATGACCTCTTCGGTGGCGGGGTTGATGGTCTCGAACGTCTTTCCGCCGGCGGACTCTTGCCACTCGCCGTTGATCAATAGTCGTGTGGGGCCGATTTTCACATCGGCTGGTGACATCGTCGTGCTACCCATGACAAGACCTCCTGATGACGTGGCCGCCCGCCGCTCCGCATTGCGCGTCCAACCGCGCGCCAGCGTGCGCCCGGGCCGAACGCTCGTATTGTCTCTGTCGCGGTGCTCGGGGTCAAACGCGATTCGAATCGGTTGGCGCTCGGGATTCAACTCGTCGGCGTGCTTGCGTTACGCTTACGTCATGCGGCCTCGCAACGTCAACTGGCTCACACACACCGTCCTCGCGCTCGGCGTCGCGTTGCGGATCGCGTTCGGCGTCGCGACGCCATACGACAGCGCGTACGACGACCACTTCGAACCCGTTGCGGTGATACTCGAGCAGGGCGTGCTGCCGTCGGCGACGGACTGCTGGGAGTGTTTTCAGCCGCCGCTTTATTACGTGGTGTCCGCCGGTGTGTTCAGTGCGACCACGCGACTCGCCGCGCTGGGTGGCGCGTCGGGCGAGATGGTAGAGGCCGCGGGCCGAAAAGCGATTCAGTTTCTCTCCGTCGCGGCGGGGTGCGTGACGCTGTACGTGTGCCTGGCGGTCCTGCGGCTGGCCGGCGGCGCGGCTTGCGGCGCCGGGATCGAGTCGAGCGGGCGCTCTGGGTGGCGCGAGGCGCTGTCGATTGGAATCGTCGCGTTGTTGCCTCGACACATCTACATGTCCGCCGGCGCGAGCAACGACGCCCTGGCTTACCTGCTCGCGACGCTCGCCATTTATGCCGCCCTGCTGGCGCGGCACCGCGACTGGCGGGCGGGCCCCTGCCTGACCGCGGGGGCGCTGGCCGGCGCGACGGTGCTCTGCAAGGGCTACGGGCTAATGACCGCGAGCGCGATACTCGTCGCGGCCGGGCTGTGCCTGCACATCCAAGCGCGGCGGCGGCCCGGCAACGAGCGACGCGCGCAGCGCAGACCCGTGGTGCTGATGCTGGCGGCGATGCTCGCCGTTGGCGTCTGGCCGACGGTGCGCAACCTGGCCATTTATGACCGCCCGCACGTGGACAACTTTGATATCTTCGACACGCCGATGAGCACGCAGCCGCCGGGCTCGATCGCGGCGACGAGCTTCGCGTCGTTTCGGATGCTCGAGCTTCTGCGACATCCGTGGATTCACGTTTCGCAGGTCGACAGCTTCTGGACCGAGTTGTACGCCCGGCTTTGGTTCGACTACGAGGGCTTTGCGACCTCGCTGGCCGGGCACGGACCGTGGGAGCGGCATTGGGAAGCGCTGCGGCAGCGCTGGGAAGTCAATCGCGCCGGGCAAGTGCAATGGCCGCCGGAGCGCTGGGCGTCGCTGTTCGACTATGGCAAGGAGTCTGAGCCCCCCAATCTGCGGCGCGCCGGCATTGTCGCGTATCTCGCCGGTCTGCCGCTGACTGCGTGCGTTTTGATGGGTCTGCTACTTTCGCTGCGGCGGTTCGGGCGGGACTTCGCGGCGACGCTGCTTTCGTTGCACCTGCTGTTCGCACTGGCGGTGGTGTTGTTTCAGACGTTGCGGCTGCCGCACTTCGCTGCGATGAAGGCGGCGTTCGTGCTGGGCGGCCTGTCGTCCGTGCCGGTGTTGGCGGCGGCGCTGCTCGCGTGGTCGCGTCCGAATGTCGCGCGAGCGGTGGGTTGCCTGATGGTCGCGAGTCTGGTTGCCGTTGCACTTACGGACGCGGCCCAGGCGCTGGTGCGATTCGGAATTCTGGAACGATAAGAAGCGAGCGGGCGCGATCGACCATCGGCCGTCGCGCCCGCCGCTGAAAATCGGAACATCCTCCGCCTTTGCCGGTGGGAGACATTTGCTGGAACCCTGTTTCAAGGTGGGTGGCCGCCGTCGTCCCCGCCCCAACGCTCGCAGGCGCCTCCGGCGGGGTGTCGAACTCGCGCGGCCTCCCTGGGTTTCAGCCTATCGGTTCGCGCAAATGCATCTCCCTTATCGCACAACGCAGGGGCACGTTCCAAAGACTGCGTTCGATGAAGTATATCATCACGGACCGCCGAAACGGCGCGCGATTCCGGATATTTGGGCGAGTATTATCTTTGGCAAAATGCGCGGCCGTGTGGCATGGGACGTGCTATGGCAGATGCGGCCCTTTCACGAAGAAACTACAGGACGCGCGGGTTGATTTTTTGCGGCTCCTCGTTCTCACCGGCATGGTCATCGACGCGCCAGAACGATACCTCGTCGAGCTCGAGGTCGAGCGTCGCGACCGTGTAGACCCGCGCCCGCTGCAATGCGCCCGGATTGATGAGCCGAACGGCCCCGACGCGCGCGTCGCTGGCGGCGTGGGTGTGCCCATAGAATACGTAGTCGCACTCCAATGCGGCCCGCCGCGTCTGGTCGGCGTCGCCGGTCGCCACGGCCCGCCCGAGCCGCTCGAACTCGCGCTCGTGGCCATGGAAGACCGCGATCCGCTTGCCGCCGAGCTCGAGCAGTAGCGGTATTTCGGTCGGCGGCTCGAGGCCGAGTGATTCGGCGTACTTGCGGCAGCGCGGGTCGGGGTTGTCGGTGTTCCCCCACACGAAGCGCGCTCGCACGACCGCCAACTCGTCGAGAACCTCATCGGATTGGAGGTCACCGCAGTGGACGAACGCCTCGGCCCCCAGCCGCTGGAGGATTCGCAGCGCGCGACCGGTACGTTCGTGCCGCGCGTGACTGTCGGAAAGGACGCCGAGAATCACGCCGGCGCTCGCACGCTGTCGAGAAACTCGAGCAAGGTGTTGTAGGGCTTCATGCGCTCGAGCAACGTCATGATCTGCTTCTGGGGCGGCAGATCGTACACCTGCCGGCGGATCATGTTGACCTTGGCCAGTGCGTCCGGCGTCAGCAGTTTTTCCTCTTTTCGCGTGCCCGATTGGCGCAGGTCCATCGCCGGCCAGATGCGCATGTTGGCCAGCTCGCGGTCGAGCTTGAGCTCCATGTTCCCGGTTCCCTTGAACTCCTGAAAGATGAAGTCGTCGGCGCGGCTGCCGGTCTCGACCAGCGCCGAGGCGATGATGGTCAGCGAGCCGCCGCCCTCGATGTTGCGGGCCGCGCCGAA
>JACZRH010000318.1 GCA_022574815.1 Planctomycetota bacterium | reverse complement strand
AGATCATCGCGGAAAGCGTTAGCACCCGGCCTCGTCGCCACCGGGCGTCCCAGCCTGAGACGATATTCACCCGATGGCGTCAAGATGCCCGAGCACATGTCGCGAGCAGACCTCGTTCACGCTGCCCGGCTCGAAGGGCGAACAGTCCCAGGCCGGCTGAACGTGGTCCGCTGCCCGACAGGGCCGAATGCCCACACCCACATACCGCCTGCAACGCTGGAGAATGGGTGCGGTAAGATCGCCGAGCTGCACGGCACGCACCTGGGGCCGTTTCCCGTCCGCTCTCCCGACGACGCGGTCGAACTGGGTGTCGAGGCCGTCATTCTCTCGTCGGACACGCAGGAGAGCGCGATGTGGGAGCGGCGGGATCGTTACGAGCGCAATGGGATCGAGGTTCGCCGGCTGTATGGGCCGCAGAGCGCGCCGGCCGAGCCGGTGTGTCTGACGTAGCAGAGTCGAGGGTGGCTTCGCTGGATAACACGGTTCGGCGATCTCGTCCGTCCCCCCCTGAACGGGACGGGGCGCCCAAGCCCCTGAACCCTTCTTTCGCGGGTCACGGCCGACGCTAACGCGGTCGCTGTCGCACAGCGGCCCGGCGGACCGCGCGGCGGCCGTTCGCGTTGCGGGGTTTGAGCGCGAAGAAGAGTTGATAGCGCTGCGCTGCGCCGCAGCGGCCCTTGAGGATTTGCAGGCCTTCCTGACCGTACCATTTCAGGAACCGGAATCCGACCGACCCGAGCAAGCGCAGCGTCTGGTCAGTGCGAAAGTGGCGGCGGTGGTAGGGGGCCTCGTCCAGCGCCATCGCGTCGGCGTTGGGCGTCGAACAATACAGCGCGCCGCCGGGCTCGAGCATTTCAAACGCCGCCCGCAGAAACACCTGCGGGTGTTCGAGGTGCTCGATCGTTTCCATCGAGACGATGGCGTCGAAAGGTCGCGACGTGCGGGCCTTCGCGAGCAGAGACGCGTGATCGTCGATGCTCGCCGTCTCGAATGCGCAGCGCGCCCCGCCGTAGTGGTGCCGGGCGAACGCGATCGCTTCGTCGGAAGCATCGACGCCCAGCACGCGCGCTCCGGCGTCGGCGAGTACGCGCGTGCCGTAACCGTTGCCGCAGGCGGCGTCGAGCACGCGGGTGCCGTCGTCCAAGTGCTGGGCGGCCCAGTAGTAGCGAACGCGGTGCCCGAGCTCGATTTCCTCGAGCGTCCGTCCGGTTTGCCGTTCGCCCGTGAATGGCAGGTGGACTCCGTCGCGCGTGACGTCGGGCGCGGGATAGAGCGTGAGGATCGCGCAGCGCCGGCCGTAGTCCCGGCGCAGCCGCCCGGCGAGCGTTTCCTGCTGCACGTCGGACGAGACCAGGATGCCGCCGACGCGCTCGTCGATGAGCCGGTCGGGAGATTCGACGGTCCAAGGCCCTATCTCGCGGCCCCAGACCGGCGGCGAATCGTCGGCGATCCCCACGATGATGCCGGCATGCTCTTTGAGTGCCGGCAGGATCTTTCGTGTGTGCGCGCCGGCACCGAACACGGCGATTCCGCCGCGCCCGCGCCATTCTGAGAGCACCGTCCGGGCGCGCTGACACGCGACCGCCGGAGCGGCCGGATTACCGGCTTCGCACTTTGCGGGCGTTTGGATCACGCCATCGGGTCCGGTTTGTGCGCCGTGACGTGCAGGTGCCACGGCTCGCTGTCCGGTCCTTCGCGTATTCGGCGGATCCGACGTATCCGACCGCGCCCAGCAAAGGCGCGAGGGATTCCCACGTGTAACCCCAGCGATGTGAGTCTTCGTTGCTACCGCCGCACGAAGAATCCTGCCAGCCGAAGAAACCCGCCAGTGCGTGCTCCTGGTTCTCGGCGGAGTCGTCGGTCCAGCTCGTCGCCTCGCCGAGCAGTTGCCGGGCGTGAAACGCGAGGTCGGGCACGATCAGCCGCAGCAAGCCGTCGGGTTGGAGGATTTTCAGCCAGCCGCTCAGCGTACGGCGCGCGTCGCAGGGCGTCAGATGCTCGAGCATATGGCGTGAGTAGACTTCCTCGACGCTGGCGGGCTCGAAGGGCGACGTGTCCCACGCCGGTACGACGAAGTCGGCCCCGCGGCAGGTGCGCACGTCCACGCCGACGTAACCTTCGAGGCGCGTGTCGCCGCAGCCGTAGTTCACGCGGATGGGAAGGGTTGCCGAGGTCACGTTTGCCTCCGCGGATTCGACCGGGACGGAGCCCGGACGCTACGGGTTCGGCCGGCGGTCGCGGGCGCCGAAACGGTCGGGGCACTGCTCCTACGGACTATCGGAATGTCGCTGCGGCGGCTTCAGGACCGGCTTCCGATAAAACGTGATGTGCGCGGCTGCACCCGGCCGATAGTGGATTTGACGTCTCTTGCAGGTACGACGCGACCAGTCCCTACCATCCGGCCCCTGGGAGCCTGAACGATCCGCGTGCTGGTCCTATCCAATCTATACCCCCCGCAGCACGTGGGCGGGTACGAGCTACGCTGCCAGAGCGTCGTCGACGGCCTGCGTCGAATCGGGCACGAGGTATTCGTGCTCACGGGGCGGTTTCGCGGGGACGCGCTCGGCGCGAGCGAAAACGACGTCGCGCGCGTCCTGCACGTTGGATGGGGGCCGCCGTATCCGCCCGAAGACCTCACGGGCCTCCTGCTATGCGAAGCGTCGGATCGCCGCGCGCTCGCCGAAGCGATCGCCGCGCGGCGTCCCGAAGTGGTTGACGTCTGGGGGATGGAGTTCGCATCGCAGTCGCTCGTGGCCGGCTTGCTAGCAAGCGGCGGCGCGGCGGTACACGTGACATTGGAAGACACCTGGCTCCGCGACGCGTACACGCGCGATCCGCTCTGCGCGTTGACGCAGATCACGGACGATCTGGGCGTCGAGTTGCCGGCGTCGATTCGCCGTCTGTGCTGCCTGGGGCTCGAGCGTCCGCACGTCGGCGCGGCGCGCGTTTGTTTCGTGTCCGGCGCCTTGGCCGAGCTCTATTCCGAGGCTGGTTTCCGCTCGGTCAACGCCGGCGTGCGAATCGCGGGGATCGACCCGGCCCCGTTCCGTCGCATCAAGCCGGCCGAGCCGCCGCCGCCCTTTGTCATTCTGAACGTCGGGCAGCTTACCGCATCGCGCGGCCACATGGAGCTGATCGAAGCGGCGGCGCGCGTGGCGGCGGATGAGAGCTGCCCCTGGCCGATCGTCGTGCGGATCGTGGGCGGCGGCGGCGACGATTATGTAGGCACGTTGAAGGGCTTGGCGAAGCGGGTCGCGTCGGACAAGTTGCGCGTCGAGTTCGTCGGCGAGGTCGCGCCGCCGCGGATCGCGGAGAGCTACGGGAATGCCCATCTTTTCGTCTTTGCCTCGCGCCTGCCCGAAGGGCTTCCGCGCGTACTGATGGAGGCGATGGCGGCGGGCGTGCCGATCATCGCCACGAACACCGGCGGGCAGCGCGACATTCTCGAAGCAGGCCGTTGGGGAAAACTCGTTGCGGCCCGAAGCACCGCAGCGCTCGCCGGCGCGATTCGCGACGCTGTCGTGAATCTTCCCGACTGGCAGGCGCGGGCGCGATCCGCGCGGCGTCACGCGTTCGAGCAATTCGCTATCGAGCATTACGTTCGTGGACACGCGCAAGACCTGATCGAAACGGCGTCCGGCGGCGTAGCGCCGAACGAACCATTGGGCGCGGTCGCGGAACCCACGGCGAACGAGCTGGACGGGTTCGGCCGCGCGCTGGGCGCCGCGGCGCAAGAACACGCCGAGCGTATGGACGTCGGGGCCGAGCCCGAAAACGCCTGGCGCATGGGCGTGGTGCTGAAGCGCGCCCGGCGGCCGGATGCCGCCGAAGCACTCTTCGCCCGGCTGCGCGACGCCGGCGCGAACGTTGCTTCACAGCGGCGGGCGACATTTCACCTGGCGGAGTTGGCGATGGCTCGCGGCGACTGGTCGCAAGCCGTCGATTTGCTCGGCCAGTGCCTCTCCGTCGCTCCGGACCACGCCAAGGCGGCCTTCGATCTGCGTTATGCCGAGCGGGAGCGCCTGCCCGAACATCTCGCGGCGCTGCGCGAGGGGGCGCGGCGGGGGGCCGTCACGCTACAATAGAGCGCGAGGCCAAAGGAGACTCCCATGAGCGATCTCGCATCCAAGACGTGCGTGCCCTGCCGCGGCGACGTGCCGGCGTTCGAGAGCGACGCCATTGCCGCGCTGCTCGGGCAGCTCGACGGCTGGACCGTCGCGAACGGGCACGATCTCAATAAGACGTATTCGTTCCCCGACTTCGCGAGCGCGCTGGCATTCACCAACAAGGTTGGCGCCATCGCCGAAACCGAGGGGCATCATCCCGACATCTTTCTGACGTGGGGCAAGGTCGGCATCAGGATCTGGACGCACAAGATTGACGGGCTGACGGAGAGCGACTTCGTTCTCGCAGCCAAGATCGATGCGCTCTCTCGGGCGTAGCCGGGTTTCACGATTGTTGCGCCGTGGCTTCGAGGAATTGCGTCTCGAGACTGCGCCCTTCGGTGAGCTCGCGCGGCGTGATGCCCCGGTCCAGCAGGCCGCGCAGCAGCGCGGCACGAAATCTCGGTTAAATTCGCGGCTGATTTTGGAATCGCGATTGGGACATCCGTGTCCACGAAGTCGGTCCTTTCATGCCACGGGCACACGCCTCCGAGACACGCGAAGAACGGTTCGATGTCGGCGCCGTTGAGGCGGCCGTCGCTTTTGATGTCGTCGCGGGGGCTGGAGATTCCGTCGAGGAAGCTCGGCCGGCCTACGGGCACTGCTGTACGACAAGTGGCGCCGGATCGCTCGTCTGCACGCACTGCGCCGAAGTCACCACGACGTCATAGATGCCCGCGTCGCTGAGCGCCGCCGCGTTGATCACGAAGAAGTTCTGCGTCGCGCCGCTGATGTTGACGCCGTCCTTGCGCCACTGATACGTGAGCGCGGCGCCCGTGGCACCGACCGTGAAGAACACGGGATCGTTCTCACAGACGGTCTGGCCGGCCGGGTGCGTCAGGATGGTCGTTTGAATCGTGACCGACGCCGGGTCGCTCCACGCGAAGCCGCAACCGTTGACGACCACGACGACGTACACCCCGCCGTCGGATTGCGAAACCGCGGGAACGACATAGGTCCGTTCCGTCGCGCCGGGGATGACAGTGAAGTCCTT
>JACZRH010000317.1 GCA_022574815.1 Planctomycetota bacterium | reverse complement strand
GCGGTGCGGGCTGCCCGGGGGTGTGCTATTCTTAGTTGAGATTTGAGACGAACGACTCCATGAATGACGGCGGTTTCTGGCAAACCCATCAAACAAGGAGCCGTGTCATGAAGGGCGTTGTACGGATCGGAGCGATTCGCAAGGCTAGGCGTAAGGATCTCGATGAGGCAGTATTGGGCGGTCGGCCTCAGATCGACGCCCGGGCCCGAGGCTCCCTCGGAACGCATCTGAACCGGCCGAGACCGGCCCAAGCGGCCGATTCGGGCGTGCGCCCGCTGCGCAAGAAGGATCGCAATGCCACGGGCCGCAAATCCGCCCGGATCGGCTTGACGATTCGCCGGCACCGGCGACGATGGTGCTCGATTGGCAGGGTCCGCGTGGATTTCTCGATCAGATCGCCGGTATGAACCGTGAGCCGCCCATTCTGAAAGGCGACCGGGTCCTGCTGCGTATGGCGAGCGCTTCCGACGTGCCCGCCATTTTGGGATACTACCGCCGCAACCACGCCTATTTCGAGCCGACCGATCCGAAGCGGCCCAAGGACTTTCACACCAGCGAGTCCTGGACCAAACGGGTCGAGCGCCTCGCCGCCGAGTTTCAAACCGACAAGTCACTACGGTTCTTCGTGTTCCGGACGGACGACGACGCCCGGGTGATCGGCACGGTCGGCTTCTCCGACTTTGTGCGCGGCCCGCTGCAGGCCTGCCTCCTCGGCTACGCGCTCGACGAGCACGAACAGGGCAAAGGTCTGATGAACGAGGCCCTCAGCCTCGCGCTCCGCTACGTCTTCGTCGAGCTGAACATGCATCGGGTCGCGGCCGGGTACCTGCCCACCAACGCGCGCAGCGCCCGCGTGCTGCGCCGCCTCGGGTTTGTCGTCGAAGGCTACGCGCGCGACTTCCTGCAGATCAACGGACGCTGGGAAGACCACATCCTCACCAGCCTGGTGAATCCGGATTGGAAACCACGGGGCGAGCAACAATGACCATCGCAGCACGAAAGAGAACTGCGACGAGGAGTTTCGCTTCCCCGGGTCTGGCGTCGGCCTGTCTCCCGCTGCTGAACATCGTCATTGCGAGCGTGACAAGGAATCTCACCGAATGCCAAGCCAAGCGCCTCACTCACGTTCGGGTTGACGGTCGGTACTTTACGCTTCGCATAGTAGATGTCATAATTCAGAACGACTCGGGGAGTCGATTGTGAGTTGGGCCGGGTTCATCGCGTCGCTCGCACAAGATATTCGCATCGGCGCGCGTATGCTGCGCCGCAGCCGCTTGCTGACGCTGACTGCCGTCCTGACCATGGCCTTGACCATTGGCGCAGTGTCCACCGTCCTCACGTTTGTGAACACACTGCTGTTCCAGCAATTGCCCGTGGAACGTCCCGAAGAGGTCGTCGAGATTGCGGCGACGCGGGCGCAAGGGCGCGTGATGGGTTTTGTTTCCTATCCGGACTACACCCATTTTCGCGACCAAAACCACACCCTCCGGGGACTGGCCGCCCACTACTCCGGTGCTCCGCTGTTCGTCACCGTGAACCAGCATGTCAAGGAAATCAACGGCGCCGTCGTGTCCGCCAATTTCTTCCCGCTGCTCGGCTTGAAGCCTGTGTTGGGCCGCTTCTTCGGCCCCGAGGAGGATCGCGTGCCGCAGCGCGATTACGTCGCCGTCCTCGGCCATGACTTGTGGCGCAGTTGGTTTGCGTCGTCGCCGCACGTAGTCGGCGAAACACTCACAATCAACGGCGCCCCCTTCGAAATCATCGGTGTGGCTCCTCCGGCGTTCAAGGGCCTGGGGCGGCACTCCGAAAGTCCGGTAGGTCCGGCCCGGCATCGACGTGGGTAGCGTTGCTCTTCGCGCGTCGCTTCCCGAGAATGCGGTCCGGCGGGTCGGCGCCTTGGCTGCGATCCGACATGGGCCTGACAAATCCGCAACAGAGGCAATCTAATGCCGAACTACTGGTTAAAACGCACGGCAGACGCGGCGGTTGAAGGCCCCCTCACGCGCGAGCAACTGACGGAACGGGTGCGCCTCAAACACCTGACGAGCGCGGCGCTCATTTCGCCCGATCGCTCGCACTGGCATCCGATCACCGCGATTAAAGGTCTGTTCGAAACGGACGAGGCCCCACCGGCGAGACCCAAGACCGACATTCCCCTCATCTCTGACATCACGCCCGTTTCGGCCCCGCCGATACCCGGCATCAACGAGCTCCCACCGGGTCGCGACACGCCGGGGATCTCTCCACCGGACGAGCCGATTCCGATCGCGGTGCCGCTGACGCCCGTAACGCCGCGCCGCGCGATCCCGCTGGTCCCGGCGCCGCTGTTCGCGTGCCGAATCGAGGAGCCGGGCGAATCGAATGCGGCCCTGGTGTGGCCCAGCGCGCTGCTCGCGCCCCCGCTTCTGGCTGTCTGCGCCCACGCCGCGTGGACGGACGCATCCCGACCGCACCCCGACATGATCGCGATGGTGTACGCGTTCTGGACGGCCCTGGGTGTGCTTACGTCGCTGGTCGTCTTGTACGGCGTCGCGCGGCGCAATGCCCTGCCGCATCGGGCCGGCGTCGTCATCGCGCCGCTCGGCGCGGGGTTTCTCCTGCTATCGGGGCTGCGGACCCTGGAAAGTCTCGACGCGCCGGCCGGCTTGGCGCCGCTCGGCGTGATCGTGCTCGGCATTCTGACGCCGATACTATGGACGCGATCGGGCGCCAAGCGTTTCTTCGGACTTTCGTGCCCCGAGTGCAACAGTGTGAACGTCGCCGCCGAGAGTTTCGGATTCCGCGAGCGTCGCTGCAAGAACTGCGGCACTCTATTCACGGGCCGCGGCGAGATCGCCGCTACGGCCCCACCTCGCCGAGCGCGCTGAGCGGGGCCGCACCCGCGGCACCGGCCGGTGCGGCGAGCCCGCCGTACTTGGTCGCAACCGCTGCGGCGCGCGACAGCGAAGCCGTCAGCTACGCGCTTCGATCCGGTCAGAGGCCGCTTCCCGCGGATGGCGTGGGCTACGCCCGCTCAGCGTACTCGGGCGCGCCGGGCCAGCCTTGCAGCGTTACCTGGATGCTGGTCTGCGCGAGCCTCTTGATCGCTTTGGGATTTGCCAACATCGGAATCGAGGTCGCGGCCGGATCCGGAGCCTTCGGACCCTTACGCGGTCGTCCCGCCGGGATCCTCATCCCGGCGGTCAATTGCTTTACATTGTTGTCCAGCCTCGGCCTTTACATCGCCTGGTGCGTTTGGGTGTACAGGATTCACCGGGAGTTTCGCGAGTTTACCTACGCCTCTCATCCGATCTCCCCCGGCCGCGCGGTGGGGTTCTGCTTTATCCCATTCTTCAGTCTCTACTGGATGGTCTATATGCCGTACCAACACGCCAAATCCACGCACGGCTACCTGCGAACGGGGACGACGGTAGTGAATCCTTCGTTGGTGCTGACCTTTCAGATTCTGGCGATTGTTCCGGGATATTGTTTGCACGGCTTGAGCATGCTCTTCATGGCCCTGGCGGCGCGGTCGATTCAGAATGGCTTGAACGAACTGTGGAAACAGGCTCGCAGCGAAATGGAGCGGTCCGGCGACCTGGGCCTGCCCATTGATCGGTAGAGTTCCGCCGTCCCGCGCGCGAGGACGCCGGCGTCAAAGAAACTCGATCGAGTATCATGCGTGTGGGTACCCCACCCTTTCAAGGGCGGGGGACGGATCAGAATGCAGAGCTTCATTCGCGTTCGAATCCGTCCCCCACGCTTGAAAGCATGGGGCACCCATCCCCCCTCGACCGCCGTTGCGGCGCGGATTACTCTCGGCGGGCATTGCGAGTATCATGCGTGGTTCGCCGGCCGGCGGGCCGGTTGCGCCAGAGAATCCGAGCACGACGCCCCATGCCCAAAGTAAGCGGCCGAGCAAAACCTGCCCGAAGCCAGACCGCAAAGACGACGCGCGCGGCGACGGTCGCGGGCCGCGCGAACGGCGACGTGCGCTGGCTCACGATCCGCGGCGCCGCGCACAACAATCTGAAGGACATCGACGCGAACTTTCCGCTGGGACGTTTCGTTTGTGTTACCGGCGTTTCGGGCTCGGGCAAAAGCTCGCTGGTCAATGACATCCTCTACAAGGCTCTGGCGCGCGATCTGAACGGCGCGACCACACTGGAGCCGGCCCCCCACGCGGGCCTCGACGGGCTCGACGCACTCGACAAAATCATCTCGATCGATCAATCGCCCATCGGCCGCACGCCGCGCAGCAATCCCGCCACCTACATCAAGGTGTTCGACGAAATCCGCCAGCTCTTCGCGAAGCTGCCCGACGCCAAGCTGCGCGGGTACCAGCCGGGACGCTTCAGCTTCAACGTGGCCGGCGGGCGGCGGGGCGGGGGCCGCTGCGAGGCCTGCGAGGGCAACGGCGCGAACAAGATCGAGATGGACTTTCTCGCCGACGTGTGGGTGCGCTGCCCGATTTGCGAGGGCAAACGCTTCGGCCGCGAGACGCTCCAGATCCAGTACAAGCACAAGTCGATCGCCGACGTGCTCGAGATGGACGTGCAGGAGGCGCTCGAGCACTTCGAGAACGTGCCGCGCGTGCGCGCCATGTTGCAGACCCTGCACGACGTCGGGCTCGACTACATCAAGCTCGGCCAGGCCAGCACGACGCTCTCGGGCGGCGAGGCGCAGCGCATCAAGCTCGCCCGCGAGCTGGTCAAGAAACCGACCGGCGAAACGCTCTACGTGCTCGACGAGCCCACCACCGGGCTGCACTTTGACGACATCCGCAAACTGCTCGGCGTCCTGCACGGCTTTGTCGACGCCGGCAACACCGTCGTCGTCATCGAGCACAACCTCGATGTGGTGAAGGTGGCCGACCACATCATCGATCTGGGCCCCGAGGGGGGAGCCGACGGGGGGTTCCTGATCGCCGCGGGCACCCCCGAGGCGATCATGAAGGAGAGACTCTCCGAGACGGGCCGCGTCCTCCGGGCCTACCTGAAGCCCGGCCGGAAAGCCGGCAAACCCGCGAGGAGACGAGCGGCGTCGGGCCGACGCCGGAGCCGTGACCTGAGGATCCGGGGCGCCCGGCTTCACAACCTCAAGAACATCGATGTCGTGATTCCCAAGGACAAGCTGACCGTGATCACCGGGGTCTCCGGCTCCGGAAAGACCAGCCTCGCCCTCGACACGATCTTCGC
>JACZRH010000042.1:321-23251 GCA_022574815.1 Planctomycetota bacterium | reverse complement strand
TTGAGACCTCGTTGCCGTTCAGATCGGTCAGTTTGAACGGATAGGGCTTGCCCACGATCGGGATGCCCAGCGGCGAGACCTTCGCATACTCGACGAGGCGCTGCTCTTCGCGCTCTTGCAAGTCGTCTTCCCACTTTTGTAGATCCCGTTCCCGCTCTTGCAATTCCGGTAATTCCTCGGCGCTGACGGTCTTGAACTGATCGAAGATGATCTTGCGGACATGGGCGCGCGGGCAGGATTGCGGCGTGACGAAAAGGTGTGCCCGAATGTGTTTACCATCTGGTCCGCCGGCGCCGTAACCATGGGAAAAAGCCGCGTGGCGTTTGCCGTCTTTGTCGATAAACGCAACACGGAGGTTCTCGGATTCGGGCACCGTTTCGACGGCGTAAGCCAGAAACACGCCAAGATTGTCCTGCGCGAGCGGACAGATCACGATTCCACCGACCGAGAAGGACGTGCTCGAGAATGTCGTCGTGGGTGCAAATTCGAGGCGTTGGACTTCCTTCCAGGCCCTCGAGTCGCCCGTCTGATCGGTGACAGGATCCTGGGCGAATGCAAACAGCGCGACAGCGACGGAAAGCAGATGGCTCATCATGCCTGGCCTCCTATTCTTGTTGGGCTGCGCTCGACGCCCATGTCTCAGGGGTTTTTGCTCGACTCATAAATGGTCGTGTACTCCGTGACCCAGCGGTCCGGTTCGAGACGGGCCGGGTCGAGCTTTACCTGGCCCAGCTCGAGTGTGATTCGGCTGCCCGGCGAGGCGATGTTGCGAAACTCCGCGCGGCGGACCGTCCCGGCCTCGGCGTCGAAGTACACGGACAATTCCATGCCGCGCATCAGTTTCGGCATGATCTCCACGGCCCAGTCCCTGCCGCTGGTTTCCAGCGGAAGCGGATAGCCCGTCACGCGGATCTTCCAGCGGCCCAACCAGGAAGACCGGTCGACCTCCACCTTACGGGCCGTGTCCTCAAAATACTTGATCAGGGCATCCGCCGACTCCGTCGGCAGATCCAACTCCGACAACTTGACTTGGTCCACGCCGATGCCGAGCTCGCTCAATTCGGCTGTTCCTCCTCCGGTCGTGCTCCATCCCACGATACTCCTGGAATGCACGTCGTAGTTCAATTCCCATACAACATCTTTCAGCAGCGCCTCAACGTCCGGCATCTTCGGCTGAGGCGGCTCGAGTGAGCCGATCCGCCCGAAGTTCGATGCGTGCAATACCCATGTCGTCTCGTCCACGCGCGTGACGCTGGTCCGGCCCGCCGCCGCCTGCAACTCGGCGATCAGCCCTTCGACCGTTTCGGCGCTGCTCAGGTCGAGCAGGAAATGCAGCAGTTGCCGAACGTAGGCCCGCTGCGGAGCAAGGAAACGATACCTGACCCGGCTGTTCCATGAGTAGAAAGTAAGCTGTAGCGGCATAGCACCGAAGTGTCCGAGCGGATCCTTTACAAACTCGGGCCAGTTCGTTCCCTTGGCGAGGTATTCCGTCGGGCGAACGCGGCGCGGCGCGAACAATCCACCGCCCGATCCCCCGTTGCCGCGGCAGTATACCCACGCTTGCGTCGGCGATTGACAGACGACGATAGCGCCGTCCAGGTCGTTCCAATCGGGGTTATCCGCCTTGAGCACGACGTGCAGTTCGGAGTAGAAGGTGTCCGTTTTCTCGTTCGGCTCGCCGGTAGCACGATCAAGAATGATTTCCCCGTCGATAGTGACATTACCCAGATCGACGCCCTCGATGCGGATCGTGACGGCCTCCGTCAGCGCCGTTTTGAAATGATGAAGAATCGTCGCTGCCGAAACGGGTGTCGAGCCGCCGACGCCAAGCCAAACCGCGAATGTCACGGCCGCCGCCGCGGCACCGCCCGTCAGCAAGGCCATGGGCTTGTGGCGTTGTACAAAACGAACAGTTCGACTCGGCCCTGTCTGACTGGCAGGAGGCCGGCGCAGCTTCCAGCGTTCCTCGCGCTGCGCGTCGGGTTCGGCGGGAAGGGCCAGCTCGCGTCCCATCCGCTGAAGGTTGCGGTGGCGATAGGCGTCGTGCATGTCCTTTCGATCGGTCATGGTTGTTCTCCTACGTTTCCAGGTGCTTGAGCTTTTCGCGGAGCAGTTTGCGGGCACGATAGAGTCGCCCTTCGACGGCGCGTTCGCTGATGCCGTGCTCCTCGGCCAACGAGGCGTGCGAGAGGCCGTGGAAGTAGTGGTCCAGCAGCAATTCCTGCTCGGCGCTGGGCAGCGCGGTGAGCGCCAGCAACAGTTGATCGCGCACCTCCTTGCGCGCCAGCACTTCGGCGGGCAGTTCTTCGGTGTCGAAGCGTCGGGCCAGTTCCGCGGCGAGTTGCGGGTCGGCCAGCGGCACCTGTTGCGGCCGCCGCGCCCGGCTTCGCCAGTGTGCCCGCAGCAAATTCTGTGCGACGCGCCACAGCCACGCCTCGGCGTTGGGCTGCCGCACGCTGTAGGCCTTGCGGCGAGCCTGTAGCCAGAGCTGCTGCATCAGGTCGTCGACCGTGTGCTCGTCATCACCGGTGCGGACGGCGAAATAACGACAAAGCGCCTGGGCGCACCGCTCAAACACGCGTTCGACGTCCATCGCCGGCTCCGCAACCGCGGTCCCTTGTACGTGCATGGCGTGCTCGCTCTCCAGGGTCGTCATTGACTACCCGTCCGATGCGCCGCGAGCGCAGACCCCACAAAAAAAATCGCGGGCCGACCGACCGAGCGCGGGCTCTCGTCGTAGCGGCGTCGGCCCGCGGCATCGTCTCAATTCCGCCTTTCGGAATCTTGCTCGGGATTCGGGCGATAATCCTCGGCGCGAAGGCCCGCGAAGAGTGTGACGCTTCCGCCGGCCGCTTGACCGGTCGCGGCTTCGCCAGCGGTGGCCTGGTCCCGGGCGCAATCGCCGGGTTTGAGGTCGGCGGCTTCTTCCGCCTCGTTGTGGGCGGCGGCCATTCGCCGACTGAGTCAGACCCGAGCGGGCGAGGCTCCCGCCGAGCTAGGGGACTCGATTCGCCCGCTTCGGTCCCCGTAAACGACGCGCCAAGTCATCATCGGCGAAGAACACCCATTGTCGCCCTTGCAGCCGCCGCCGTACCATCATCCTTTGCTTGACGAGCCCCGTCAGGTCCGCATAGGCGGTTCCGTAGCTGACGCAGTATTCGCTTTGGTGGGCTGCGATCGTGAACTCGCGGCGCGGATCGGAAACAGCCTCGCGCAGGACCGCGACTTGCCGATGGTTGAGGTTCGGGAAGACACGCACGAGACGGCGCGCTTCTTGAATCTCCTCCTGACGTCGATCCAGATAGGCGTGCAGGTCGCGAAGCGCCTGACGAATGGCGCGCAGGTGAAACATGATGAAATACGTGGCGTCCGATTCATCACTCTCCGCGTACAAGAACGCCCGACCGTACTTCACCGGCGCCTGATTGATGATCCGCGAGATCGGCAGGAACTCGAACATCCAATACCCGTTTCGCAGCATCAGCCAGTAGAACAGGGCCCGAGCGGTCCGCCCGTTGCCGTCCACGAAGGGATGATCGTACGCCAACCAGAAATGCACCAGAATCGCACGCACGACCGGATGAAGAAATCCGGTGTCCGATTCGTGATTCGCAAATTTGCAGAGCGATTCCAGCCGTCCGGGCAGTTCGCGTGCCTTCGGCGGATTGTGCAACACCTCGCCGTCCCGCCCGTCCACGACGCGCACGTGGTCGCGGGCGGTTCGAATCCGGCCCTCGTCGTCGGAGTTATCGAGCGTGCCGACCGTCATCGAGCGCTGCATCTCCGTGATGAGATCGACCGACAAAGGGCGATCTTTCAAGTCGCTCAACATGCGAATCGTTCGATAATTGTTCACGATCATGCGCTCGCCGTGCGTGCGCGGCTGCCGTTTGCTTCGGAGCATTTCCTTCGCGACTTTTCGGGTCGTCGCCGCACCCTCGATCTGGCTCGAGGCGATCGCCTCTTCCATCAGCGAATTCACGAGGTAGCGTTGACGATCGCGCGACGCGCTCTCGGGCAGGTTGAAGCCGATGGTTCCGGCGAGCCCGAGATCGATCTCGTGCAGGATCTCCAGGACGTGTTGCGGCAGCCAGAACCAAAACGGCTCGCCGGCGGTGCTGCGCAAGCCGATCTCGTGGACTTGAGCTGTGCGCGCAAGCTTGACCGCAGCCCAAACGATTTCGCGTTTCCATCGCTTCGGGCTCGGCCGACGGCGAAGCTGATCCCAGTGCCAGTATTCGGCGTTGGCGCGTTGCACAATCTTTCGCCCTTCCGGATCGCGTACGATCTGAAACGGTTCGGACGATGTTCGTACGAGTTCAAGCCAGTCGGGCGGTCGTTCCGGAAGCTTCACGGGCGCACCTGCAATCTCTCAATCTTTATCAATCTATCTTACAATTGATAATAAGCGCCCGATAACGCGCCCGTCAACATTCTTTATCAAAACTCATCAGAATTGATAATTCATCGCCCCGTTGAGGCTCCCAGAGCCGTTATAATCGCGATCGGAAGCTCACGGAGGACTCTAAGATGGTCGTGGATCAAAAACTATCCCGCACCGTCCGCGCCCCGCGCGGCACGCAGCTCACCTGCAAGTCCTGGCTCACCGAAGCCCCCCTGCGGATGCTCATGAACAACCTCGACCCCGACGTCGCCGAGAATCCCGACGAGCTGATCGTCTACGGCGGGCGGGGCAAGGCGGCCCGTTCGTGGGCGGACTTCGACCGCATCGTCGCGGCGCTCAAGCGGCTCGAAAACGACGAGACGCTGCTCGTGCAGTCCGGCCGGGCGGTCGGCGTCATCAAGACCCACCCCGACGCACCGCGCGTGCTGATCAGCAACGCCATGCTCGTTCCGAAATGGGCCACCTGGGACGAGTTCAACCGGCTCGAAAAACTCGGCCTGACCATGTACGGCCAGATGACCGCCGGCAGTTGGATCTACATCGGCACGCAAGGCATCCTGCAAGGCACCTACGAGACCTTCGCCGCCTGTGCCCGCAAACACTTCGGCGGCGAGGCGGGCGTCTCGCCCGCCAGCGCAACCCTCAAGGGCAAGCTCGTCGTCAGCGGCGGGCTCGGCGGCATGGGCGGGGCGCAACCGTTGGCCGCGACCTTCAACGAAGGCGTGTTTCTCGGGGCGGACGTGGATCGGCAGCGCATCGAACGGCGGCTCAAGACCCAGTACCTCGATCGTATGACCGACAGTCTCGACGAGGCGTTGGAATGGGTCTTGAAAGCGAAGGACGCCGGCCGGCCGCTTTCGGTCGGCTGGGTCGGCAACGCCGCCGACCTGCTCGCGGCGCTGATCGCGCGCGGCATCACGCCCGACGTGCTGACCGATCAGACCTCGGCCCACGACCCGCTCAACGGCTACGTCCCCAATGGAATCCACGAAACCCACGCAGGAGGGCGAGCCGCGGACTTCAGTCCGCGCGGTGCGGCGCCGCGCTGGACGGATGAGCTCTACCAGGAGCTTTTGCGCTTGCGCGAGCAGAATCCGGACGAATACACGCGACAGTCCTATCGCACGATGGGCGAGCACATCGCGGCCATGCTCGAACTCAAAAACCGCGGCGCCGTCACCTTCGACTACGGCAACAACCTCCGCGGCCACGCAAAGGAAGCGGTCGAACGTGGCCTGTTCGACCCGGAGACTTCGTTATTCGCGATTCGCAATTCTGAATTCGATCCGTTCCGGATCGCCGGCTTCGTGCCCGAATACATCCGCCCGCTCTTTTGCGAAGGCTCCGGCCCGTTCCGCTGGTGCGCGTTGTCGGGCGATCCCGACGACATCGCCGCCACCGACGACGCCGTTCTGGCGACGTTTCCGGAGGAGGAGCACCTTTGCCGCTGGATTCGCCTGGCTCGCGAGAAGGTCGCGTTTCAGGGCTTGCCGAGCCGCATCTGCTGGCTCAAGTACGGCCAGCGGGCGAAGATGGGCCTCGTGTTCAATGAGTTGGTCCGCACGGGCAGGGTCAGCGCCCCGCTCGTCATCGGCCGCGACCATCTCGACTGCGGCTCGGTCGCCAGCCCCAACCGCGAGACGGAGGCCATGAAGGACGGCTCGGACGCGATCGCCGACTGGCCGATGCTGAACGCGATGGCCAACACGGCCTGCGGCGCGACCTGGGTCAGCATCCACCACGGCGGCGGCGTAGGCATCGGCTACTCGTTGCACGCCGGCATGGTCATCGTCGCCGACGGCACGGACGACGCGGCCCGGCGCCTCCAGCGCGTCCTGACCGCCGACCCGGCGACGGGGGTGATTCGTCATGCGGATGCGGGGTATGATGAGGCGGTTGCGGTGGCGCGGGAAAAGGGGGTGGATTTGGCGCGGCTCAACTGATTCGCCCGCGCGGCGCCAGTCTTGGAATTCATGGAATCCAGCCATGATTGTGAGGTATTATGTTGATGAAGAGACGGGACAGCCGCACGTTTACGGTCACGGCGTGCGCGAGCATGAGATCGAAGACGTGCTTGCGCGACCCGGCGAGGATCGGCCGGGACGTGACGGCAGCCGGGTTGCTCTGGGGCAGACGCGTGAAGGACGGTCCCTGCGTGTGATCTACGTACCTGAACCCGAGCCCGAAAGCGTGTTTGTGATCACGGCTTACGAGTTGAAAGGCAAAACGCTGACCGCGTTCAGGCGGCGAATGCGCCGGAGAAAAACATGAGCCAAGCCAAGTTCCCGGACGGTTGGGATGCGGAGCGCGTGCGTCGCGTGCTTGAGAGCTACGAGCGGCAGTCGGAAGATGAGGCCGTGGCCGAGGACGAGGCGGCCTATCACGATCGGACACAGTCGCTGATCGAAGTGCCGGTGGAACTTGTGGCGACCGTGCGGGAGTTGATCGCGAAGCACAAGCAGGCGAGTTGACGGTCATCGTCGCCGACGGCACGGACGACGCTGCCCGGCGCCTGCAGCGCGTTCTGACCGCCGACCCGGCGGCGGGCGTGATTCGGCATGCGGATGCGGGGTATGATGAGGCGGTTGCGGTGGCTCAGGAGAAGGCGGTGGACTTGGCATGTCGGGGCTAAGAAGTGATAATCTCGAACTGCACGTGCTGGCTGGAAAATGCGCGCTACGCTTCAACGAATGGCGCGTGAGAGAGCCAATTATGTCGGCTCCGGACCCGTGGGCGTGACTGAGGCGTACGGATGATCAAGCGGATTCGCATACGCAACTTCATGAGTCTGCGTGATGTCTCTGTGTCACTCGAGCCGGTGACGGTGCTGATCGGCCGAAGCGGCACGGGCAAGAGCAACTTCGTTCACGCTTTGCGGTTCCTTCGTGACTACCTGTTGCACGCCGATGTGGCCGTAACTCACATGGGCGGATGGGAACGCTTGCTGTGTGCCACACGAGATGAATCAACCGCGAAGTTGTCCTTCGAGCTCGAGTTTCAAGTTCCCGGTCTTTCCAAACGCGTCACTTACGTGCTTGCATTCAGAATAGATCCGCAGCGGGCTCTAGCCATTTTCGTTGCCGAAAGCCTAACATTGGGTGATGACGTACTTTTCTCCCAAAACCAAAACCAGTGGACAAAACGACCGAAACTTGTCGACCCACCCAATCCCGGACAGCCGGTCTTTGGGTTGCTCTACGGGATTCCCGAAGCGCGAATCGCCCACATTGTGCTGACCAAGGGGATCGGTTGTTACGATTTTCCTGGGAATGTGCTGGCTCACGGAGATTTCCACCCCACAGTTAGTACGGCTCTTATGGGCGATCCCGCAATTGGTACGGCTCTCATGGACGATGCGAGCAACCATATGGCTGCCATCGAAGGGATCGCCACCAATCTATCTGAGTATTATCGGATCAGTGACATTGTTGCCGCATTGAGACGGTTGAATTCGTCGGTGACCAGTGTTGAGCTGGCCCCCGACGGGTCTCACGTGCGAGTCGGTCACAAAGTCGGTGAGGCAAAAACGCTCTCCTTTCACTTACCTCAGGAATCAGAAGGATTCCGCCGATTCCTGGCACACATGATTGCTTTGAACCAGCAACCACCGAAACCGATTCTAACGTTTGAGGAGCCGGAAAAGGGCATCTATCCAGGAGCGCTCGAAGTGCTGGCCGACCAGTTCGAGGCGGTGGCCCATAGCGGACGATCGCAGATCATCCTGACGACGCACAGCCCGCAACTGCTGAAACATTTCGATGTGCAGCAGATTCGCGTTGTAACGATGGAGCAGTATGAAACGAAAATCGGCCTGTTGGCACCAGAGCAAAGGGAGGCACTCGAAGAGCATCTCATGACCGCGGACGAACTCTTGACGGTCGACGACGCCCGGATTGATCCAGAAAGTACCGCACCGCCGGAATGAGCCCGCGACGACTGATTTTGTTTGTAGAGGGCGAAGGCGACCAAGGCGCCGTCGCCGCTCTCACGAAGAAACTCATCAGGCATATTGATGCCTGGGAGGCAATAGTCCTCGGTACGAACGCGTTCAAGGTGGGCGGCGTCGAAAACCTCACGGGGCGAAATACCACGAAATGGCACAATTGGCTCAGGGCGGCTGTCAAGCAGAAGAACGTAGGCGGAATCTTACTCGTGCTGGACGGCGATCGAGATCACGTCTGGATCGGTCAAGAGAAACAGCCTTTTTGCGCTGCCGTTGTGGCGCGCCACTTGGCCGAGCAAGCTCGCAAGGTCGGAGCTGGTTCGACTTTCTCGGTTGCTTGTGTCTTTGCCCGACAGGAGTTCGAATCCTGGTTGCTCGCCGGTATCGAGTCGCTTTGCGGCAAGAAACTCCCGGACGGGCGCGCCGGCGTTCGAGATTCGGCTCGTTTGTCCGAGCAGGATACGGATGAATCACCTCGTGACGCTAAGAAGTGGTTGAGTCAGAATATGGAGCGCGGGTATAAGCCATCGACTGATCAAGAACCGTTGGCGCAGTTGGTTACGTTGGAGGCCATACGCGCCTGCGGACCTAGGTCATTTCGTCGGTTTGAGCGCGCAGTGCGTGAGATTTGCGAAGCGATCAGATCCGGCGATCACGTCGCAACGCCCGCCCCGCAATAGTCTGAAGGATCGAGCGACTTTTCAGCGATCTGTTCTGGCCATTCGCACCGTACATGACTGCCAACTTACGGGCTGACGATTTTCATGCGGCTTCGCTCTGTGCCGATGCAACTGGACTGTAATGCCCAAGGAATCAGGCGCTCGCAAATACTCCGACGAACAGATCCTCTACTTCCGCGCCCGCCGCGGGCACCTGACCGATTCCGGCGCTCCCGACGCCGCGGCCGCGGCGCGGGCGATGATTGGGGCGCAGTCACAGCAGTTGAACCCGTCGCTGCTCGCGCTCAGCATGCGGATGAAGGATCGGCCGACCACCGCAGAGCTCAAAGCGCGGCTGCTCGAGCCGCCGCGGGAGGTGGTTCGGACCTGGGGGCAGCGCGATACGTTGCACATCTTCGACCCGAATGACTGGGAGCTGATCGTCGCCGCGCGGGGCGAGTGGGCGCCCGGCGGGCGGCGCGGGGCGATGCCGCCCGAGGCGCTGGTTAAGAAGGCGGGGGAGTTGCTGAGGTCGGCGTCCGGGCCGCTCACGCGGCGTGATCTTCAGCCGATCCTGCCTGCGAGCTATCTGCGGGAGGCCGAAGAGAAAGTCGGCCCGGGCTCCGCCGCTCGCCAGCTCGCCGCCGGGCGGCTGTTCTGGTGTCTCGCGCATCGCGGCGACGTCTGCATGGCCGACAAGGTCGGAGCCGAGCAATCCTACGTGGCCCGGGAGCACTGGTTCCCCAAGCTTAAATGGCCTCGTTCAGCGACTGCCCCGCGCCAAGCCGCGACCGCTCTGGCACGCCGCTATCTCGCTACGTACGGGCCGGCGACCGCCCGAGACCTGGCCCACTTCTTCGGCGCGCGCGTGTCCAGTGCCATCGAGTGGCTGGACTTGCTGAACAAAGATGGCGAACTGGCACCCGTAAGCTGCGGCGACCGCAAGGGCCTCGTAGCGCTGACCGCCGACATGCCGGACCTGAGCGTCAAGCCGCCGCGAAGCGCGGAGAAGTGGCCGCTGCGTCTGCTGCCGCTGTGGGAAACGCTGCTGATGGCGCACGCCGACAAGAGCTGGACGACGCCGATCGAGGCGGATCGCAAACTCGTTTGGCGCAAGTCGGCGTTCGTCGCGGCCGTGGTGCTGGCGCGCGGCCGCGCCGTCGCGACCTGGACCCACAAGCAACGCCGCGGCCGTCTGGCGGTCGAGGTCAGCCCGCTCAGCGGATGGAACCATTCGAAGCATGCCGCCGGTGTGCGGCGCGAGGCGAAAGCGGTGGCCGACCAACTCGAGCTCGACGCTGCCGACGTCGAAATCGGCCGCGACTAGCCCCTACCGGCCAAAGCTAGCCGAGCCGTTACCCGTGCCCGCTCATTGCAGCGCCTGCTAGGGTCCCACCGCAGGCGTGACCGTGGGCAGCGGTGCGTCTTCTAGCCACTGAATGGTGACATCGGGCTTGCGGAACAGCTTCAGGACGTGCGGCTCGTCGAGCGGCGTGAGCTCGTAGAGTATCAGTTGGTCGACCTGTCGGCGGAACAGATTCAGGTCGCCGCCTTCGATCTCCGGATGCGTATCAACCTCAACCCGATCGACAAACACGAGCACCGGCCGCGAGCGGACACGAGCCAGCAGATAGGTCGTGTCCGGCGAGAGCGCATGGACGTATGACAGGCCGATCGCCTGCAAGTGCTCCGGAGCCTCGTCCATGACCAGCGGCTGGCGGACTTTTCTCCAAAACGTGCCGGCGAACTCGTGATCGTTCTTGCAGACCCACAGCGGGTTCAGGCCGGTATCGATCTCGTGCTGGTAAACCTCGACCAGCGTGTGCAATTTGTATTGATCCCAGAGCGGCGGCGGCTCGATCCACTCGCGCAGCAGCCAACCGCCGCCGACGACCACGACCAGCACGGCCGCCCACGCGAACCGGCGCCCTTTCGACACATTTGCGAAGTGCTTGTTCCAAGCGGTCGCCCCCGCGCCGGACGTGCTCCGTATCGGAAATCGCGCGACAATTCGTTCCGCGTCCGGCGGGGCGAACAGGGTCCGCAGATGTTCATTGAGTTGACCCTGGAGCGCCAATTCGTCGCGCAAGTTCACGTCTCGCTCGAGTCGGCGCTCGAATTCCCTGTGGGCCGATTCGCTCAACAGGCCATCGACGTATGCGTCGAAGAGCCCCTCCCGCGTGTCATCCGGCACCTGGCTCATGCTTCTGCTCTCTTGCTACTCGTTCCGGCGGGCGCGAGGTCGGACAATTTCTGGCGCAACATCTGCCGGGTCCGGTGGACGTGGCTCATGGCCGTGCCCTCGGGAATCCCGAGCAGGTCGGCGATCTCGCCGTACTTCATGTCTTCGAGCGTCCGCAGCAACAGACAGGCGCGGGCGGTATCACTAACCGCGTCCAACGCCTTTACGATGCGCTCGTCATACAAATCTCGGTTGATATGCATGGCACCGCCCGGCGTGACGCGCAGGCTCTGCGCGTCGGCCGCCGTCGCGCGAGCCGGCTGCTGCTCGTCGAGCGGCTGGGCGCGCCGCCTCTGCTCCTTGCGGGCATGGTTCAAAGCCACGTAGCGCACCATCGTCGACATCCAGGCCTTGAAGCTCGTCCCCGGCTGAAACTGATCGAGCTTCTTGAGCGCGACTATGGCGGCCTCCTGCACGATATCCTCGGCGAGCGCATGATCGCGAACGATCGCGACGGCGAGGTACCAGAACGTTCGAAAGGACGCTTTGAACTGCTCAGCGAACGCCGCGCGATCGCCCCCACGCTCCGACGCGTCTGCCGCTGTCCCGAGGTTCTTTCCCGACTGGAGCATGCACCGATCTTACCTTAGGGATGTTGTCGCGAATACAGAATCTTGCAGAAACCAGCGCCGCTGCACAACAGAGCCGTCGTGGCCCCGGTCCGCCTGCGGCACCGCGGCACGGACCCGCTCGTGGCGCAAGTCCCGCATCGCGGATATGAACACGGGCCGGGCGCGAAGGCCCGGCCCGATGGGTCCGATATAAGAAAACGGCCTATTCGGCAGGGGCGGGTGCGGTGTCCTTCTCGGCCGTCTTGCCCATACGCCCGGCAATGCCCTGCGACAGTGCTTTCAGGTCGATGCCGAGCAGCGATTCGACCGTCGCCAGCGACTCGGACAGCATTCGGGCCCGGCCCAAGGCCGCCCCGGCCATCGCCCGCCCGTCGCCGCTGTCGATGACCGTGACTTGGCCGAGATCGACGTCCTTGACCGTGCTCGCCAACTCCTGAACGATCGACGGCATCATCTCGATCAGCATGACCTTCAGCGCTTCCGGATGCTTCTGGATCGATGCTCCGATCTGCTCGATCGCCGACGCGCGGGCCTTGCCCTCTTCCATGACCGAAGCCGCGTCGCCTTCCGCCTTGGCCTTGGCAATGTCGCGCTCGGCGAACGCCTTGGCGACATCGGTCGCGGCCAGGCGGGCCTGCTCGACCTGGGCCTCGGCCTTCTGCTGCTCGGCCTCCTTGATGGCCGCCTCGCGGGCCAGCTCGGCCTGGCGCATGCGGAGCGTGTTCTGGCTCTCGGCGATCGCCGTGTCGGCCGAGTAGCGGGCCTGCTCGGCCTTCTGCCGCGAAGACGCTTCGGCCAATTTCGCTTCGGCGTCGCGGTTGGCTTTGGCCGTGCGGGCGGAAGCATTGGCCTCGGCCTCCTTGACCACCGCCTCGGCCGCCCGGGCCGCCTCGGTCTTTCGCGCCTCGGAAATGACGTTCGCCCGCGCCTTGCGTGCGATGGACTCGAGGTATTCCTGGTCGTCGTGGACGTTCTGAATGTTGACGCTGTCGATGATCATGCCGAGCTTGCGGAAGTCGTCCGAGACCTCCTGCATGACCGTGGAGACGAACAAGTCGCGGTCCTCGACGATCTGCTCGGGCGTCATCTTGCCGATCACCGCCCGCAGTCCGCCTTCGAGCGTCTCGCGCGCCACGCGCTGCATTTCCTGCTCCGGCTGGCCGAGGAAGCGCTCGATCGCGGCGCCGCGCTCGGCGGGGTTGGACGAGACCTTCACGTTAGCGACGCCGGTCACCGTGATCGGCATCATCGTCCCGCCGCCGGCCTGCGCCTTGACTTCCAGCGCAACCTGCATGTTGCGCAGGCTGAGGCGCAAGACCTTGTTGAAGATCGGAATGACGATCTTGCGTCCGCCGATCAACACTTTGTACCCCGATCCGTCGCGCTGCCTGGCGCCCGTAATGACCACCATTTCGCTGGGGTTGCCGACGACGATCAGCTTGGCAACCGTTACAAAGATCGCCACGATAAAGGCTAACCCGACGACCCCGAAGAAAATCCCCGTGGTCCCGGCCTGTGCGAGGAGCAAGCTGTCCATTCGAAACCTCCCTGGACGTTATCCGTGCAACTGTTCGAAATCTTCTCGTGAAACCACCTCCGCCACGCCGCCGCGGTAGCTGACGACCACCACGTCGTCGCCGCGGGCAAACGCCGCTTCGGAGCGTTTCGCCACCGCAGGCACATAGCGCTTGGTCCCGCGCACCTGCAAGGCCACTTCCCCTTTGTCCGGCGCGCTGAACGCGATGTTCACCCGCGCCAGTTTGTTCACGTAGTCCTGCGGGCGCGGCGTGCTGTCGCCGGAGTTTCTCTGCACCGCACGCACGAGCTGATGAACGATTTGCCCGACGCAGACCCCCGCGACCAGCGCGATGCCCAGCGTCAGACCGGCACTCACGCCGCTCTCGGTCAGATACGTCAACCCCAAGCCGACGATGCCGAACACCGCCATGAAGAACACGACGAACCGCATCGAAAGCCACGCCGAAAGCGACATGGCGCCGGCACTTGCGGCGTCGAGGTGGCCGGCGTGCTCGATCGACACGTCACCCGCGTCGACGTCCACGTCAAAGTCAGCGTCCACGTGGCCGCCGACGTCCGCGTCTCCGCCCGTCATCGTCGAGATCACCAGCAACCCGCCGCCGAGAATCGCGCAGATCCAATAGATCGTGGTCATCGTCGCGAGCAACGAGGCCGCGAGAATTAGTGGGACAGCCAGGAGCTCAATCATTGCACACCTCCAGCTTGCGCCAGATCAGCGAGGACCGCGCTGCAAATTCGGGCGATCGGGGAACACTGCCGTAGCGCCGGCGAGTGTTTCGTCGGCAACGGCGGTGCGTCGCTGCCCAGCACGCGCTTAACGCAGGTTCATGCCACGCCCGCGGTCCTTCTACGAATAGCCTAACCGATGCCCGAGCAAGCCGCTATTACAAACCGCGCGGCCGTTCATAACCTCCCAGAATCGGCTGCCGTCGAGCGCCGCCCCGGGGCGCAACGCAAGGATTCAGGGTTCGGGGTTCAGGGTTCGGTGGCTGGCTCGCAGAACTTGCGCAGCTCGGCAGGAAATCGGCAGTTTGCAGGCGATACGCAGAGGCACGCGTGCGCGGCCGCCATCCGCGTATGAATTTGTCGTTCGCAAGAAACGTTGGATCTGGAAAGCGTTGCGCGCTTCAGGTCGGCCCCGGGCCGCTCATCGTCTCGAGCCGCACGACTTCGCTGACCGGCAGACGCGCCGAGCGGGGACGCAGGTCGCCGACCTGTTTGCCGATCGCGATCAGCAGGACCGGAATGTGGTTCCCGTCGAGACCGATCAGGTCGCTGACCGCCTGCGGGTCGAACCCGATCAGCGGGCCGGTGGCGTAGCCCATGTCGCGGGCCGCGTACATCAGCGTCATCGCCGCCAGCGAAACGCTGCGAACCGCCTCGTCGCGCTGCAATTGCGGCTTGTCGGCGTAGAATTGCTCGATCATCGGGACGAGGTTGTCACGCACCTCGGGCGGTGTGTCGGCGTAGAGCGTCGCCGCATCCGTGTGCGCGTCGAGCTTGCCGATCACGACGATCGTCGCGGAGGCCTGCTCGACCTGCGCTTGGCCCAGCGCGGCTTTGCGCAGCTTCGCCTTGTTCTCGGCGTCACGCACGACCACGAACCGCCAATGTTGCAGGTTGAATGAGGACGGCGAGAGCACGACCTGCTCGAACAGCGACTTTAACTCGGCGTCACTGATCGAATGACCGGGGTCAAAACGACTCACCGAGCGCCGCTCGGCCACGAGCTTCTCGAATTCCATCGGTTCTTCTCCAGACGTCTGGCGGGTGCGCCCGCGTCGTCGTCACTCGGCCCATCCGATTCGGTGACGTGCGCTGCGACTCGGCACCCTACCCCAACAAACCTCGCGGCTCCAGCGTCCGGGGGGCGCGGCCGGGGCTGACGCTCCGTGATCGATCCGGGCATCGGGTTAAGCCAGCGGGCGCACCGACGTTTCTTTCCCGTATGGGCAAGCGATTGGCCCTGGAGACCTCGGATCGACCGGAGAGTTCGAATGACCGGATGCACGACGAGAATTGCGACACTGGCACTGACCGGCGCGGCGATGCTAACGAGCTGCGCGGGCTGTATCGGACTCGACGACACCGAAGAAATCGTGCTCCCGCCGTTCTACGATCCGGATCCGGAGCCAACCGGCGAGGAAGAGCCGGGCAATCAACCGCCGCAGGCGCGGAGTCAAATCGAACGGACTGTGTTTCTCGGCGGGGAGACCGTCACTCTGGACGGCTCGGCCAGCAGCGACCCCGAAGGCGATCCGATTACCCATGAGTGGGGCATGACCGGCAAGGTGTCGGTGTACCAGCGTTTGACTCGGGAGCAGATGCCCGACGTCGTACTCGAAGAGCCGAACTCGGCCGCACCCGAGTTTGTCGCGCCCTTTGTTCGCAGCGCCGTGCGGTACACATTCGCCCAGACCGTGCGCGACAACCAAGGAAACTCGGACGTGAGCTTCGCGGTGCTGACGGTCGAGGCCAGCGGCCCCATCGCCGATGCCGGCCCCGACCTGATCGTTACCGCCGGCGACGTCGTTTCGCTCGACGCGACCGCCAGCTACCACTACTTCGACGGCGAGATCACCGAATACCTCTGGCAGCAAATCCCGTTGCCCGAGGTCCTCATGGTCGAGTTCGACGACGCCAGCGCGCCCGTCGCTACCTTCGAGGCGCCCGAGGTCGGCGAGAATCCGGTGACTTTCCGCTTCTTGCTGCTCGTCTACGGCGAAACCGAGGACGGCGTGAAATCCAGCAACGACTGGATGGAGGTCGAGGTTCGGCCCCAGGGCTACATTCCGCCGCCGATCGCGGACGCCGGTCCGGACCAGCACAATCCCATGGCGGGCGAGCTGGTGACGCTCGACGGTTCGGGGAGCCGCGTCCCGTCGGGCGGCCAATTGACGTATACCTGGACGCAGCTCGAGCCGGCCACGCCGGTGCTTCAGCTCGACCTGAGCGATCCGGTCCGTCCGACGTTCACGGCGCCCGACGTGACGCTGCGGACGATCTTTACGATGCAACTCGAGGTCTACGACGATTTGTCGGAGCGCTCGGCGACCGACACCATGATCGTCGCGGTCACGCAGTTGCGGGATCCTGATCCGGACCCCGATCCCGATCCCGATCCCGACCCGGACCCCGATCCGGATCCGAATGGCGGCGGCCCGGGCGGATTCACCGAGCAGCTCATCGACGGCCAGGGCATGCACGGGCAGAACGTCGAACCCATCGACATCGACAACGACGGCGACATCGACATCGTCGCCGCCCTGAGCCTCACCGACGCCGTCAGGCTCTATGTCAACAACGGCGCGGGCCGGAACTGGACCACGGTCGAGGTCTCCGGCATCGGTGCGATCGTCGCCATGGACGTATGCGTGGGGGACATCGACAACGACGGCGATCCGGACATCGCCGCGGTCGGGCTCTTCGACCGCAATGTGGGCTTTTCCTCGGCCGGCGAGGTCGTGTGGTACGAGAACCCCGGCGTAGCGACCGGAACGTGGACGACGCACCAGGTTACCTTCCCGCGCTTCAGCATTTGGGGAGCGCGCTCGATCGAGTGTCTTGACCTGACCGGCAACGGATTCGCCGACATCGTCGTCGGCGCCCTCGAGGTCGAAGACAACGGCAACACACTCGGCAACGGGCTGTATTGGATCCGTAACATGTCCTTCGGCGTGGAGTGGAGTCCACCCATCGCCATCGACGCCAACTTGCGCGGCGTCGAGAAGATCCTCCGCCATGATGTCGACGGCGACGGTATCCAAGACCTGCTGGCCCTCGGCCGGCTCGGAAGCGAGATCGCCTGGTACCGGACGGTGCGGGCCGGCGGCGACGCGACCTTTCAAAAGCAAGTGATCGCGACGCCGATGCTGCCCTACGACATCGAGTTGGTGAACCTCGACCAGGACGCCGAGCTCGAGCTAGTGGTGACCACGCCCGACTACAGCGTGGGACTCGCGAGCTACGACCCCGGCACGAATCCGAACGCCGCCTGGACGCTCGGCACGATTGACGCCGCCTTCAACGGGCTCTTCGCGCGCGTCGCGGCCGACGATTTCACCGGCGACGGGCTGACCGACATCGCGGTGGCCTCGAACGAGGCCGCCGAGCTGCTGCTTTATTCGCGACTGCCCGGCGGCGGATGGGCGCCCGAAACGGTTGCCAGCGGCTACGATGGTTTGAGCGACGTTGCCGCCGCCAATCTCGACGGCGCCAATGGTGCCGACCTGATCACGGCGACGTACGCGCGCAACCCCAGTGACCGCATCTCTTGGTGGCGGAACGGGCCCTGACCGGCGCTCATTTCTTGTTGTCGGGAAGGGCTTGGAGGGCCGCGCGGAACTCGGCGGCGCGGTCCGCCTTGCCCCACGCTTCATAGAGTCGCACGACCGCCGCCAGGGCCTCGCGCGTGTGCCGGTGTTCTTCACCCAGCTCGGCTTTGAGCGCCTGATATCCATCGACGATGGCTGCTTCGGCCTCCTCGTAGCGGCCTTGGGCGGCGACGCAGCGCCCGAGCCACAAGCGGAACCAGGCCACTTGCCAGTCGCCGGTGCGCGAGTCGGTTCGGCCCTGCTCGAGCACGGAGCGAAACAGTTGCTCGGCTTCCGTGAACCGGCCGAGACGAAAGAGCGTCCGCCCGAGGTCCGACCGAAAGACCAGAGTGAACGGGTGGTTCTCGCCGACCGTCTTGATTTGAAGCTGCAGTGCGCGACGAATGAACGTCTCAGCCTCTTCGTACTTTCCTTGTTCGGCGAGCGTAGATCCGAGATGGTGCATGGCCAGGATGGTGTTCGGGTGTTCGAGCCCGAGCGTTCTTTCGCAGCCGGCCAGGGCCTCGCGCGAGAGCGTTTCGGAGCGTTGCAGCTCGCCGCGGTCATAGCAGAGCGAGGCCAGATTGAACAGCGTCGCCAGCGTGCTGGGGTGTTCGGCGCCGAGCACGCGCCGCTTGGTTTGCAGGACAGCTTGCATGAGCGGTTCGGCCTCGTCGAACTTCTCCCGACTCGCGAGCAGCAGCGCGAGATTGGAGAGCGTGGTCAGCAGGCGGGGATGATCGGCCCCGTAGTGGCTTCGCGTCGCCTCGACCGCTTGGCGGAGCATCGTCTCGGCCTCGTCCAGCCGGCGCTGCTCCTGGTAGAGAGTGCCCAGGTTGTTGATCGAAGTGATCGTGGAGGGATGATCCTCGCCGTACCGTTCGGAGCGGGCCTTGATCAAGCGCTTGAGGATTTCCTCGGCTTCGTCGTAGCGGCCGAGATCCTGAAGCAGCGACGCGAGGTTGTTCCAGGTGGCCTGCGTGTGGGGGTGATCTTCGCCGAGCGTGCGCTCGAGCACCTCGATGATTCTGCGGTAGATCGGTTCGACGTCGTGCAGATTACCCAGGTCGCGCAACAGCAGTGCCAGCAGGTTCGACGCGCTGAGCGTGTCCCGGTGCTCCTCGCCGAGCACGCGCGTCGAGATTTCGAATACCCGCCGCGCGGTCGCCTCGGCCTCGTCGAGCCGCCCCTGCGCACGGTAGAAATGGGCCAACTCGCGCAAGGCGGCGAGCGGGGCGGGGTGGTCTTCTCCGTACCGGCCGCGCTCAATCGCCAGCACCTCGTTCAGCAGCGCCTCGCCTTCGTCCACCTTGTGTAATTCCACGAGCAGATTCGCGAGACTGCCCATTGCGGCCACCGTGTTGGCGTGTTCCGGCCCCAGCACGCGCCGCAGACCCTCCACCGATTCGCGCAGGATCACTTCGGCCTCGCTATGGCGAGCCTGGGCGGCCAACGCGCGTCCGAGGCGGTTGTGCGCGCCAAGGGTCTCGGCGTGTTCGTCACCCTCCAAACGCTGCCACGTTTCGTAGATCGAGCGGTAGAGCGTTTCCGCGTCGCCGGCCTTGCCAAAATCGAGCAACACGTCGGCCAGACAGGTCCGAGCAAAGAGCGTTTGGGCGTCATCGGCCCCGCGCACGCGCTCATTGAGTTCGACGGCGCGGCGCGCGTGCGTTTCGGCCTCGTGGTACTGACCGAGGCTTTGATAGGTGCGCGCCACAGCCAGGCGCAGGCCGGCCTCGAGCTCGGGCTCGTCGCTCAGACCTTCACCGACGGTGAGCGCCGCTTGGTTAAGGGCCTCGAGCACGGTGATCTCACGCCCGAGCTTGCCCGGGTCCGCTGAGGCGAGCATGTCCTGAAAGAACGTGTTGATGCGCTCGCTCTTATGCGCCGCCTGAACGGCCAAGGTGCGCTCGTGCTCGGCGTCGGTTCGGAGGCGCTCGGCGTCCGCATAGAGCCAGCTCATCCACAGTCCGAAGCCCAGCACGACTGCAAAGAGCGCCGACACGAACGCCGCGGCCGCTTTGTGCCGCACGGCCATTCGGCGGAGCTGCCCGATCAGTCCAGGCGGCTTGGTGAGCAGCGGCGCGCCCTTCAGGTAGCGTCGCAAATCCTCACCCATCAGTGCCGCGCTGGGATAGCGCCGCTCGGGTTCCTTCTCCAGAGCGCGATGGACAATCGTTTCCAGCGGCTTGGGCAGGGCCTTGATGAGCTGGCGCAGCCGCTTGGGTTCGTCGAGCAAAACCTGTTTCAATGTCGATTCGCGGTCGGGACCGTCGAAAGGCGGGCGCAGCGTCAGCAGCTCGTAAAGTGAGACACCGAGCGAGTACACGTCGGTACGCTCGTCGATCCGCCCCGAGCCGCCGCGGGCCTGTTCCGGGGACATGTAGCGCACGGTTCCCAGTACGTCGCCGGACACGGTGATGGTCACGTTCGTGTCGCGCCGCGCGAGGCCGAAATCGGTCAGCCACACGTCGCCGTCGCGGTCGAGCAGCATGTTGGAAGGCTTGATGTCGCGGTGCACGACGCCGCAACGGTGCGCGTAGTCCAGCGCCGCGGCGGCTTGGGCGCCCCACTCGGCGACGCGCCGGAAGTGCTCGGAGTCCAACGCGCCCTGCTCGCTGCGCACGTTCTTGAGATAGTCCGAAAGCGATTCGCCTTCGATGTACTGCATGGCGTAGAAGGGCACGCCGTCCTCTTCGCCGATGGCGTAGACCGGGACGATGTGCTGGTGCTGCAAGCCGCCGGCGGTGCGGGCCTCGCGCGAGAAGCGTTCCAGGGCCTCGCGCGAAACGGTGATGCCCGGAAGCATGACCTTGAGTGCCACGCGACGGTCGAGCGAGCGCTGGATGGCCTCGTAGACCACGCCCATGCCGCCGCGGGCAATCTCGCGCACGATCTCGAAATCACCCAGGACGGGTTTTTTCGGCGAGACGGCGACGCGGGCATCGAGCGCCGCCGACGGATCGGACGCGTTGGCCGCTCCCTGCACGAAGGCCACCACCTTGACCAGTTGCCGAATCTCGTCGGCCAGCTCCGGATTCTGCGCGGTCAGTCGCTCCACGTCGGGCGTTTCGCCCCGGCGCATCTGCTCCAGGATTGAATCGAACACGCCCGCGCCGCCGGCAGTCTGTGTGGCGGAAAATGTCGTCGTGCGAATTGCGGAAGATCCGGGTTTCACGAGAGCACCAAGACTATCCAGCGGCCGTCACCTGAAGGGTGACTTCTACCTGTGGCGCGAAGCATTAAACGTCACGCTGTTCGCAGCGAAGCCTCCGGCCCGCAGCCCGGCAAGATTCCGCGCTGCGCTCGGACTGACGAATTTCAACACTTCTTGCGCGGTGTAGTAAGCGGCGCGGTCAAACGACACACTCGCTGTCCAATTCCGCGCGCATGCGATCGTACTCTAGGAAACGCCGAACCTCGGTTCGGATTTCGGTTCATTCGCCATTATTTGCGTCCCCAGTCGGCGAACTGCCTTGCTCAGCAAGACACTGATGGCCCCCGGGCTGCGGCCCATGATCTCGGCCGCCTCGCTGACGCTCAGACCCTCCAGAATGCGCAGCACGATCACTTCGCGATAAGACGCCGGCAAGGTGGCCAGCGCGGCCTCCAGGCCCTCACGCTGCTCGGCGGTACGCAGCTTCCCGCTCGGCGACGTGCCGCTGTCCATCAGCACGTTGGCGAGCCGCACGCTGGCCGACTGCGGGTTGGCCGGGCCGATCGGCTGCTCGCGGCGGACGTCGCGGGCGGCGGCCTGCACGTGGCGGCGGCGCACGTCGATCAGCCGCTGCTCGACCACGCGGCACAGCCAGGTCCAGAACGCGGCTTCGCTGTCGATCTCCAGCGAGCTAAGCTGCTTGGCAACGACGAGAAACGTCTCTTGCAGGACATCATCCGGGCCGACCCGCGCGCGAATCGCCGGCGAGAGCCGCAACTGGATAAGCCAGCGCAGCCGAGCCGAGTAGTGCCGCACCACGGCGTCGAACGCGTCGGCGTCGCCGCGGATGGCGGCGCGAATCATCTCCACTTCGCGCGCGTCGTTCGCCTCGGCCATTAAACCTCCAGGTTGCGTTTATCATACGCGAGGAAACGGGCTTCGCCGATGGTTTTCTTGCCCGATCGCAAAGCCGCGCGAGTGTTCAGAAGGTGGATGCTTGCTCAGGCGGCCTCAGGTTGCCAGCGGCGCGACCCGTGGGCGTGTTCGCCACTGGACTCCATGCGGCCTATCATTCGCAGGGTCGATTCCAGTAACTGATTGGGCCAAGGTAGCCCCGAAGATGCCCGATAAGGACGAGAACCGCTCGTTGAACTTCATCGAGCAGATCATTGAGGATGACAACCGCAGCGGCAAATGGGGCGGGCGCGTCCACACGCGCTTTCCGCCCGAGCCCAACGGACTGCTCCACATCGGCCACGCCAAGAGCATTTGTCTCAACTTCGGCTTGGCCCAGCGTTACGGCGGCCAGTGCAACCTGCGCTTCGACGACACCAACCCGGTCAAAGAGGAGGACGAATACGTCCGGGCGATCATCGAGGACGTGCGCTGGCTCGGCTTTCGCTGGGACGGCGTCCGCGTCGACGACCCGGCCGCCGGCGTCAAGTATGGTTCGGAGTATTTTCGGGAACTCCATGACTGGGCGGTCGAGCTGATCCGCAAGGGCTTGGCCTACGTCGATGATCAGACCGCCGACGAGATTCGCGAGAACCGCGGCACGCTTACGAAGCCCGGCCGCAACAGCCCGTTCCGCGACCGCTCGGTCGAGGAAAACGTCGAGCTGTTCGAACGCATGCGCCAAGGCGAGTTCGCCGACGGCTCCAAGGTGCTGCGGGCTCGGATCGACATGGCGAGTCCAAACCTCAACCTGCGCGATCCGGTCATGTACCGCGTCCTGCACGCGGCGCACCATCGCACGGGCAACGACTGGTGCGTCTATCCGATGTACGACTGGGCGCACGGGCTGGAGGACTCGATCGAAAACGTCACGCAAAGCATCTGCACGCTCGAGTTCGAGAATCACCGCCCGCTGTACGACTGGTTCATCGACGCCGTCAATCGGGACCGCGGGCCGGACAGCGAATGGGGCTCACCGATCCCGCACCCGCAACAAATCGAATTCGGCCGGCTGAATCTCAGCTATACGGTCATGAGCAAGCGCAAACTGCTCGAGCTGGTCGGCGGCGGGCACGTCCGCGGCTGGGACGACCCGCGCCTGCCGACCCTCGCCGGTCTGCGTCGCCGCGGTTACACGCCCGAGTC
>JACZRH010000042.1:0-311 GCA_022574815.1 Planctomycetota bacterium | reverse complement strand
GGGTGGGTGTCGCGAAATTCGGGGGGATCACCGAGGTCGCGCTCCTGGAGCACTGCGCCCGCGAGCACCTCAACAAGGCCGCCCCGCGCGTCCTGTGCGTGCTGCGGCCCTTGAAGGTCGTAATCACGAACTGGCCCGACAAGGTCGATTGGCTCGAAGCCGTCAACAACCCCGAGGACGAGTCCGCCGGCCGGCGCAAAGTACCCTTCTCGAAAGAACTCTACATCGAACGCAGCGACTTCATGGAAGACCCGCCCAAGAAATTCTTCCGGCTCGCTCCCGGTCGCGAGGTTCGCCTGCGCTACGCCTAC
>JACZRH010000316.1 GCA_022574815.1 Planctomycetota bacterium | reverse complement strand
CGCCGTCTCCGGGCACAAAATGTTCGGCCCGACCGGCATCGGCGTGCTGTACGGAAAGCTCGAGCGGCTCGAAGCGATGCCGCCGTACCAGGGCGGCGGCGAAATGATCACCTCGGTCAGCTTCGAGAAGACGATCTACAACAAGGTCCCGCACAAGTTCGAGGCCGGCACGCCCAACATCGCCGGCGTGATCGGGCTGGGCGCGGCGATCGACTATCTGACGGAGTTGGGGCTGGAGCGGATCAAGGCGTACGAGGACGACCTGCTGGCCTACGCGACGGAGGCACTGTCGGCGATCCCACAGGTGCGCCTGATCGGCACCGCGCGAAACAAGGCCGCGGTCGTGTCGTTCGTGATCGACGGCATCCACCCGCACGACGCGGGCACGTTTCTCGACCAGGCCGGCGTGGCGATTCGCACCGGGCATCACTGTGCGCAGCCCGTCATGGACCATTTCAAGGTCCCCGCGACCTGCCGAGCGTCGCTGGCGTTGTACAATACGAAGAAGGAAGTGGACGCGTTCGTCGCCGCCGTGCGGCATGTGATCGAGGTGTTCGGCGAATAGTGCGGCGGGTCGGTTCGTTCCTGCCGTTTTCATTGTAATGTAGAGAACTGAGCGGATGACCGATCTCGACGACTTGTATCAGGAACTGATCCTGGACCACTACCGCCGGCCGCGCAACTTCGGCCGGCTCGAGGGCGCCGACCGTCACGCCGAGGGCAACAATCCGCTCTGCGGCGACCGGCTCACCGTTTTCTTGAATCTGCGAGATGATGTCGTCACGGACGTGATGTTTGAAGGCGCCGGCTGCGCGATCTCGACCGCCTCGGCGTCGCTCATGACCGAAGCCGTGAAGGGCAAGACACGCGAGCAGGCCGAGAAGCTCTTTCGGCGGTTTCACGCGCTCATCACCGGCAAAGAAACCGTCGGCGACAACGGGCCCGAGCTCGGCAAGCTGAAGGCTTTCGCCGGCGTCGGGCAATACCCGGCCCGCGTCAAGTGCGCCACGCTGGCGTGGCACGCGTTCGACGCCGCCCTCAATAACCGATTCGAAGACGTGACGACCGAATGACGTGCGGCGGAACGAGGCGTGGCGGACAAGTGCGGAAAGTGCTGAACATCGTCATTCCGAGCGCAGCGAGGAATCTTGCCGAATCCCAGACAAGATGCTTCGCTCCGCTCAGCATGACGTTTGGCGATTCCCTTTCCGTGTAGTGTACTGGAAGCGAGGTGCGTCCATGAGCGAACCGACCAGCGACGACATCAAAACGAAAGTCATCGAAGCCCTGCGGACGGTGCATGACCCGGAAATCCCGGTCAACATCTACGACTTGGGGCTCATATACGAAATCGAGGTCGACGAGGTCTGCGCCGTCGCGATTCGCATGACGCTGACTTCGCCGGCCTGCCCGGTGGCCGGAATTCTTCCGGGGCAGGTCGAATCCAAGGCCAAGGGGGTCGAGGGAGTCAGCGCGGCCAAGGTCGAGCTCGTCTGGGAACCGCCGTGGTCGCCGGAGCGCATGTCCGAGGCGGCCAAGCTGCAGCTCGGCTTCGAGGACGATCCGCCGACGGAGTTCGTTTCGCAGGATTCCTTCACGAAGAAACCTCTCTAGCCGACTGATTTGAGCCAGCGCGGGCGTAGCGCGGGGCTCGGGGTTCAGGATTCAAGATTCTGCCCGGGAGTTTCCACACACGTGCGGGCTCAAAGAGGGCCGCGACCCCTGCTCGGCACACTGAACTGACTCGCACGCCTACCGCTGAACCCCGAACCCTGAACCCTGAAACCTGCGCGCCCCGCTTCGCCTGCGGTATGCTACCGATCGCGGCCGGAAGGGAGCTCGGGACGAGCCGGGTTCGCTCTCACCGGATCGGCGCGAAACCGACCCAAGAAACGCGGAACGCTCGGCATGTCGGACACGAAGCCGCTGAAGCGAATCCTGGGCACCCCGACGGCGTGGCTGATCGGCATGGGCGTGGCGATCGGGTCGGGAATCTTCCGAACGCCGGGCGAGGTCGCGGGGGTGTTGGGGACCCCGTGGCTGATCATCGCCGCCTGGCTCGCCGCCGGCCTGGTGGTCTTGCTGCAAGGGCTCGTCACGGCCGAACTGGCCACACGTTTCCCGCGCGCCGGCGGCGAGTACGTCTACCTGCGTGAGGCCTACGGCGAGTTCGTCGCGTTCTTCTTCGGGTGGGCTTATACGATCTTCATCATCGGCGGAAGCGTCGCGGCGATCGCGGCGGCGTTCGGTGATTTCACTTCCGACCTCGTGCAAGTCGATCCGGCGGTGTGGTCCGGACCGCTCGCGGCGGCGGCGATCGTTGCGATCACTGGAATCAACACGATCGGCCTGCGTGTCGGAGCGGGCGCGCAAAACGCGCTCACCGTGATCAAGATCGTCGCGCTGCTGGCCATGATCGTCCTCGGACTGTCGCTCGGCTCCGGAATCGCCGCGCGACCGACGACCGCACCCGCGAGCGGCGCGAGCGGAATCGCGTTTCTGCCCCTCTTCATCGGCGCCATGTTGCCGGCGCTTTGGGCGTACGACGGCACGACCGACTCGGTCAAGATGGCCGAGGAGATCAAGGACGTTCGCCGCGCTCTGCCCCGTGCGATCGTCGGCGCGACGCTCACGCTGATTGTGCTTTACGTGCTGGTCAATGTGGCGGTTTTGCGCATTCTCTCGCCCGCGGAAATGGCGGGGCACGCGTCGGCGCCGGGGGAAGCCATGAGTCGGCTCTTCGGACCCAAGGGGCGTAACGCCATGTTGATCGTCGCGATGGTGGCGTGCCTGGGGTCGGTCAGCTCGACGATGCTGGCGACGATCCGCGTGACCTTCGCGCTGGCGCGCGACGGTCTGGCGTTCGGCTTCATGAGCCGCATGTCGCGGACCCAAGCCCCGGTGCCGGCGTTGCTGATCGTCGCTGCGTTTGCGATCGTCCTCGCGCTGAATCGCGATTTCCGCCAAATGTTGAACATCTATTTCTTCGCCGCCGCCATTCTGTTCGGCCTGTCGTACGGAAGCCTGATCGTGTTTCGGTGGCGGGAGCGCGAGCGTTCCGAGCGGGTCTTCCGATGCCCGTTCGGGCCGATTCTCTCCGCAGCGCTGATTCTGTTTCAGCTCGCGCTGGCGGTGAATATCGCCTGGAACGAGCCGAAGGACATGCTTTATACCTCGATGCTCTTACTGGTGATCGGCGGTTTCTACCTGGTCTGGAAGCGGTTCGCCGGGACCACTCGGGCGTCCGAATGAATCGGGTGTGTGCGCCGACGGGCACACCTGACCGGCGAAATTGACCCGGCGGCCTTGGCGCGGTATCCGTGCCCCATGAAACCACGCGAAACCATCGCGATCCTCGATTTCGGCAGCCAGTATTCGCAGCTCATCGCCCGCCGGGTGCGCGAGAACCACGTCTATAGCGAACTGCTCACCCCCACGACGACGCCCGACCAGCTCCGCACGCTGGGCGCCAAGGGAATCATCCTCTCGGGCGGGCCGGCCAGCGCGTACGGCGACGGCGCGCCCACCTGCGACGCCGGCATCTTCGAGCTCGACATCCCCGTGCTCGCCATCTGCTACGGCATGCAGGTCGCTTGCAAACTGCTCGGCGGCAGCGTCACCGCGAGCAAGACGCGCGAGTACGGCCGCGTCCGGCTGCGCATCGAGCGCCCCGAAGGCGTCCTGGCGCATCTGCCCGCCGAGACCTCCGTCTGGATGAGCCACGGCGACATCGTCAGCGAGATCGCGGAGGAATTCGAGCCGCTGGCCGTCACCGCGAACTGCCCCATCGCCGCCGTTCGGCACCGCGAGCGGCCCGTGTTCGGCGTGCAGTTTCATCCCGAAGTAACCCACACGCCGCTGGGCGGGCAGATCATCCGCAATTTCCTGTACGACGTGTGCGGCTGCGCCGGCAACTGGCGGGTCGAGAGCGTAATCAAATCGACGGTCGCCGATGTCCGGGCACGGGTCGGGGAGCGTCAACGCGTGATCTGCGGGCTTTCCGGCGGCGTCGACAGCAGCGTCGTGGCCGCCCTGCTTCACCGCGCGATCGGCGATCGGCTCGTCTGCATCTTCGTCAACAACGGCTTGCTGCGCAACAACGAGCAGGAACTGGTCGAAGCGACTTTTCACGGGCACTTCGGCATGAGGCTGCGCGTCGCCGACGCGCGCGAGCGGTTCCTCAGCGCCTTGGCCGGCGTGACCGACCCGCAGGAGAAGCGCAGGATCATCGGGCACGAGTTCATTCAGGTCTTCAAGGCCGAGGCGACCGGAATCGAAGACGCGCATTTCCTCGCGCAGGGAACCATCTACCCCGACGTGATCGAGTCCGGCCACGGGCCGACCGGCCACGCGGCCGTCATCAAGTCGCACCACAACGTCGGCGCCCTGCCGGCCGAGCTCGGGTTCGAGCTGGTCGAGCCTCTACGGCTGCTCTTCAAGGACGAGGTGCGGCAGATCGGCGAGGCGCTCGGGCTGCCCGAAGACATGGTCTGGCGACACCCCTTCCCGGGCCCCGGCCTGGCCGTGCGGGTCTCCGGCGAAGTGACGCCGGCGCGCCTGGAACTGCTGCGGTCGGCGGACGAGATCCTGCTGGAAGAGCTGACCGCCGCCGGTTGGTACCGCAAGGTCGCACAGGCCTTCGCGGTGCTGGTCCCGATCGCCAGCGTGGGCGTGATGGGCGACGGGCGCTCCTACGAGGGGCAGAACCTGATCGTCCTACGGCTGGTGGAGTCGAGCGATTTCATGACCGCCGACTGGGTTCACATCGACCACGAGTTGCTCGCGACGGTCAGCAACCGCATCATCAACGAGGTTGCGGGCGTCAACCGCGTCGCCTACGACATCTCCAGCAAGCCGCCGAGCACAATTGAATGGGAATGACGCGCCCCCGCGCCCGCACGCCAAAAACCCGAAGATTCTTGTTGACACGTTCAATAATGAGAGTAGGCTCTGCGCTAGGACATTTCGGATTAACAAAGGACGGGTGGCAAATTGGATTGCGGGTGAGTTTATAAACCGTCATTCATAAATGCGCCTTATTCGCTTACACCGCATTAATGTCGTCTTCGACGATTCGTTCCCTGCAATCCCATTCCCGGCCAGTGACGTGGGGCTTGGGCGCCTGTTGTGCGCAGAGCGAGCCACGGCGCACTTACTTGATCCCGTCTTTTGTGCCGCAAGACCGAGTCCGGCCATCGGGGTCGGGCTCGCGTGCCCTGTGTGAAGTCCCGCGAG
>JACZRH010000041.1 GCA_022574815.1 Planctomycetota bacterium | reverse complement strand
CGGGTGTTCGGGACCGAGGGCTTTCTCATAGATCGCCAGCGAGCGTTTGTACAGCGGCTCGGCTTGATCGTACTTGCCCTGCGTGTCGTACAGCGCCGCCAGGTTGTTCAGGCCGAGCGCCACGTCCGGGTGTTCGGGGCCGAGGGCTTTCTCTTTGATCGCCAGCGAGCGTTTGTACAGCGGCTCGGCTTGATCGTACTTGCCCTGCACCCGGTACAGCTCCGCCAGGTTGTTCAGGCTGGCTGCCACGTCCGGGTGCTCGGGGCCGAGGGCTTTCTCATTGATCGCCAGCGAGCGTTTGAACAGCGGCTCGGCTTGATCGTACTTGCCCTGCGTGTCGTACAGCATCGCCAGGTTGTTCAGGCTGAGCGCCAAACGCGGGTCCGTCCGCCCGAAGTTCTCCGCCTCGGTCACGGAGAGCTTGTACAGCTTCTCTGCCTCGGCGTATCGGACCGCAGCGTAGGCCTTGTCGCCATCATCGAGGTAGACTCGCCAGAGTATCTCTTGCGCCATGACGGGCGCCGCGCAGAGTGCCACAATCATGGCACTCCTGCCAACCGCGCGATAGTGAAAGCGTCTGAAGTGCATGTAACTGTCCTTCCATTTGCTGAGTTTAGGATACTCGGTACGCCACCGCGAGTTGCGAACGTCCGATAAGCTGGCCGCTGGCGGACCTCTTCCTCACCGGGCGGGGCGCGCAATTCCCTCGCTCGCGCTTCGGGCTCGGATGGGGCCGCGCGGGTTGAAACCCGTGGCTCGGGTTGGGGGAGGGTGCGAGCGCGGATTTTCATACCGTGCTTAGCACTTGGCCGCATTGGTCAGACAGCGGGCTGCATTCCGGTGGCGGTATGCGCAAGGCGGCGTTTTCAGTGTCCTACGGCGGGCGAGGCGCCGGCCGCTACAGCAGCGGCCCGCGCCTGCGCATTCTGGGGCGGACTGCTAGGGTTGTTTTGCGCGGGGGGGCGGCGGCGGCGGGCGGTAGTAGGTTACGCCAAGGGACTTGAGGCGGCGGTAGTGGGTTTTCATCCTCGCGGAAAAGTCCTTCCAGTCGCGGGCCTTTTGGGGCGACCAGGTGACTTCGGCGAGGGCGCACAGGCGCGGGAAGACCTGCTTATCCACGAGGTCCTGGGGGGCGTGCTCGGTCCACATGTTGCACTCGGCACCCAGGATGTGTTTGGCCTGCTCGGGCGACAACTCGCTCGGCGTCGGCTCGAACGAGTAGATCTGCTCCAGGCTGGTTACGCCCATCCAGTTCGGGTAGCCGGGATCGTCTTTCGAGTGGGGGTAGTCGAGGTAGCAGTGCGACGTGGGCGAGGAGATCACGTCGTGGCCCGCCTTGGCGGCGGCGACGGCGCCCTTCAGCCCGCGCCATGATTGTACGGTCGCCTGCGGCGCGAGGCCGCCTTCGAGGATCTCGTCCCAGCCGATCAGGCGACGGCCCTTGCTGCTCAGGAACTTCTCGATGCGGCGGATGAAGTAGCTCTGAAGCTCGTGCTCGTTGGCGAGGCCCTCGGCCTTGATGCGGGCCTGGCACTTTTCGCAGGCTTTCCAGCGGTCTTTGGGGCACTCATCGCCGCCGATGTGGATGAAGGGCGCGGGGAATAGTTCGATCACCTCGGTCAGGACGTCCTGCAGGAATTCGAAGGTCTTGTCGTCGCCGGCGCAGTAGACGTCCTTGTGGACGCCCCAGCGGGTGCTGACTTCGAACGGCCCGCCGGTGCAGGAGAGCTCGGGATACGCGGCCAGGGCGCCGCCGGAGTGGCCGGGCATTTCGATCTCGGGGATGACCTCAATAAAGCGGCTCTTGGCGTAGGCGACAATCTCCTTGATGTCGTCCTGCGAATAAAAGCCGCCGTAGAGGCCGTTTTCGCGGGGTTGCTCGGAGTCGCGGGTGGCCTTTCGCCAGGCGCCGAGCTCGGTGAGCTTGGGGTATTTCTTGATCTCGATCCGCCAGCCCTGGTCCTCGGTCAGGTGCCAGTGCAGGACGTTCATTTTGTGGTAGGCGAGCAGGTCGATGGTCCGTTTGATGAATTCCTTGCTCATGAAGTGCCGCCCGCAGTCGAGCAGCAGGCCGCGCCAGCGGTAGCGCGGGTTGTCGGTGATGCGCAGGCAGGGCAGGTGCAGGGGTTTTTTCGTCTTGGCGACGGCGGCGGCCCGGGCGGACTCCAGCTCGGGGGGCAGAAGCTGGCGAATGGTCTGGACGGCGTAGAACAGGCCCTTGGCTCGCGGGGCGAAGACGCCGACGCGCTCGGGTGAGATCGTCAGGTGATAGGCCTCGTTCCCCCCTTCCAAGTGGCGGCCGGCGGTTGCGAGGAGGAAGTGGCCCTTCGAGTCGGCGTTGTTGGTGAGCTTTCGCACGGGGAGCTTGAAGCCGGTGCGCTGGCGGAGCCAGCTTGCCAGGTATTCGCCGACGGCTTTGGCCTGCGGGTCGCGGCTCTGGATGAGGATCGCGGTCGAGTCCTTGATGCTGAAGGTGCCGGACTGGAGCTCGAGCTCGACGGGTCGCGGGATGATGGCGGGCATCGACGGTTTGGTTTCCGACGGTTGGTTCTGTGAACCCATCGAGCACGCGAGTGCAAGAACGCTGAGGCAGAGCATGGACTGTCCCTTTCGCGGGTCGGCGCGCCGCCGGGATGGCGCGCGGTCTCGGTCAGGTGCAATGCTAACGGGTGCCTCGCGAACCTCGCAACAAACGCAGCGGGTCGGCGGCGGCGCGAGTCAGGCCGGCGGTGCTGGCGCGGGTTGCGTTGGACCCCATTGACAGCCGCGCCGGGCTCCGGCACGCTCTAGCCTCTCGAATCACCCTACGGGTCTCCGTTCCACGCGGAAAGATCATGGATCTCAGTTCTCTGTCGCTCCAGTCGAATTTCTCGCCGCTCGACTGGGGAATCGTGACGGCGTACCTGCTGGGAACGGTTGCGATCGGCTTTTACGCCAACCGCTACGTCTCAAACATGACCGACTACGTCGTCGCCGGCCGGGCACTGCGGTCATGCCTGGCGATCGCGACGATGATCGGCAGTGAGCTCGGCCTGGTCACGGTGATGTACTCGGCCCAAAAGGGGTTCACCGGCGGGTTCGCGGCCTTTCACATCGGCCTGGTCGCCGGCGTGGTCGCGCTGATCGTCGGCATGACCGGCTTCATCGTCGTGCCGCTTCGAGAGATGGGCGTGATGACGATCCCGGAGTTCTACGAGAGGCGCTTCGGCCGCGGCGTGCGGGTGCTGGGCGGGGCGATCCTCGCGCTGGCGGGCATTCTCAACATGGGATTGTTCCTGAAGGCCGGCTCGATCTTCGTGACGGCCCTGACCGGGCTGACATCCGACACCGAGTTGAAGCTGGTCATGTCCGTGCTGCTCGGGCTCGTGCTGCTCTATACGATTCTCGGCGGGATGATCTCCGTGGTCATCACCGACTATGTGCAGTTCGTGGTTCTGGCCTTCGGGCTGGTCGCGGCGTGCGTGCTCGCCGTCAAGACGCTGGGTTGGGCGCCCATCGTCTCGAGCGTTCAGGAGCTGCGCGGCGCGGCGGGGTTCGATCCGTTTCACGACGAGGGCTTCGGCCTGACCTACGTGGTGTGGATGGTTTTCACGGCGGGGCTGGTGTCGTGCGCGGTGTGGCAGACGGCGGTCATGCGGGCGTGCGCCGCGAAGGACACGACGGTGGTCAAACGGCTCTACATCTGGTCATCGATCGGATTCCTGATCCGCTTTCTGATCCCTAATTTCCTCGGTGTGTGCGCGTTCGTCTACATCGCGCGCGATCCGGCGCTGCGCGCGGTCTTTCTGCCGGAAGGGGGGGCGGCGTCCTCCGAGGTCACGCTGGCGGCGATGCCCGTCTTCCTGAGCCAGATCCTGCCGATCGGGCTGATCGGGCTGATCGGGGCGGGAATGCTGGCCGCGTTCATGTCCACGCACGACAGCTATCTGCTGTGCTGGAGCTCGGTGCTGACGCAGGACGTCATCGCGCCTTGTCTGCGGCGGCCGCTTTCGTCGCGGGCGCGCATCCGGCTGACGCGGATATTCATCGCGGTCATCGGCGTGTTTCTGCTGATCTGGAGCCTCTGGTATCCGCTCAGGGATGACCTGTGGGACTACATGGCGGTGACGGGAGCCGTCTACTTTACCGGTGCGTTCGCGCTGCTGCTCTTCGGGCTGTATTGGAAGCGCGCCAGTCGGGCGGGTGCCTACCTGGCGCTCGTGGCGGGGTTCGGTGCGGTGCTGGGGCTCGCGCCGGTGCAAGAGCTGCTCGGCATGCATCGGCTCGAGACGGCGTGGGGTCTCGATCTGTCCGGGCAAGTCGTCGGTTTGTCCGCCGCCGGGCTGGCCGTTTTGTTGATGGTAATCGGTTCGTTGCTTTTTCCGGACGCCGGTGGCGGCGCGGGCATGACGGCGCATTCGGCGCTCTCGGATTCCTCGGATGACGCGAGCGGAGGGCAAAACGCATGAGCTTTTGGCCGCAGTTCTGGACGTGGTTTCTGGTGGTGAGCCTGGTTCTGTTCGTCGGGCTCGCGGTCGTGGTCGCGATCGGGGGGTATTTCGATATCAAAGCGATGTTTCGGAGCCTTCGGCAGCGACACGAAGAGGAATCGCGGTAGCGCGCATGAAGCGGCGCGGACATTTGCACGATGCGGGTGGAACCTGTACAAATCGTCGCGCGCAGCACGTTTTTTCGGTCGGGGTGCCGATCGTTTCTGGGGAACCGGCGCCGTTTCCGGCGCCGTGGCCCGGAAGTCGTACGCTGCCCCGTCGGCTTCGGGATGGCCTCGTTTCGTCGGCCTTTGCGGGCAACACACAGGAGTGCAGAGCCATGATGTCGGATCGCGTGAAACAAATCCTGAGCTGGTACGAATCGGAAAACGCCGGCGTGATCAAGAACCTGCGCTGGATGCTCGGCACGGGCACGCTGGCCGACACGGGCAAGATGGTGATTCTGCCGGTCGATCAGGGCTGGGAGCACGGCCCGGCCCGCAGCTTCGCGCCCAACCCGCCGGCGTATAACCCGCACTATCACTTCGAGCTCGCCCTGGAGGCCGGGTGCAACGCCTACGCCGCCCCGCTCGGGTCGCTCGAGGCCGGGGCGCGGACCTTCGCCGGTGAGCTGCCTTTGATTCTGAAGTTGAACAACAACAACTCGCTCTACAGCGACAAGAACCCGAGCCAGGCCGTCACCGGCTCGGTCGAGCAGGCCCTGCGGCTGGGGTGCGCGGCGATCGGGTTTACGATCTATCCCGGGTCGACGCAGTCGCAGATGATGTACGAGCAGATCCAGGCGCTCGCCGAGGAGGCCAAGTCGGTCGGGCTGGCGGTCGTGATCTGGTCCTACCCGCGCGGCGAGCAGCTCAGCAAGGAGGGCGAGACCGGGATCGACGTATGCACGTACGCCGCCCATATCGCCTGTCAGCTCGGGGCGAACATCGTGAAGGTCAAGGTGCCCAGCGCGCACATCGAGCAGGACGCGGCCCGCAAGGTCTACGAGAAGCGGAACATCCCGGTCGGCACGCTGGCCGAGCGCGTCAAGCACGTCATCCAGAGTTCCTTCGACGGGCGGCGGATCGTGATCTTCTCGGGCGGCGCCGCCAAGGACGACGAGGCGATCTTCGAGGAGACCCGCGGCCTGAACGCCGGCGGCGGGTTCGGCAGCATCATCGGGCGGAATGCGTTTCAGCGGCCGAAGGCGGAGGCGTTGACGCTGCTCAAGAAGGTCATGAACATCTACGCGGGGAAGGAGTAGGGCGAGCTCGGCCCGCGGGCAATCGTGGGGGTCAGCCGCGTCTCGCCGCCCGCGTATGTTTCTGGCGCTTCCCTGCGTACAATCAAGTGGATAGAGGATTTGCCCATGCGGCCGGACGACTTTGTTCAACTTTTGCGGACTCGTCCATTCGAGCCGTTCCGCATCTGCTTGTCGGACGGCCAATCCTACGAGATCCGCCATCCTGAACTGGCCATCGTCGATCGGTCGAAAGTCGTTATCGGTGTCCCCGGCCCGCGCGGCATCGACGGCCCGGCCGAACGCACGGTGAATTGCGCCCTGCTCCAAATCACGCGGACGGAACCGCTGAACGGGGCGTAGAACGCGGCTCGCACTCGCGCGAATCCGAATGGTCATTTCGAAAGATGCCCGCGTCGTGATCCATTCCGCTGTCGGGAGCTTGGCAAGTACGTATTATGTATGAGCAGTCGGTTCGATCGGTGAATACGAATGAGCATGAATCAACACGGTAGCGATCCTTGCTCGGACATCCCCGCCGATTGGCTCGAGGAGTTCGAGGCGGCCGCGCGGCGGTCGTTGGAAACGCGCATGCGCTACGCGTTCATCAAGACGTATAAGCCCGTTCTCGACGACGCCTCGTACCGGTCCTTTGATACCATGGCGGAGTATCGGCGCTGGTGCGAAGACCATTTGCCGGATTGGCTGGGTTATGGCCGCGTTTGAATACCGTCAGGCGCAGGAGATTCGCGACGCGTTCGAACGGCACAAGTGTCGGTATCTGTTTCTCGGGAAGTCCGGCGCGATCCTGCTTGGTTTTCCGGACACGACTCAGGACGCCGACATTTTCGCGGAAAAGTCGCCGGAGAACGGCCGCGCGCTGGTTGCGGCGCTGCGCGAGCTCGGTTTCGCGCTGACGGATGATCAGGCCGCCGAGATCGAGCGCGGGAAAGACTTCGTGCAGTTGAAGAACGGGCCCTTCGATCTCGACCTCGTGTTCGCCCCGGACGGGATCGAGCGTTTCGAGGACGCGTGGGGCCGCCACGTGGATGTGGAGGGTTTTCCGGTCTGCCACATTGACGACATCATCGCGAGCAAAGCGGCGACCAATCGGCGTAAGGACAGGGAATCGCTGCCTCGGCTGCGATCGTTCCGCGAATACTGGATCAATCGTCAATAGAGCGTGGCTCGTGGTGTCGCGGGTCGCGTGCCGCAGCCGTCGCCGCTATTGTGACGAAGCGCGTGTTCCAAGATTCGCGCGAACTTGTAATGTCCGTCCCGCAATGTTCCCCGTAGGATTGCCGAATACCATGCGGATGAAAGACTCGAGAGTTTTCCGACGCCCGATCGCGGGCCGTGCCGTTCTCGCGGCGGCGACCGCGCTGCTAGCGCTGCCGATCGCGGCGGCGCAGTTGCGTCCGGCGCCCAGGAATCACGTGGACGACGCCGCCGGCGTGATGGATCGCAGGACGTATCAGGCCCTGGACCGCTACCTGACGGAACTCGAGCAAAAGACCGGCACGCAGATGATCGTGCTGACCATCGATTCGACCGCCGGCGTGCCGATCACCGAGTACGCACTCAACACGGCCGAGAGCTGGAAACTCGGGCACAAGGGCAAGGACAACGGCGTGCTGATCGTGATCGCGGTGAAGGACCGCAAGTACCGGATCGAGACCGGCTACGGCGTGGAAGGCGTCTTGCCGGACGGGTTATGTTCGCGGGTGGCCGAAGCGCACTTTACGCCGAATTTTCGCAGGGGCAATTACTCCAAGGGAATCTTCGACGGCACGCTCGTGCTCGCGAACAGGGTGGCCGACGAGGCCCGCGTCGCGATCAACGGGATGCCGAAGCGCGGGCCGCCCCGCAGCTACCGCTCCGGCCGCAGAACCGGTATCGCGCGGCTCGTCGGATCGCTCGTGCCGTTCTTCTTGATCTTCTTCGTCTTCGGCGCGATGCGCCGCGGGCGCGGGCGTCACTCCTGGGGCGGCGGCTCGTTCCCCTGGTGGATCCTCCTGTTCATGGGCGGCGGGCACGGGCGGCATTTCGGCAGCGGCTGGGGCGGCGGCGGCGGGAGCTTCGGCGGCGGGGGCAGCTTCGGCGGCGGGTTCGGCGGCGGGTTCGGCGGCGGAGGTGCGTCCGGTGGCTGGTAGAAAATGTCCAAACTGCGGCAGCCGACTCTCCAAACAGTCGGCCAGTTATTGCAATCATTGCGGAGAGGCTGTTCCGATGAATCGACGTTCCGGCGGTATCGGCATTCTGAAAATCCTGATCGGCCTGGTGGTCGTGTTCGGCATCTTCGCCTGCGTCATCGGCGGGTGTGCCAAGAGCGGGTACGACAAAGCGGTCGGGCTGGACGAAACCGTGAAGTCCAAATGGGCGCAGGTCGAGAACCAGCTCCAGCGCCGTTTCGACCTGATCCCGAACCTGGTCAATACGGTGAAGGGCTACGCCGGCCACGAGAAGGAGATCTTCGAAAACATCGCCAACGCGCGCACCAAGTACTTTCAGGCCTCCAAAGGCGGCTCGGTGGGACAGAAGGTCGCCGCCGCCAATGGGCTTCAGGGCGCCATGTCGCGCTTGCTGTTCTTGCAGGAGAAATACCCCGACCTGAAAGCGGCCCAACAGTTTACGACGCTGATGGCGCAGCTCGAAGGCACGGAGAACCGTATTGCCGTCGAACGAATGCGGTTCAACAACTCCGTCAAGGACCTGAACTTTTATCGCCGCAGTTTGTTCGGCAAGATCTACTGCGCGTGGGCGGATGTCACTGCGGCCGAGTATTTCGAAGTTACCGACAAGGCCGCGGAGGCACCCAAGGTCGACTTCGGCGGCGGTGGATAGCGAATCGCGGACACGGGGTTGTCGGACCCGGCGTGCGCTTGGATCCCCGGCGGGGCGGCGACTCATTTGCCTATTGACGCGAATTACGCGCCCTGCGAGACGCAGGCCGCGCCTTGGTTGTACCCGCGGAGCCGAGGAGCTTGCATCCCCATCTACATGACTTACGCGGCCGACTGTCAGAGTTTCATTTTTGCCAGAACCGCATCGCTGAGATTGCAACGGCCCTTGAAATCGTCCACATCCACGTACGGTTGCCGCAGCCGCTCCATCAGCCAGTGTTTGACTTCCCCGTCGCTGATGCCGGGGATCATGCGCATGATGCCTTGCTGCACCGTGTTGAGGTCGAACCCGAGCGGGGCAGGGTTGCCAAAAGCGATCAGCCAGACCTTGACCTCGGGGACTTGGCAGGGGATTTGCGGGCCGAGCCGCGTGCGCAGGATCTGCGGGTCGCTGGCCACCGCCATCCGCCAGCGTATGCGTGTACGCTCGATACTGTCGTCACGCAGTTTCTGTGTGTCCAACTGCAGCGCGGCCAGGTAGTGTTTTCGCCAGGTCGCATGCGCGTGGGCGTCGACGAAGACGCCGTGGCTCAGGTCCAGCAGCACGTCCGCGATCTGCGCCGCTTCCTCCGGGTACAGGCGCATGTACGTCGTGACGAACTCGATCAGATAAGGCGTCTCCGGCGTCGCCGACACCGACGCGAACATCTCCGCGAGCGCGGCCAGCATCTTGTCTTGGCGCTTGGCCAACACCGACGGCTGGGGAATCGCGTCGCCGCGCATTAGAACCGTGAAAAAGAAACTAGCATAGAAGCCTTCCGATTGGAGCAGTTGGTTGGCTCCGCGAAGCAAGACGAAGTCGCGACTCTTCTCCAATTGCACGCGCAAGTAATTGGGTTCGCGAAAGGCGGACGCGAAGGCGAACGTGTTCTCGACCACCTCGCGGTAGCGGGCGAGGTTTTGCGAGAAGCTCATCAGGTCCGCCGCGTGGCGATAGTACACATTTCGGCGGTCGGCCGACTCGCCGAAGTCGAGTTTCCCATAGTGGTAGCGCCGCCGCGTGTCGGCGTCGGAGTTGAGATGCGCCGCCAGCGTTTCCAGATGAATGGCGAATCCCTCGTTGAATGCGGTCCCGCGGTCGGTCAGGGCGGCGGTGGAGTGGGGGATCGACGCGATCTTTCGCGTTGGGATGGCGTCGTTGTCGTTCAGGATTGCCAGCACGATGTGGCCGGTTTCGTGAAATAGCGTCGTAGTGAAGCGTTCCGGCTGCGGGCCGAGTTTGATATAGAACGTCTCCAAATGATTCTTGACGCCTTCGTCGGTTTGCAGACGGAAGCCGACATCGACGTGATTCCCGCGCGGCACAACCGCGATGTAAAACGGCGGCGTCTCGGTCTGGTCGCTGGAACGACGGCGCATCGTCGCGTGGGCGCGCTCGTACAGGTCGAGGGCCCGCTTTGCGGATTCGTTCTCGAGCCAGCCCCGGTAGGTCGCCAGCCGCTCGGCGTCGGTGATCAGCGCGTACGTGTGCGGTTTGGGACCCGGTAATGACGCAATCGGCTCCATGAACACAACCCGTGCGCGTGCAGCTTGATCCGCTGCGCTCAGGCTGGCGCACGCCAAGGCGCAAGCGGACAGTCCGAGTGTGATTCTGATTCGCACAAGGGGCCTCCCGGATAGCGCCGTCGGGGCGGCGGGACGCGCGACGGCGATTCGATTCCCAAGGACTTCGGATTGCACGTGTTCGCGCAGGGTCATGACGGGATCTGACCGCGGTTCGAAGGTTGAACTGCGCGGCGGTCCTGCGTTCCGCCGACCCCTTCCTTCCCGGTTGGCACCGGCTGGGGCGGGTCGGACTGTTTCTCTTTGACGATCTCGCCGGACATCACGCCGCCGTAGTTCGTGCCGAACCAAGTGCCGCAGTAGAAGTTCCGGTAGATCATGACGCGGGCCGAGTAGGTGCCCAACAGCGGCATGGTCAACTCGTTGATCGTGATGATGGGAGTGTCCTCGGCCCACACGACGCGCACCACGAGCGGGATCGTGACGTCCTTATCGCCGAACTGAATCCGCGCGTTGATCTGCCAGCGGTCGCCGTCCAGCTTTTCGACACTCTTGATCGAGTACTCTTCGTCGTGCGGCTTGCCGAGCGGCTTCTTGCCGGCCAGATCGCCCGTCATCCGCCACGAGCCCTTGAGCACGGCCTTGGTCAGCGTGCGGCGAAACTCCGCCTCGAGCTCGGCTTGCGTCCGTTTCGGCGAGTCCGGTCGAGCTGCCGTTTCGTCCGGGGATGCCTGAACGGGTTTTCGCCCTTCAGCGCGCTCTTGCGCCGCCGAGCCGGCTGTTCCGATTGTCATGAGTAGCGCCCAAACGGCCCAACGCTCGTATCTCATCGTCATCTTGTGTCCTCTTTCGCGGTGCGAGGTGCCCTGGCGGGTCGCGGGGCGCATCGGCGTACGGCCGGTGCGTGGATTCCATAGGCACGGCTGAGCCGGCCATGCTCGCCCTCTGCCCGCTTTCGCGGCGCTGATACCGTGACTCGCGCTCGCCGTTTCGCATCTTCGCTTCACAGAGATTATGATGATAAAGGGCCGGCGCGACAAAGTCGCATCGACCCACCGGTTCTTACATTTTCCGCTTTGTGCACGGCGAATCGACGACGTGTTACAAACGCTCTCTGGAAAGGTCCCTGCCAATGATCCATCGCATCAATCGACGACGGGCACTTGCCGTGTTCGCCCGGGTTAAGTGTGCTCTCGGGCTGGTTGTTCTGCTGTCCGCGACGGCCCCCGCGGACGACGTGCTCACGCCCGAGCACGTCGCGAAACTTCGCACGGTCTCCAGCGCCAAGATCTCGCCCGACGGCGCCCTCGTCGCGTACACCGTCAGCACGCCGCGCACACCCATGGCCGAAGACGACGGGCCGGCCAAGACCGAACTGCACGTCGTCGACCGGCAGGGCCGATCGCGCGCCTTCGTGACCGGTAAGGACGGCGTCCGCGGCTGCGACTGGACCCCCGACGGGCGTGGCATCTCGTTTCTCGCAAAACGCGGAGACGACAAGCACCGCGCACTCTACGTCATCGCCGTTGACGGCGGCGAGGCCCGCAAAGTGCTCTCGCATGGCGCCGATATTGACAGCTACGACTGGCACTCCGACGGCCGGCACGTCGCGTTCATCGCCCGCGAGAAAGAGGATAAGCAAAAGAAGAAGCTGAAGGACAAGGGCTTCAGCCAGGAGGTGTACGAGGAGGATTGGCGGCCGGTCCGCGTCTGGATCGCGGCCCGCGACGACGAGGATGCCAAGCCGCGCAAGCTCGACCTGCCGGGGGCGGCGTTGTCCGCGGCATGGGACCCGGCCGGCACGAAGCTCCTGGTCGCGCTCGCGCCCACCCCGCTCATCGACGACAGTTACATGGCCCGGCGCTTCCATGTGGTCGATGCCGAGTCCGGCCAGCCGGTCGCCGCAATCGAGACCGAAGGCAAGCTCGGTCAGGCGGTGTGGAGCCCGGACGGTAGTTGGATCGCGCTCATCACATCGGCTGACATCAACGACCCGTCCGCCGGCCGACTCGCGGTCGTGCCCGCGACCGGCGGAAAACCGACCGAGCTAATCGCGGACTACCAAGGCCACATTCGAGCGATCGGCTGGCAATCCAACGAAACGGTAATGTTCATCGGGCATGAGGGCGTTCACTCGACCTTCGGGAAAATCAACATCGACGGGGCCGAACGCAAGACGCTCGTCCCACCGGGAGGCCCGATCCTGTACAGCCTCGATTTGCGCTCCGACGGCATGGCCAGCGCCTTCGTCGCCGACAGCCCCACCCACCCACGCGAGGTTTACGCCATGCAGCACGGCGAGAGCGAGCCGCGCCGCCTGACCGACTCGAACCCGTGGCTGACGCCGATCCGCCTCGCGACGCAGGAGGTCGTCGAGCACGAGGCCCGCGACGGCTTGCGGCTGGAGGGCATCCTCATCCGCCCGCTCGACGAAGAGCCGGGCAAGCAGTATCCGCTGATCCTCTCGGTGCATGGCGGCCCCGAGTCGCACATCTCCAACGGCTGGCTGACGCGCTACGTTTTGCCGGGGCAGACCGCCGCCGCGCGCGGGTTCGCCGTCTTCTACCCCAACTACCGCGGCAGCACCGGGCGCGGCGTCGAGTTCTCGAAGATGGGGCAGGCCGACTATGGCGGCGGTGAGTTCGACGATCTGGTCGACGCCGTCGATCATCTCGTCAAGACCGGCCTGGCGGACCGCACGAAAGTCGGCGTGACGGGGGGCTCGTACGGCGGCTACGCGTCGGGCTGGTGCGCGACCGCGTTGACGGAGCACTTTGCCGCCGCCGTGATGTACATGGGCATCAGCGACCAGATCTCCAAGTTCGGCACGACGGACATCCCGCAGGAGATGAACCTGGTTCACGCCCGCAAGTGGCCGTGGGAGGATTGGACCTGGTTTCGCGAGCGCAGCCCGATCTATCACGCTCAGAAGTCGCGCACGCCGCTGCTGATTCTGCACGGCAAGGTCGACACGCGCGTGCATCCCAGCCAGTCGCTCGAGCTGTACCGCTATTTGAAGACGCTGGGCAAGACGGTGCGGCTGGTGCTCTACGAAAAAGAAGGCCACGGCAACCGCCGAGCCGCGTCGCGCTACGACTATAATCTGCGGATGCTGCGCTGGATGGAGCACTACCTCAAAGGCCCCGGCGGCGACCCGCCGGCGTTTGAGATTGAGTATGGATTCAAAGACACGAATGACGACGAGAACGGCGAAGAGGCCGAAGAAGACAAGTAGCAGTCCGGCACGAGAATGACCTATTGCTGAAGGAGCCGTGTTGAACCGGCCGGCGGGCTACTGCCCAAACTGTGACTACCCGATCGACGCCGGCGTCTGCCCCGAGTGCGGGAGTTCGGTTCCAATACCGGCCTCGCGTCCACGCGCACGATTGCGACGCCGACTCAAACGCCTCGGCGTTGCGCTTCTGTTTGTGGTGGCCTTCGGCGCAATCTGCTACTTCGCCGTACCGCCGCTGGCGGCGCGGCTCCTGCCGATCGCCTGGCTCGAGGACTTGTCGCAGCGACCCGCGAAATCGAGTCGCTGGAAAGAGCTCGTGACGTGGGCCGAGAATTCGATTTTGATTCGCGCCAAGGCCAGGGAGCGCCGCATCAAAGCAGAACTCGCGACTCTTCGGGACCACCCGTGGGCGGGTCAGTATGGCAAGTTCTTGCTGGCGCCCCAAGGCGGGTTTGTTTATTGGCCGTTCGACCACTTCGGCCCTTCGTTCCAAATGCCCAAATACGGGACGATTCAAGTGCTCGACGATCACCGGCTTCGGTTCACTTCTGCGTTACGCAAGAACGACTACCCCAGTGGCATTCACTACGTGTTTGCCCATCGTGGCGACCAGTGGTTTGTGCCCGAATGGGCGATGCCTCAGTTGTGCGCGCAATGGAACGCGTGTGGCGAGTTAATCGCAGTGTTCGGGGCGTTAACCCGGCGCCGTCCGAGTGACGAAGTGCGGCCGGACGCGAACATGGAGACTACACTCACTCTTCCGCCACCCTACGACGCGATGGCCCTATCCGAGCCCATCGAAGCGACCGTAGTCGGCATCGAATTTGAACCACTGACGCCCGAGTCCGTGGCGCTCGGGGATCCGGAGGGCGACCATCGAGTTTTTCTGTATCTCGACGTCGGGTCGGAGACCGGCGTATGGCCGGGTTTGCGGTTCCTGAAGGTGGACCAACCGGAATTCAATTGCGTGTTGATGGAGGCGGTCGAAGTTGGCGTTGGACGCAGCCGCTGCAAGACCAATATCCGGCTGGAGCGCGACGATTTCGCGACATTACAGGGGCCTGATTATATGGTTCTGGTTGGCGTTCGCGTCAGCACATGCGCGTATGACGACATATGGCATTGCTGCTTCGAGCAGATTGAATAGCGGGGCACCTGGCCGGCCCGGTTCCGTTCGGCGGGTGCCCCATCCTTTCAAGGATGGGGGACGGACTCGCATGTATAAACGTCCGGCGATCACGTCAGTCCCCGGCCCCTGAACGGGCGGGGCACCCGCACCAACTCAAGGCCGCCCACCGTGGCGGATCGAGTACGCATTCCGGACGGCCGGCGTTCGATCAGTTCATGGTCTCTGTCTCTCGCACGCCGACGGCGCCCACCGCCGGCAAGAAACGAGACAACAGGTCTTCGTGGAAGCTCTGCCATTCGGCTTCGGCGGTCGGACCCTCTGCCTCGAAGCGGATGTCGAGCTGGTAGCCCTGAACCTCTTCGTTCTCGAACAGCTTGAGCATGGCGTAGTCGTCGCGGGTGCGCGTGCTCAGGTAGTCGGCGAAGTAGTGACTGTCGCGCTCGATCCACTTCCAAGGCCCGGCCGCGTCGAGCTTCACGCGCATTTCCTCCAGGCTCGATTCGCTGGCAAAGGCGTAGGCGCGGATCTTCTTGATGCGCTCGCTCATGGTCAGAAGGTATCGGGAGAGCAGCTCTTCGTCGAGCAGGCTCAGCTCGAAGTCGACGCCTTCGGCGGCCTCTCTGTCGTGAGGAATGGGCGCGAGAAGGGATTCTCGCATCAGCACGAGAGTGCGACGAGAGCATCAGAGCAGCGGTGCCAAGAGGCGCGCGGCGCCTTCCAGCAATTGCTGGTGCAACCGCCGCCCGGTCACCTCACGCATGCGGATGGGACGGGCTTGCCGGCAATGGTCGGCGATGGACTGCGAGAGCTCGCTCGCCACGCTCTTGTCGTAGATCAGCGAGGTGATCTCGAAATTCAGGCGAAAGCTGCGAACGTCCATGTTGGCCGAGCCGACCATGCACCAGCGGTCGTCCACCGTGATGATCTTGGAGTGCAGGACGCCGGCGTCGAACTCGTAAATCTCGACGCCCGCCTGCAACAGTTCGGCATAGAAGCTGCGTCCGGCCCACAGAACAATCAACGAGTCGCTGCGGGTCGGCAGGACCAGCTCGACGCGAACGCCGCGGTAGCATGCTTGCAGCAGCGCCATGCGCAGGGCCTGGTCGGGAACGAAGTAGGGCGTGGAGATGCGAATCGACCGCTCGGCGGACGCGACCGCCGCGAAGATGATTTGCCCCAGCGCGCCGACGTCCTGGTCGGGCCCGGTCGGCAGAAGCTGAACGAGCGTAGAACCGCGCCGGTCGGGTCGCGGAAAATAGGTATCGCTGCTCAGATCCTCGCGCGTCGCGAAATACCAGTCTTCGGCGAAGGTCTGCTGCAAGAAAAGCGCGGCGGGTCCGACCAGCCGAAGGTGCGTGTCGTACCACGGGCTCAGCCGTTTGAGCCGCCCGCGATACTCGTCGCCGATGTTCTGGCTGCCCATGAAAGCCACGCGCCCGTCCATCACGGCGATCTTGCGGTGATTGCGCAGGTGCAGGCTCCAGCGTTTGCGCAGCGGGCGCAGCGGCAGAAAGAACGCGACCTGGACGCCGGCCTTCAGCAGCGGACGCAAGAACCGCCGCCCGAGCCGCCAGCAGCCGACGGCGTCGAGCAGCAGGCGGCACTCCACGCCGGAGCGGGCCTTCTGCACGAGCAGGTCGCGAAAGTGCCGGCCGGTCTGGTCGGCGTTCCAGGAGTAGTATTCGAGGTGTACGTGTCGCTCGGCGGCGCGAATCGCCTCTTCGAGGGCCGCGTAGGTCGCCTCGGCTTCGCCCCAGACGCGCACTTCGTTTCCGCCGGTGGCCGGCAGGTTTGCGAGGCGTCGGCCCATGTGCTCGATGCGGGCGAGGTCTTCGGGCAGGCGCGGCTCGGCGTCGGGGTCGTGGGTTTGGGCGCGTTCGCCGGCCCATTTGCGCAGCTTGTTGATCAGGTTGGCGATGCGTCTGCGGCGGCGCAGGGCGCTGCGTCGCACGCGGTTCGACCCGATCAGCACGTAGAGGATCATCCCCAGGACGGGGGCCAGCAGGATCGCGAAAATCCAGGCGAGCATCGCCATCGGCTCTTTCCGCCGGCGAAGGACCGAACCGATGACCAGCACCGCGGCCGTGTAGTTGAGCACGAGCATAAGGACCGCGAACGATGGCATGGCCGTCAGTGTTGGCCGTCGCGGAGAGCGTGTCAACGACGGAGTTCCGGGTTCCGGGTGGCGGCCCTCGCCGGCTGTAGTCTTACTTGCCACCAAGGCCATGACGCGGGCTTGGGCCGCAATCAAAGGGTTCAGGGTTCAGGGGGCACGGACTATGGCCCCCGGCGAGGTGCCTCATGTCTCGTGTTTGCTGAACCAGACGCCGGTGACCGTGCGGGCGAGGATGCGCAGGTCGAGCATGAGACTCCAGTTTCGGATGTAGTGTACGTCGTGCTGGATGCGCTTGCGGAGCGACGTGTTGCCGCGCAGCCCACGGACCTGGGCGTACCCGGTCATGCCGGCCTTCATCTTGTGGCGCAGCATGTAGCGCGGGATTTCCTCCTTGAATCGCTCGATGAATTCGGGCCGCTCGGGCCGCGGCCCGACCAACGACATTTGCCCGGCCAGAACGTTGAACAGGTTGGGAAGCTCATCGAGGCTGGTACGCCGCAGGAACGCTCCGATCCAGGTCCGGCGCGGATCGGCCCGCTCGGCCCAGACCGCGCCAGTCTCGGCCTCGGCGTCGGCTCGCATCGTCCGAAACTTGAACATGCGAAACTCACGCCCGTCGAGGCCCATGCGGCGTTGCAAATAGAAGACCGGCCCGCGGCTGTTGAGCTTGATGAGCAGCGCGAGCAGGGCCATCGGGACCAGCGCGATGAGCAGGCACAGCGCTCCGACGACCAGGTCGAAGGCCCGCTTCAGGATCGCGTTCCAGCCGTAGAGCGGCGTTTGTCGCAAGGAGAGAATCGGAATGCCGTCGAGTTGGCTTACGTTGGGCCGCATCGCGTAGGTGGGGTTGATCTCGGGCACCAGGCGGACGTCGGCCATCGTGGTGGACAGCGCCGCGAGCACCTGCTCGGTCCGGTTGGCTTGGTCGCTCGGCAGCGCGATAAACACCGAATCGACCGGGGTTTGCTCCACGATGCGTCGCAGCTCGGCCATCGGCCCGCGCACGGGAATGTCGCGGACGCGCCCGGACTGTTCGTCTTCACGATCATCGACGAAATACAGCACTTGGATCCCGGTCCACGAGTTCCGTTGCAGCGCATGCACCAGCCGCTGGGCGTTGCGCCCGCTGCCGACGATCGCGGCTGTGCGCGCGTTCCAGCCGCGGCGGCGGGCCGCCCGCAGGAAGACCCGCATCACCAGCCGAAACAACGCGAAGCAGGTCGTGCCGACGACGGCGTAGGTCGCGATGAATTGCCGTGAGATCTTGTTCGACGCGGGAATCGCGTAGTCGATCAGGATGACGACCACCACCGCGGCGACGAATGCCTTGAGAATGTCGCGCGCCTCGCGGGGCAACGACCCGGCACGCCGCGGGCGGTAGAGCCGCAGCCGGTAGAATATGATCAGGTGCGCCAGAACCACCAGCGGCAGCAACGGCAGAAAGCGATCGCTCAGATCGGGCACGCCCTTGGCCGGGTCGACCGGCAGCCAGTTGAACCGAATCCAATAGCTGGCGAGCCAGGCGACGGAGACGGCGAGCGCGTCGGCAATGGCGAGCCCCGTTACCATCCATTGGCTGTGCTGCTTCAACATGCTTGCGAACCCGTTCCGCCGACCGACGCCTGACCACGCGGCATTATCCGCGATCGGGGGGTGCCTCGGCAAGGGGGGGCGCAGCCCGATGGGCAGCTTGGTAATGGGTCAGTTCGACAGAGCCGCCGCGTCCTCGCGGCGTCCGCCCTGGGGACAGCGCTGCTCTGACGCAGAGTGACCCACGACTCACAATCGCCGCCGTGCCGGGCCGCGTGTCCGGCAAGGCTGGTCGAAAACGGGCGACCGACCCGGCGCGGCACGTGCCTTGGCGCAGCGATTCGGGCGAGCAGTGTCCGAGTGACGCAATCGTTTGGTGCGCGTCAGTATTGCCGGCGCCGCCCGAGCGGGCAGGTCTGAATGCATCGCCGGCGAACTAGGGACAGACGCCGGCGCCGAGGCATTGGAAGAACGGATCGATGTCGGCACCGTTGAATCGGCCGTCGGCGTTCATGTCGCCAAGCAAAGGATCGCAATTGGGAAACCACATGGCGTACGCCGCCGGATCGCCGAGGGCCAGGAAGAACGGATCGATGTCGGCGCCGTTGAAGGCGTTGTCACAGTTCAGGTCGCCCTTGGCGTACGGGCAACCCCAGCCGCCCCGATCCGCCCGAGATTAGCCCGCATCCTCCTGTGACCGAGTCCCGGGTGCTCTCCGGATGGGGCTTTGATGCCGGGGGTTTGGGGGCAGCGCCCCCAAGGAAGCGGGACCGCAATGACGTCGGTTCCACGGTGAACCCCGAGCGCTGAACCAGTGCTTATCCCCGCCTCTCTCCGTGCTCTCCGCGTCCTCTGCGGTCCACTTCCCGCTTTCCAGCCTCTCAGGGCCGTTTCGGCCTGTCCCTGGAACCTACGCGACCGATTGAATGTGCCTGTGCGCCGACGACCCCGCCAAGCCGACCGACTTAGGCGATGCACGTGGCCGCGCCGCCGGCGATTTACGAAAGAAGGCGCGTCCGGGGCGTCCCGGACGCGCCCTACGGAACTCGGACGGCGGCCTAGTTGAGCGGCACAATGTTCAGGTGCCCGAAGCCGAAGCGCGAGCTCGATGGAGTTTGATCCACCAAGTAGATGCGCACGATGTACCAATCGACGGCAGCGCCCTCAAGCAAGATCGAAAAACCATCCGTGGAGTCGTCGTCCACACCGATGGACGACCACGGCGAGTTGGGCCCCCGCTCGGTCAGCTGCGCCAGAGTCAGTCCCGCCACATCGGACATTGGCAGGTAATCAAACTCGACTTCGGTTACGTTGCCTTGGATTTGGTCGAGCAAGAGGGTCTCGCGCAGGTCGGTCCACGCCTCTTCATCGAACGCATCGGCCGGGATCAACTCGAGGATGCCGTCCAAACCGAGCGAAGTATCCATGTCGACGACGATCAACTCGACCGCGCTGCCCGCAGGCACCGCCATCGGGTTGACGCTGGGCCAATCGACGTCGGCCCAAGCCATGTACGCCGGCGCCGGGACACTGGGGGCGAAACTTTGGGAGATGGTGCCGGCGCAGCAATCCGCTACATCTTCCATGAGGTCGAAGAACGCGTCGCTGAGACACCCTTCGCGGTGCTCTTTAGGAAGGCCATTGCAGTTTTCCGCGGCTGCAGACGCGTCGCCGAGCGCATCAAAAATACAACCCGCGTCGCAGCCGGGCGGCGGCGGGGGGCACCCTCCCAAAACCAGCGCCACCCCGGCAAGACAGATCATAGTTCCTACAGCGGCGGGCGAAACCCTAGTTTTGCTCAATGCCTTCATCGCGTTCTCCCTGTAATGGTCTTGGTGTTCTTTGTCGTTCTTTCTTCAGTTGCCAGCGCCTGCGTCAGCCGCGGCCCCGGCACACCGGCGAACATCCTCGATAAGGTCGTCAAGCGCATCGTTTATGCCGTCGGCCCGCTCCGGCGTGCCAGAAGGCAAGTCGAACCATTGTCCCGCGGCTGCCGCTGCATCGCCGATGGAGTCAAACAGACAGCCGGCGTCGACGCGCTGAGGGGACGGCGGCTCGGAAGGGATCCTGGGGCAGGCACCCAGAGCCCATGGTAGCACAGCCAAGCAAAGCGTCGCTTTCATACGCACATTCATATGGTGGGCCTTCTATTCAGTGTGAGTGGCGGTTGCCTTCTTCGCTTCGCAACGACATCGCGCCCGAACGGGCATCCAACTGTCACAAATCCTGAGCCGCGCCCCGCCGCGCTTCTATACTACATGTCATTAGCGCTCGCGACGCCAAATGCGCTCAGAAAAACCCCGCTTTCAAGCCGCGGCGGCACGAAGCGGCGGGCAGGATGCCCGCTCCACCCTGAACCCTGAACCCCGAACCCTGCCATCCAGCCCCAAACGCCCGCTCTTCTCCGTGCCTCTGCGCCTCTGTGTTGATCCCCGCCTTTCTTTTGTCCCCTCAGCGTCCTCAGCGGTCCAATTCCCGCTTTCCACCCTCTCACGGCCGTTTTTCACCGTCCCTGGACCAGTCCCGGATGTCCCGAACTCGTTTCCGGATCTCCTTAGCTCAGTCCGGGGTGCCCTTCGCTCAGTGCGGGATGTCCGGGGAGGAGTCAAGGATGTCCTTGGCTCATATTCAGATGGCCCGCAGTAGGTCCCGGTGCTCCGGGGATTTGCCGGGGCTGTCCGCCCTCCGGCAGCGGGCGTCCGGGAAATTTGCGGGGATTGCAGTGAGCGCTTGGCGGTCGGCCGTGTAGGCCGGGTCAGCGACCCGACCCGCCGATGGCGGGCGGCTGCTCGCGGAATGGACGGGCGGTCTTGGACACAACCGCTCCATCATGGTCGAAGTTCGCACCGGGCCGGTCGCGGCCGGAGACACACCGGTTGCAAACCGGAGCCACACACGGGAATCACCGGCAGGATGCCGGTGCCACACTCTGAACCCCGAATCCTGAACCCCACCCCTTGCCTCGCAGCACTTCGCGAACTATAATTCCTAGACTGTCCGGAGCCCGCCATGACTCGCCGCACCCGCCCCAATCGTTTCTCCGCCATCCCCGCTCCCCGGCGCTACAGTCGACTTCCCGAAAATCCAAGGTGCGCAAAAAGACTTCACGCAATCTTGCGCACCTTGAGCGCCTTCCCCGCATCCACGCCCAACCCCGCTATTCTCGGACGAACTGGGCCGCCACTGATTGGCGGGCAGGCTGCCCGCCCTACCCTACGGACACGGCCCGCCGCCGAGGCACACGAAGAACGGGTCGATGTCGCCGCCGTCGAGCCGGCCGTCGGCGTTCAGGTCGCCGAGCAAAGGATCGCAATTGGGGAACGCGATCGCGTAACCCGCCGGGTCGCCGAGGGCGAGGAAGAACGGGTCGATGTCGGCGCCGTTGAACGTGCCGTCGCAATTGAGGTCACCCGGGATTCCCGGCGGCTGGTTGTGGCGAAAGACGAGCAGGCCCATTTGCGGGACCGTGATGACCGCCGAGTGGTCGAAGCCGTTCCAGGGGACCGGCTCGCTTGACACGCTGCCGCCGTTGGTCAGGCCGTTGCCATCGTACTCCACGGCCTGGCTGTTGATCAGCTCATACCACGTGCCGGGCTGCGGCAGGCCGATGCGGTAGTTGAAGTAATCGGTGTTGCTGAAATTGGCGAGCACCACCATGTCGCGCCCGCCCGCCGCGCTGCGCAGAAATCCGATCACGTTGCCGGACTCGTTCAGGTGATACACGTTTACCGCCGCGTCGGCGTGCAGCGCGGGATTCGCCTTGCGCACGGCGATGATGTCCTGGAAGTAGCGGAAGATCGCCGCGTAGGTGGTCTTCTTGCTCCAGTCGATGCGGCTGCTGAGGCCGGTGCCGAAGGGGGCGTCTTCGAGCCATTCGGTGCCCTGGAGGATGGCGGGGATGCCGGGCGCGAACATGACCAGGCCCTGCCCGAGCTTGACGCGGCCCTTGGCCCAGATGCTGTCGTGCGGAAAGGTGGGGTCGATGGTCTTGACGATGCGCTGCCCGCCGTTCGACGGCCAGGCTTCGTCGTGCAGTTCGAGGTAGTTCATGACGCGCTTGCCGCGCAGGTACGTGCCGCCGCCGTTGATGATGTTGCGAATCTTCCACATTTCGGGGTCGCCGAAAGCGGCGTCGAAGATCTCGTCGCGCAGTTGATCGGTGAACGCGTCGTAGTATTGCGCGTCGAACCCCGCCCCGCCGAGGTGGGTCGGCCGCGTGACCCACGCATCGTCGGGCAACTGCTCGGCGATGACGACCTTATCGACGCGGCGGTTGTCCACCGTGTCATTCAGCCGCTGCATCAGGCTCCAGCCGGCGGCCTCCTGCGGCGGGATGTTCATGAAGTCGGTGGCGTCCATGCGGAAACCGTCGACGCGGTACTCGTCGAGCCACAGGATCGCGCTGTCGACGAAGTAGTCGCGCACCGGCTCGCGTTCGAAGTCCGCCTGCGAGCCCCAGGGGGTCTGAACGTCAGGCGTCTTGAAGTAGGTCTGCGTGCCGTCATAGAACCACAAGAAGTTGTCCGTCGGCGAGAAGTGGTTCCAAACGATGTCGAGCAGGACGCCGACGCCGTGCTCGTGCAATGCGTCGATCATCCCTTTCAACTCGTCGGGCTCGCCGTAAATCCATTCGGGCGCCCACTGGCTCACGGGGTTGTAGCCGGCGGAGAAGTCGCCGGGGAACTCGGTGATCGGGTTGAGCATGACCGCGTTGACCCCGAGCTCGGCCAGGTGCGCCGCGCGGGCGGCGACGTCGCCGTACCCCGCGGGATGGGGCACCGATCCGAGCGGGTCATTGCGGCCGGCGAACGTGCCGACGTGAAGCTGGTAGATGATCAGCTCGTCGCTCGGCGGCGTCGGAAAGTCCGGCACGCGCCAGGTGTAGCGCAACGGGTCTTCGATGTGCGTGTTGTAGTTGTCGCTGGGGTTGAGCGAGCGGGCGCGGGCGTCGGAGTTCCAGCGATTGCCGTTGAAAAAATACTTGTACATTTGCCGGTCGGTCGCGTTCGGCACGTGCGCGATGAAGTGCTCGCCGACCTTGGTCATGGGGTTGGTCGTGCCCCAGTTGTTGAACTCGCCGCGCACCTGAACGGTCGCGCGCGTCGGTGCCCAGACCTTGAAAACCGTTCCGCCGCCCGTGCCGAATGGCGTCGGCTGGCAGCCTGAACGCCTCGGACCGGCACCCGTCGCAGGCCGGTTCGTGCAGTTGTTTCGTCAACAAATGCTGGTTGGCGGTGC
>JACZRH010000040.1:5214-23410 GCA_022574815.1 Planctomycetota bacterium | reverse complement strand
CCCGCGCTCGAGCCAGTCCTGACCGCCGGCCACCACGATGGTCGGATACCGGTCCGTTCCGCGGTCGTATCCATGCGGCAGATAGACCCGCACGCCGCACGAGCCACCCGCCTCATCGCTCTTGAAGCTGAAGGACTCGGTCCGTCCGGCTGCCGGCCCGTCGTAAACGGAAACAAAGTGCGGCTGCGTCCATGCCGGTGTAACGACTTCCGAAACACCGCGGTTGCCCGGCGCGCGGCGCGAATTGAGCGGATCGGGGCCGGTATGGTCGAAATCGACGGTGAATCGGTATTCGAACCGTGCCCCGGGTTCAATTGGATAGCTGCGATAGAAGAGATCGGCGCCATCGACCCGCGAGAGTTGATCGTGTTCACCCTGAGCGATCATCGTGCCCAGAATCGAAACATCCTCAGCCGGTCCGCGATAGACGAAGTGTACCAAGCGCCCGTCTTCGACGATCGGAAAGGACGTCTGAGAGTCCATGAATTCATCCAACAGCTTGCGTTTGTCTTCAGCCGCGGTCAATTTTGTGATGAAGCGCTCGAAGCGATTCGTCGATGATGCCATGCGCCGCGCGACCGAAGGCGTGTCGATTGCGCGCACGGCCGCAACGTCGCCTCTGAGAGTGCGTGCGTAGATGATTCCATCTGAATAACAGGGCGCGGCGTATCCGTCGGCGTCAGAAACCGCGACGCGCGCCTTCTCGCGATATCCGCTCGGAGACGCCTCGGCCACGACCACATCGCCTTTGGCGCCGAGTATCACCAGATGGCCATCGACCAAAATGACGCCCTTTCCGCCGGGTTGCCGTGACCTCCAGCGGCGCTTTCCAGTTCTTGCGTCGACGCAAGTCAGCACGTCGCGCGAGAAACCGTAGAGGTGCTCTTGGAAGAACACCGGCGTCGCATAGTTGCCGCGAAACTCGGAGGATCGCCAAATCCGAGCCGGCTTGCCTCCACCCTTGGGAATACGGAGCAGCTGGGCGCCGTTACCGAGAAGCAGCACGCGATCGGGTTCAATCGGCACCGGCGTCGAGCCGTTGCCACTGCCGAATCGCCGCGACCACAGTTTCTCGCCGTCGGCCGGATTCACGCCCATGGTTTCGCTGCTGGTGGAGACGATGAGCTGCCGGATTCCGTTCAGGGTCGCCAGCGCGGGCGAGCGATAGTCGATCCGGCCGTTGCCGAGCGTCCATCGGATCGTGCCATTGCGTCTGTCAAAGGCCGTCAACGCGCGGCCGTTCCGACCGCCGGCCTGAACGACGATTACATTGTCAACGATCAGCGGAGTCGTAGTGAAACCCCAGAAGGGCACGCTTGCTCGCAGCTTCTCAACGAGATTGACCGACCAGCGCAGGCTTCCGTCATCCAGAGCGACCGCGACCAGGCGCCCGTGGGCGCCAAGCGCGTAGACCGTGTCGTGGTCGGCGACCGGCGTGCTCAACGGACCGTCGTGTCCGCCGTCGTGACCGGGATACATATCGCCCATGCGGAATCGCCAAAGCTCGCTGCCGGTTTGTGCGTTGAAAGCGGCGAGCAGGTCTGACTCGCCGTCGGCAAACATGGTCAGCAGCCGACCTTGCGCGACCGTCATGCCCGAGTAGCCCGAACCGATCCTTCTCTTCCACACGATTTCAAGGCCGAACGGGCGATCGAAGAACTGTCCCGGGGCGTCGATGGTGCCGTCATGGTTCGGGCCGCGCCAATTGGGCCAGTCTGCCGCAGACGTTCCGTTGGGCGCCACACACAAAACGGACAGCGCTAATGCACGAAGCGTCACGTGAGCGCAGTAGCGTTTCATATGTTGGATTCCTCGATGAATCACGTTTGAATTGAACCGCGAGCGCCCGCCGGCAACGACGCCTGATCGCGCCGGAGACGAAGCCGCTGTCCGTACGTGAGGCAGCGCCACACCCATTCGAGCGGACCGTATCGGAACACCCGCAGCCACCAGGCGCTCCAGGCCGCCTGAAGTCCGAATATCAATCCGATCACGCCCAGCGACCATGCCGTCCCGATGCGGCCCCACAGCCCGAACCCATAGCCGTAGAAGATTGTCACGCCGATGATCGATTGCACGATGTAGTTTGTGAGTGTCATACGCCCGGCGTGTACGAAGATCGCCGTGCAGCGACGGCCGATCGGGGAGTGGCACAAGAGTGCAAACCCCGCGGCGTACGCCAGGCAAAGCGCGGGAACACCCACCGCGGCGAGACTGCTCACCAGCCACCCGGCGGCCGACGGCGGGCGCAAAGCGACGTCCCCGGCGAGTTTCACCAGGATTGCATTTGCCGGTACGCCGAGCAGCAACCCCCAAAAGAGCGCGCGCTTCAGAAGACGGGTCTGCTGGGCATTGTGCAAGACACCTTTGCGGCCGGCCCAGAATCCCAGCAGGAACATTCCCAGCAGCTTGAAAAAGCGGCCTTCATAGATTGCCAGATACCACCGTTCGGTCAGAAACGCCCAGTTGGCCTTGAAAGCCTCTGCATACGTGCCGCTGCCGAAGTAGACCAGCAATTCACGCGGACCGTAACCGGGGTCGATCCTCGCTGCCGACGGATCGCGCACCATCTGATCGATTGCCAGCCAGACGCCGCCCTGAACGATCGGCGCGGCCAGGCACACCGTCGCGCAGATCAAGATCGCCCGATCGGACCAGCGCCGGAATAGAATTATCGCGAATCCCGCTACCGCATAGAGGCTGATGACGTCGCCGAACCAAATGAATACCGCATGCAAGAGACCGATGAATAGGAGAACGGCGACTCTGCGCGCGAACAGACGTTCAAACGCATCACCGCGCGCTTTCGCTCGATCGTATTGCACTGCCGCGCCGATGCCGAAGAGCAGTGCGAATAGCGACCAGAACTTGTTGTTCACCAAGAACTGAATCAGCCAGGAGACGACCCCGTCAATACCCTCTGTTCCGAGCGCCTGACGCTGCTCGGGTGAGAGCACCGCGTAACCGGTGAACCAGGTCGTATTGACGAACAGGATGCCGAACAGCGCGAAGCCGCGCAGGGCGTCGAGAACGGCGATTCGCTCACCGGCCGTGGTCGGCCGCGGTGCGTCCGGCCCATTCATGATTCCACCGTTACCGGCTCGGCCGCCACGGCGCGATTCGGCTGAGCGGTGAAGAGAAGCATTACGACATAGCACAACACGCCGACCGCCGGAAGTGCCGCGAGAATAGCGGTCACCGGCACCACTCCATGATTGGCCCATATGAATCCGAGGCCGATCGGGCAGACGACGCCGGCGAAACTCCGCACGATGTCGTTGAGCGCCATGAACCTGCCTTTGACGTCCGGCGCGACGCGCTGGGCTATGAACGAAGGCACCAGGATCGAGGCAATGATCTCACCGATCGTCCAGACCGCGGTGCAAATCATCAGCGCGGTCAATGAGAATCCCAATAGCAGGATCAAGAGCCCGGCCGTCCAGAAAAGACCGGACACGATCATCATGAGGTATTCGTTCCTGCCGCGAATCAGCCGTTCGATCACGAAGCTCAGCGAGAGAATGCAGGCGGCGTTGATGGTGTAGATCACCCCGACGAACGTCAGGCTGCTCAGGAAGACCGTTTTGACCAGCAACGGCACGGCGTACTCCAGGCCCATTAACGGCCCGATCAGAAAGAAGAAGGACAAACAGAAGATCAGGACGAGTGGGTGTTGCATCCAGACCGAAGGATAGGAGCGACCGCGCCCGCCCGTTCTTGCTGAATTGCCTGTCGCGGTTGGTCTCGTTTCCACAACTCCGACCGCGATCAGCCCGGCGCAGACGAGCGAAGTGGCCACGTCGCCGATGAATATCCAGTTGTACGAGACGGCGGCCAGGAAACCGCCGATCAGCGGTCCGAGCCCCATGCCGAGATTGATGCAGACATAATTCACCGTGTACGCGAACGGCCGGATGTCCTCGGGCGCCAAGTCCGCAACGACGGTGTTGGCGGCGGGCGTGTACATGCCCGAACCGACATAGCCGATGAAGAGGAATATCGCGTAGGTCCAGCCTGATTCGTAATGACCGGCCAAACCGGCGAACCCGGCGGCGTTCAGCAACAGCGCGAGCACCAGCGTCGATTTGCGGCGCCAGCGATCGGTCAGCCAACCGCCGGCGAAATTCCCCGCCAGCAGCCCCAGACTTCCGACCGAGAGTATCAGGCCGACCCGATCGACACCGTAGCCGCGAGCTTCAGAAAGATAGATGGTCAGGTACGGGAACACGAACGCGCCCAGGCGCGTAATGGTCGTACCCGCAAACAGGAAATAGAGCGCCCGCGGCATGCGGCGCAGTTTCTCAAGCATCCTTCGACGATTCCTCGTTCAGCAGCGTCAGTGCGATCTGGCGGTTGTTGGCTTCGTTCGAATCCGCAACAGCACCCGCTGAAATCGCCCGCCCCAGCGCGTGTCCCTCCACAATGTAATCATCCACGGCCCGTTGACCGGCGGCCTGCTTGAGGTCGTGTACGAGATGCCCCATGAAGACCTCGCCCAGAATCGAAAGTTCATAGCCCTTGTTGTTGTGGATCACGAGCCCTTCCCGCTCGAACGCCGCGAGCGTGGCGAGCTGGTCCGCGGTAATGGCTTCGCTGGCGATCATGCGGTCGAAGCGCTGTTGCGGAAGCGACTCGCACCGCAGCGGAAACACCCACAGGGCCGTGTCTTTCTGCGGAACGTCGTTGCACTTGGGCAGATGGAACGGATGCTCGCCGGCTTCCATCGCCGTCAGCCACCCGTCGATATTGACGCTGTTCTCGACGCGCGCGCCGGGCAGATACGAGACCGCCTGCGGCCCGGCGGCAATGAGAAATGCCTCGTAGTTGCTGGTACCGATGCACTCGTTGCCGGCGATGCGCTGCACGATTTCCGGATCGAGCCGCTGCGGATTGACGTATGTGTTCGTCCCGCGCCGAACCCAACCGTTGCGGAGAAATGTGCTATACGTGTGCAAGCGCATCATCGCCTGCTCCGGATAGCTCGGCAGCGGCGGTAAATCGTGCCCCGCCAACCCGGCCAAAAGTGAGGGCGCCGCCCCGGGCGTCAGCAGATAAGAACTAATGCAGTTGATGCGCGGATCGTCCATCAACCGCTGCAGATCGCTTTGGACCGTCCGCAGGTCCTGCCCCGGCAAGCCTGTGATCAGATCCGCGTTCACCGCTGGGATGCGGCCGCCGATCCAACCCAACACCTGCTCGAGATGCTGCAAGCCACGTGGCTGGCGCATATAGCCGCGCACGGCGCGATCGAGCGACTGCACACCGAACGACGCTTTTGTCACGTTGTATCGCACGAGTTCTTCGATGAATTCCCGCGAGGTGGTGCTGAGTGTGAATTCCACGGAGAACTCGGTGTCATCGGTGCAGCCGGGCAGGCCGCGCATCGCCTCAAGGATGTAGCCGATATGGGCACCGACCAAATCCGGGCTTCCGCCACCGACGTTGACCGAACGGATCGGATGGCCTTTTATTTGGCTGCGTTCGATCATCTCGCGAATCTGCAATACGACCAGCCGCGAATATCGCTCGGCTTGCTTGAAGTCCAGCGTATTGCCGCCGGAGAATGCGCAGAACCGGCAGCGTTGCGCACAAAACGGAACATGTACGTAGATCTGCAGCGAGGCGTCTTCGAGCACGGGCGCGTTTTCAATCGACGCCCACACACGCTGCTCGGTCATGGCGGGGTCGTCCGGCAGCATCCAATAGTCGATCGTATTGCTGGCCAGCGTGGAATAGCGGGTATCGAACAAACCTCCGACAGCGGGTTCCGCACCGACCTGGGGAAGGATCGAACGGCCGCTCACTCTCGTGCGTCGCACCATCGCTGCATCCAGACCCGCCGTCGCCGGCGATTAGGGTGGCCCGTCGAACCCACTTGGCTCTCTGGATATAACGCTCGAGTGTTACAGAGCCGGGAAATTGGATCCCCCGACTCCAAACGTCCGGTAATGGCGTTCCGCTGGATGAACTTGTGGGAGGCGAGTTTAGTCCGGCAGCTCGCCCAGATCGGACCTGAGACGATGCAGAACCCGCGACTTCGCGACGCGAACCGCGCCCGGCGAAAGCGACAGCTCGGCGGCGACGTCAACCGCGGATTGCCCGTCCACCACGGTCCGCCAAAACGCTCGCCAGGTCTGTTCCTGAAAGTGCGGCCGGGCGCTCTCGAGCGCTCGGCTCAATAGACTGGCTTCAATCGGTCGGTCGGCGGCCGGATTCTCTTCGAGCGGCGGCGGCTCAGCGAGTTGTTCGATGTGCATTCGCGCTTCGGTTCCGCCGATGCCCCTGGGCGTACGTTGACGAAAGTGATCGCAGATCTTGTTTCGCGCGATGGTGCGTAACCAACCCCGAAACGTGTCACCGGGTTTCTTCTTCTGAAACGACCCGAGATTGCGGGCCGCGGCGGCGAAAACCTCCTGGAATATGTCGGGAATCTCATCCTGGGGAACGCGCGCTTGTCGGCACCAGTGCAGCACTAGCGGCGCGTACAGCTCGACCAACTGATTCCACGCGTCCGCATTGCAAGCACGGGCGCGCGCCAAAAGGCTGCGCGACGTGGCCAGCGATGCGGTTTGATGATTTCGGGATTTATCCTCCGAATCGCTCACTGCGTCGCCGATTGCCGAAGAACAGGATGACGCCGGTGGTGCCCAGGAGCACGGTCAGGATGCTGCCGGCCAGCAAGAATGTGCCTCGCAGACCGTTGTTGATGCGGGCGCGATAGTGCTCGAGCGGTCGAGTGATCTCCAGCACGCCGCGTACGTCGCCGACTTTCCAGTCGCGTTTGGTGCTGTCCGGGTGAGTATTGTGACAATCGACGCAGCTTTGCTGCATGATGCGGGCGCTCGCGAAACGCATCACCGGACGGCCGCGCTCGTCGTTCTCGAATCGTACGACCGGCTTGGCCGGGTGCAAGCGCAATTCGGCGAGCGCACCAACACCAAACTCGTCCGGCGGCCCGCCGCGCCCCGGCTTGCGGAAAGGATGATCGCTGTAGTGCCGCACCTGCATGCCATCCTTGCCGATGCTGATCTCGCAAGCCAGCTCGGTAAGCAGTGTGGCCGGCAGCGGAATTGCGCCGTCACGGCGAGCATAGTCAAATGTGGCAAGTATGCCGTGCTTGCCGGTTTCTTGAACGATCTTCTCGCTGTATTGCGCGATCATGATCTCAAGAATGCGTGCGATCTCCGTGGCGCTGTCCACGGCCGACATGCGAACCAGCTCGTGCGACAGGTTAGAAAGGTGACGCAGTCCGAAAACTGCGCCAAGGATGACGGCGATCAGCAGGCTGGCGGCGACCGGGTTGCGGCGGCGCCAGCGCCATAGGCGTTCAACCGGTCCGACCGGCCGCGCCCGAATCGCAGCGCCGCGCTGCCAGCGACGCAGGTCGTCCGCCAGGGCTTGCGCCGATTCGTAGCGGCGCACGGGTGCCTTGGCCATCGCCTTGAGGCAGATCGTCTCCAGGTCGCGCGGAATCTTGTCGTTCAGCTTGCGAGGCGGCCGCGGATCCTCCTCCAGGACCTGACGCACCAGCATACGGCGATTGCCCTGAAACGGCCGTTCGCGGGTCAGCAACTCGTAGAGAATGATGCCGAGACTGAACACCTCGCTGCGCGCGTCGACCTGGTGAGACTCGCCGCGGGCTTGTTCCGGCGACATGTAGGCCGGTGTGCCCATGATCTCGCCGTCCGGCGTCAAGGTCGCTTCGCTGGCCTCGCGCTTGGCCAGGCCGAAGTCCATGATGTGCGGCCGGCCGGCGGGGTCGATCATGATGTTTGAAGGCTTGATATCGCGATGAATGACGCCGTGAGCATGTGCGTAGTGCAGCGCGGTCGCGATCTCGGCCATGAGTTCTGCCGTCTTGGGCGGATCGTAGCGCGTTTCGCGCAGTTCGTGCTCGAGTGTTCGGCCTTCGACGAATTCGCTCACCAGATACAGCGCGCCATCGTCGGTGCGGCCCGTATCGTAAAGCGACACGATATTGGGATGCGCGAACTGTGCGGCGCTGCGGGCCTCACGAAGAAATCGGTCCGAGCTGTCGCCTTGATCGAGGCTGCCGGCCCGCTGCACCTTGATCGCCACGATGCGATCGAGCTCGGTGTCTCGGGCGCGAAAAACGTATCCGAAGGATCCGACACCGATCTCGTCGAGCAGCTCGAACTTGCCCAGCCGAACGGCGCCACATGCCAGAGACTGAGCAATCTTGCGGCCGGGATCGACCACCAGCTCCGATGAGCCACTGGTGGCGGTCGACCCGTCACGAGCGGCGGCGCGCGCCACGCGAAGGAGCGTCGCTGGAACGTCGCCGCCGCGGAATTCACTTACGTCGGAAATGCCGTATAACTCGTTGACCAGCGGATCGGCGCGATCGTCCAAGTCGTTCAGCGACGACTGGCATTCACTGCACTCGGTCACATGTCCGGCGATTCGATCATAATCGTCCTGCGGAAGATCGCCGGCGGCGAAGGAGAGCAACGCTGAGCTCGTGGGGCATTCTTGGTCAGTCATGTGCCGTGCCGTCCGGGACTCCCGGCGTAAACATTCGGCGGCCACGTTAGGCTGCCTCACCTACCATAGTAACGCGACGGCGTTACACCATCACCACAACCCGAGATTCAGGGGGACGCCGCGTCCGGCACGGACGCCTCGGCCTGGACGTGCGAGGAGGTGCTTTCGCGATGCTGGTCGCCGCCTCTCCATACGGTCTTCGCCGGCCGGCCGCCGTCCTCCGCCGGTTGTTCCGCGCACAGGTTGTGCCGCTCCTGATGCACTGGACGCGTGATTCTGCTTGCCCCGCCTGCGGGCTGCACGGATAATCAAGCTTGTTCCGCAGTGGCGGCGTCCGGTCAGGGCCTACATGGCCGGATCTCGACATTTGGTCCCTGACAGGCGTACGACGCGCCATGAGCGACGAAACCGAGAAACCCGATCAGGAGGCGATCGATGCCGCCCGGCGGGAAGTGAAGGGCAGGGACGGCTCCACCCCGCCGGGGCAAACCGAGACGCGCGCTCCAGAGCCATCGTCATCACCTCCCTCCGATTCTTCCGCCGACTACCGCATAGACGTCGAGTTCTACGACCACGTCGTTCCCTACCGCGACCGAGCCGACGTGGATTTCTACGTGGAAATGGCCAAAGCCACGCGAGGCCCCGTGCTCGAGATCGGCTGCGGGACCGGCCGCGTCCTCATCCCTACCGCCCGCGCGGGCGTCGAGATGGTCGGGCTCGACCTCTCGGAGGCCATGCTGTCCGAGTGTCGCCGAAAGCTCGCGTCGGAGCCAAAAGACGTTCAAGCCCGCGTTCGGCTGGTCCGGGGCGATATGCGCGATTTCGAATTGAAATCCGAATTCGCGCTGGCCACGACCCCTTTCCGCCCCTTTCAGCACTTGTTGACCGTCGAAGACCAGATGGCCTGCCTGAGGGCGATTCGCCGCCACCTCGAGCCGAACGGAATGCTCGTCCTCGACATCTTCAATCCCTCACTCGATTACTTGGTCGGAGACAAGTTCCTGACCGAGACGGACGAAGGACCGCCGTTCGAAATGCCCGACGGGCGCGTGGTGCTTCGGCGGCATCGACTTGCGTCGCGCGACCGATTTGCGCAGGTCAACGACGTCGAGCTGATCTACTACGTCACACATCCGGACGGCCGCGAGGAACGGCGGGTGCATGCTTTCCCGATGCGCTACCTGTTCCGATACGAAGCCGAGCACCTCCTCGCACGCTGCGGATTCGCGATCGAAGAGCTTTACGCCGACTACGACAAGAACCCGTTTGGTTCCCAATCGCCGGGCGAATTGATTTTCGTTGCCAGAAAGGCGTGAGCGCGCCGGTCCGACAAGGCGAAGAGCGACGCCTCGGAAACGCCGGCCCGGGATTGGGCGGCGGACTCGGAACGCTACATCGGGGCGCTGAGCGAGGAAGGGCTCGCGAAGCTCGCCGGCGAACTCAGCGTTACCGCCGATTCTCTTCGGGCGCTCGACGCCGGATGGGACGGCGAAGCGTACACGTTCCCTGAGAAGAACATGCACAGCGGCGAAGTCGGTCCTGCTCGGGGAAGAAGTGAATATACCATTATTCGATTATTCGATGTCGTCGGTGACCCGCTCGGTGTCGACGGCGTAGTTGGGCCGCACGTCCGACTTACATTTCCGGCGCCTGTTCCCGAGCCGGCCACGCTCGCGCTGTTGGCCTTGGGCGGAATTCCGATGCTGTTTGGACGACTGCGGTGAATTGAAGTGCGTGAAGGGCGTCGGCGCAAGAAAAGGTTCAGGAATATTTCTTGACGCTCCAAAGAAATTCCTGATACCTTTTCAGCGGCGTAGGGTTACCTGGACGAGGAACATCACACGCCCTTGGCACGCCAGATGGTCACTACTCTGTGCGGTACCGATCAGAAAAGGTGGCGAGAAGCCGAAGAGTCCGCACGGGTCGCCTTGCGCGCCCGGATCGATCTGTGGAACGGCGGGACAGTACGACAATCGGGCAAATACCCTACGAACAGAAACCGGAATCCTGCCACCCACGATCCAGTCCACCGGTGTGCATACCGAAAACGTCATTCGGGGTGGGGACGTGACGGATGGTGGGGACAAACGGGAAGGACAGGCCCCACTTGTCGGGAAGTTTCTTGCAATTTCCATGAGCGCATCGTGCGCAGATTGCGCTAATCAATATAGAGGGTGTGCCTGTTCGCAAGTGGCGAGGCAGCGGCATTCGCCAATGCTCAGGCCGGAGCGCAAACGCCGAGCGAGAACATGAACAACGGACCGACCGCACCGCCGATGAGCGAAGCGACCTTGGCTGCTTGTCCCCCGCACGATAGGCGCGTCGCCCGCCTCCTCGTTACAGCCGCGATTGGCTCCGTAGCGCGCCGGCCAGCTTGCTGCGCGCGGTCGAGGCCAACCAGCTCTTAAAACTCCGCACGTCCAGCGAGCGTAGTCTGCCAGCCTGCATGATAGCCGCCATGCAGACCTCTTGGGCGGGCATCGTCTGCCGATGCGGTTGCGGAATGCTTGGCCGGAATGCGCTTTCGTACGATTCCATGGAGCCAGTCGATCCGCTCCATCAGCATGCGCTGGATTTCGTGGCGCTCGCTCATCGAACAGAAAAACAGACCCTTAACTGACCGACGCGATTGCTCGTTGGCTTATCTGAATGGAAAAGTCCCTCCTAAAGCGATCCGCAGCCGTAGGCAGAGCTACACTAACGAGCAAATCGTCTGGGCGACTAACCCGAAAGCCAGTTGTGACGCAGGTGAAGAAGCTTGATCCTCTACCGGAAGAAGAGGCGTGGACGAGCGAGCATGACCGTCCCAAGAGCCTCTCGCGCCGCCAGCGCCAAGTCATCGCACTGCTCTCGCACGGGTTGTCACTGGTGGAGATGGCTGACCTCATGCGCGTCAGTCCCAAGACCGTCGAAATATTCCGCACACTAGCGTTTCGGAAACTCGGATTGCGAAACCGGGCTGAAGCTACGCGGTGGGCAATTCACCAGGGCGTCGACATGAGTTCGCCCGTCTCGAACGGCCTATCTGCTGATCTGACAGGGGATTGCGCGCCAGAGGAGGTTCTCCATGTTGGTGATCTTGTTGAGGTTCGTAAGCTCAACAACGGCGCAATCCGGGTCATCGAAACAGAGGCCGACGGATCGGTTCGAGTAATCACGTTGATACAGCCGGGACGCTGTACGTGGGTAGCGATTCAAAACGGACAGGATCGAGACGGCACGTGCCTGAAGATTAGTAGGCGGAGCGCGGTGACGATCAGTTCGCTAATCACGCTTAATCCACCTATTATCTTGACGTCCTCGCAGGCCCAATCTGAATCGGGCGCGGGCTGTTCGCCGTGCGATTGTGTCCACGTACCGGGCATCGCCCGAGAGGAGAATTAGCATGTACTCGAAGCGAACAACGACGGCCTTGATATTTGCCGTCGTCAAGCGGACCTGCTGACCACGCCTCCGTCGGCCTCCTCGGGCATGAGCGAATCCCGGTGCAGCAACAACTCCTGCTCCTCGAGCCCGCGGATGATCTGACGGGCGAGTTGCGCGGCGTCGGCGACCCCGATCTCTGCTTCCGCAATCGCTGCTCGGTTGTTGTGCCGTGACGTTGCAGAAGTCATCTTCGCCAGCGGCATCAAGCGCCGCGACCGTCGCGTCGCGCTGGGCGGTCAACTCGTCGATTCGCTGGAGTAGTTCGTTGGTCATGTCAGCCCCAAGCTCGCCTTCAGTAGCCTGATGTCGTTCAGAGTCTTTTCAGAGGCGTGCCTTCCTAGCCGATACGCGACCAGCAGCCTGTCCAGTGCAGCAACCAGCAACTCAAGGTCTCTGATTTGGCGGTCCTTGCTCATTGGAGTTTCCTTATGTAGCTGGGCGATATGTCCGTTCTTGAGTCCACCCCGACTCCCCGCCCCGGGGCACTATTGCCCAGGGCCTTGCAACCCATTGGCGTTGCGAGCCTACAGCAACGCCCCCAGCGGGACTCGAACCCGCGTCTCCAGGATGAGAACCTGATATCCTAGGCCACTAGACGATGGGGGCGATGGGCCGAAAACGGTTGTTCGCCCGATTCTTAGCGGGATGCGGGTGACGCGTCAACCGGAGCGCGGCGTCACATCGTGCCCCAGCGCGTCACGGGCACCAAGCGCAGCGTCGCCGTCACCGGAAAGTGGTCGGAAGGGAAGCGCCCGTCGAAGGACCGGTGGTTGATACCGGCCTCGGGCGGCTCGAAGCGGCGATTGTGCAGAATCCAATCGATCCGCCGGCCGTCGCGCGTTCCGCGAAAGGCGTGGTAGGTTCCTGCGCCCGCCTCGGCGTGCCCAAGCCGCACGTATGGATCAAAGAGCTCGGCGAGGTTGCCCTTGTCTTCGGTGAGTACGCGATAGGGCTCGGAATCCGGGCCGCAGTTGAAGTCGCCCATTACGATCAGCGGGCTGCCGGCCTGGATCTCGACGGAGCGGCGAATCAGCTTGGCCGATTCGAGCCGGGCCTGCTCGCCGCGATGGTCGAAGTGCGTGTTGATGATCTGAATGATGTTCTGCGGTGATTTTCGGAAGCGCAACTGCACCCACGTCGCCATGCGTGGCAGGCTGGAGTCCCACGATCGGCTGCCGGGCTGCTCGGGCTGCTCGCTCAACCAGAAATGCCCGGCCCGGACCGGAGAAAACAAGTTTCGGCGATAGAGGATCGGAACAAACTCGCCGGCGGATTGCCCGTCGTCGCGCCCGACGCCAACGTAATCGAAGTCCTCGAACGCGTTCAGCAAATCGTCGAGCTGAAAGTCGAGCACTTCCTGCAAACCGAGAATGTCCGGCCCGTAGGCGCGGATCGTCTCGAAGACCAGCTCGCGGCGGTGGGCCCAGTCGTTCTCGCCGTCCGAGGCGGTGCCGTAGCGAATGTTGAACGACATCAGCCGGATCGGCCCGGGCATGCCGCAGCCGACGGTGGACAACAAGGCCGCGAGCAACAGGAGTCCCAACTTTACACGCATGGTGCGGGATGATAAGGCCGCGTTAACGTATTGGCGAGTGCACGAGCGCTGGCGACGCTGCGTTACCGTAGCGTCGGACCCCGTGCTACCGTTGCGTCGGCCCCCCGTGGCCGACGCGGAACGTCGAATGACGCGGCCTTTGCAACCGCCGTCCCACCGCGAAACGCCTTGTGCGCCGGGCTGTTAGGATCGATGGCTCACCCACCCTTCACCAAATTGACACAGATTCAAGCTTGACAGAATGGGCTGCTGATGGTTCAATATGATGCACTATGGTGAAAAAGCGCGCACGCACTGAGAAGCGGCGTTTTACCGTGACCTTGGACGCGGATATGTACGACCGTCTCAAGACGCTGGTGGAGACTCACGAGCCGCCGCTCACGCTGCGCTACGGTGTGCAGTACGCGGTAAAGCTGCTCTTGGAGCGTGCCCAGGATCCTCAAGCAGTGTTCAGCTTTGCGGACCCGACGCGCCGGAGACGCGAGAAGTGAACGATCAGAAGCACAAGACATCTAAGAGCTCCGTCGCATTGGCGACCGGCCTGGCTCGGGTCCGACGAGCGGCCCTCGACCAAGAGCCGATATCGGGGCTCACACACCAGTTCTATCGCTACCCGGCGCGATTCTCGCCGCGTTTCGTGCGCGCCGCGATAGAGGCGTTGTCGTCGCCTGGGGATGTCGTTCTTGATCCGTATATGGGCGGTGGAACTACGATCGTCGAAGCTTACATAACCGGTCGGCGCTCCATCGGCAATGACGTGAATTCGCTCGCGCTTTTCGTGACCGCCGCGAAGCTGAGGAACTAATAGTATCTCGGCATCCACACCCCGCGCTACGACTGCCAGGCGGATGGACGGATGGTAGGAAAATGACTTTCCGGCCGATCTGGATTTTGCTACAGTTCTCCCCGGCAACAACGCCGGCAAGAATATCCTACCAGCGAGAAGCGCTGTGCGTAAGCGCCTGACACTGAAGTCAACGTTTTGGCCGATGATTGGCGGAATAGGCCAAGGATTTCCAAATTACCTACTTGTGCTGCGGACCGTCGACACGACGAAAAGGAGCAAGCGCGAACTTGTCAAATGGCTCGTCAAGCGCTTCGGACTCGCCACGTCGTACGCGGCCAACGTCGTCACGACTCTGCTCACAGGCCCGGGTGTCATAGAGCTACAGGACGGCATCTGTGTCGTCGCCAAGCCCGGGCGTGCGCTGCTCGAGAATTCCTCGCCACGTTTTCTGTACGCTCTGTTCGCGGATCAGTTTCTTGGCGTGGCGGAGATCCCCGCGCTATTGGCCGAGCAGCAACCGCTCACCTCGGATGCACTTTTTGACGCTTGGTTCGACAAAATCAAACGCACAATTCAAAAGCGCTGGACACCCCGTCACGCAAGAATGCAGTTCAAGCACCGCATTGATTGGCTACGATCTCTAGATATCATCAACAGAGTTGCCGACACGTACTACCTCTCCGCTCATGGGATGGAGACGACGACCCAGGCGAAAACGCGCGCCACCCGGTCGTCGGAAAAGCGTGACGCAATCTCACATAATGACATCGAGGACAAACTGAAGTCGATCGGAGAATTCTTCGAATTCATGGCGATCAAGCGCGCGAGTGTAAACGATGCCCGGCCCGTCCGCGTCCCAAAACTGTCCGAGAACCGGCAGCTCGACTGCTTGTGGGCTCGCATTATCCACTTCGGAGGAAGGGTCCAGTACGCGTTCGAGGTGCAGCTCAGCGGCAATGTGTCAGATGCAATCGAACGTCTGGAAATGGTCGCCCCATTCGTTCAGAAGGCCGTCGTGGTGACGAACGAGGCGCAGCAGCGTAAGATCGAGGATCGACTGCTCGTAAAGCAATCGCCGCTACGCGACAAACTTCTCTTCCTGTCTTACGACGACATCAATCAAATCGCGGCTGCGGTGAACGCTCTCAAGGTGTTCACAGGGAAGGTTTTCCACGAGTAACAGCGTCCTCTATTGTCCCGCCTCGCGATTAACCCCCGATCAATTGCCAGCGCTCACCGGATTGCCACGAGGCGACACTCCCTCTTCGTTAGTCATCGTTTCCGCCTCGATGCTTCTATTCATGGATTCCGCACCTCCGTCCGTGCCCACAGCTCGTCCAATCCGCCGTTCGTGATCATGTCTCCTTGGAGAAAGTACCCCTCTCGCCCTACCTTCTTGATCGCGCCAAGTTCACGAAGCCACGCAAGCGCCAAGTACACTTGGTAGCTAGGAAGCTGATCGCCAGCGCCGTTGCGAACCAAGAGCACATCGTCGACCGAGATTGCCTCTCCCTCCCGCGCTCTGGAAGACAGGTACTCGACAAACGCCTCCATCGCTTTTCGAGGTGCCCGATGTTCATACTCCTCACGGCCCTTCTTCGACCACCCGATCTTCACGAGTTTTTCGCCATCTCGCTCAAAGCGCGGGTAGCCCCGAGATGCACGTGCCCTGGTCTTTGATCGAGGGGTGGCCGGTCGGTTGACCCGGCCCAAGCTGGCCGGAGAGCGGTTCGGACGTGCAGCTTGTGGAAGGTCCACGCCCCCGTCGGCCCGTTGCGATAATTCCCGAAGTGCGTCAGCGAGTGACGCGATGTGGGCCACGTCTGCGTACGACCGGTCGGCCAGCGCCTTTTCCGCGAGGGATCGCAAGCTTGTCTCTGCGGCCACAATAACCTTACAGGATTCGTCTGTGTATCGCATGTGCTCATACTACCAGAGAATCAAGCCTTGTCAACCTGTATTACAGAAATATCGTAACCAATTTCTATATAATGTGTTATGATTTCTAGCCACATACACCAGGACCGGCATGTTTCCGTGTAGATGCTTCTATAAGCAGCCTGTAATGTGCCTCGGTATACCCCGGTTTGGCCGGCAGCCTGTTCTACCATGGCGACTGCAACTGCGACGCAGCGTTCAACGGCGCCGACATCGGCGTGTCCTTCGACATTCTTGGCGGCGGCGGTTTTGGAATGCGGTTTTGGATATTCTGGCACCGTCGTAGTGTAGGAGTCCCCCACGCCACTCCGCGGCGCACCTTGCACGTCCCGCGGTCGAAGGCGAGCGGTTCAGCCGCGTAGCCGCTGCACGACCGGGCCGAGCAGCTTGCCGTTGGTGGCCAGCGCCTCGGGCGCGGTGTGCGTCCGGTTGCCGCTCCAGTCCGTGAACGTGCCGCCGGCTTCGGCGACGACGGCGGCCGGGGCGGCGTTGTCCCAGATATTCATGATGGGTTCGACGGCGATGTCGATGCGCCCGGTCGCCAGCAGTGCGAAGGCGTAGGCGTCGGCCCAGCCGCGGTCGAGCCGGCACGCGCCGCGCAGACGCGAATAGGCGGCGGCGCGGCCGAGCTTGGCGTGCGTATTCATGCTGGTGGTCGAGACGTGGGCCTGTGAGATTTCGGCCACGTCGGAGACGCGCGCCGGGCGCCCGTCGCACCAACAGCCCAGGCCGCGAGCCGCGTAGACGGTCTCGCGTAGCGCGGGTAGATGGATCACGCCGGCCAGCATCTCGCCGCCCCATTCGAGGCCGACCAGGACGCTGTAGAGCGGGACGCCGCTGATGAAGGAAACCGTCCCGTCGATCGGGTCGAGGATCCAGCGGGCCGGCTCGCTGCCCATTTTCTCTCCGAACTCCTCTCCGAGGATGCCGTGCGTGGGAAAGCTCTTTTCGATCCGCGCGCGCAGGCATTCTTCGGCTTCGCGGTCGGCCCGCGTCACGGGTGTGTTGTCGGCCTTGAGCTCGTAGGGCGCGTCGCTACCGAAGTACTCGAGCGTGATGGCGCCGGCCAGCTTTGCGGACGCGACGGCGAAGTTGAGGATTTCCTCGAGCTGCGTTCCATCCGGAGTCATCATCGCGAATTGTATCTCACGCCGAGGAACGCGACAGCGCCGGAAGAGGCCGGTCGCGTCCTTCGCGGCGCGCGACGGCGCGCCGCTCTACTGCGGGTGATGGACCTTTCCATCGTGGACCACGAGCGTAACGGAGCGGACGTTCGATATGTTCTTCAGCGGGTCGGCCGAGAGCACCACGAGATTGGCGATCTTGCCCGCCTCGACGGTCCCGAGCAGCGCTTCGAAGCCGAGAATGCGGGCCGAGCTGAGCGTGCCGATTTGCAGGGCTTCGAGCGGGGTTGCCTGGCCGAGGCTCACCAGAAGTTCGAGTTCGCGATGCACCGACTCGCCGGCCGAGACCGTGTCCACCGGAAAGTCCGTGCCGACCCCGGTCAGCCCACCCATGCGGTGTAAGCGGACCGCCAGTTCGGCCGAGCGGTGCAGGGCGGCGCGCAGCCGCTCCAGGGTCCGGGGGTCGGCGATCGGCTTGCCGTCGTGCCCCCCGAGTTCAAGTATCCGCTCGAGTACAACCAGCGTCGGTACCCAGCCCGTGCGGTTGGTCTTGAAGGTCTCCAGCAGTTCTGCGCACTTCCGCTCGTCGAGCTGGTCCCAGTACCACGCCGCCGCGGCCAGGCCGCTCCCAAGCTCGCTCGGCGGGCTGACCCCATCGGGCAGACAGGAATAGCCGATGCCCAACACGTGCTCGACCGTGGCCAGGCCGATTGCCGACGCGCGGTGCGGCGGGACGCGGCTCGCGTGACCGCAGACCTTCATGCCGTACTCTCGTGCCGTGTCAACAATGGCGCGAAGGGAGTCTTCATCCATTGAGTCGTAGATTTTGATCCAACGGCTGCCGAGCAGGGCTTCCTTGCG
>JACZRH010000040.1:0-5204 GCA_022574815.1 Planctomycetota bacterium | reverse complement strand
CACGAGCAGGCCGTGGTGCCCGAGGACCTCTACCCCTATTACCAGGACGTGTACGACCACATCCGGCGGGTGTCCGAGGCCTCGGATTCGTTGCGGGAGCTGGTGGGCACGATCGTCGGTCCGATGAGCGTTCCGTCGTTCACTCGCGCGCTCCAGGTGAGTGCCGATTCGCTGTAGAGCGGAATCGCTCGAATGGTCGTGACGCCGGCGTGCAGCAGGGTCTTGAGGGTCTCTTCGGGCTCGGTGGCGGTTGGAAAGGCTCTCCATTTCGGGATCACATGTGCGTGCAGGTCGAAGAACCCGGGCACGACATATTGCCCGGAGACGTCGACGATCTTCACACCTGCGGGCGGCTCATCGCGTCCGACCGAACGAATGAGATCGCCGGCGATGACAATGTTTACGTTTTTCGCGACGCCGCCGTTCTGGACATCAACGACATTGGCACCGCGCAGGACCCAGACGGGTTCCAACTGGCGACGAATGAACCAGGAGCGCAGGGCCCAATCCGGGAGAGGTCCGCGCGGGCGGCGCCGCAGTTGGCGCGACTTTGCTTGGTTATCCGCCAGCTCACCCGGCCGAGGCCGCGTCTCCGAAACGGACTGATCGCGTGAGAATGCGCCGTCCGAGCTGCGCGGATCGTTGCCCGACAAGGCCCACGTCGCGCCCGCGATCATCAATGCGAAGAACAGGATCGGGCCGGTTGGTCTCATCGTTTCTCCGATACGTGCGGGTGGTTTGTTCCTCTCGGGCGTCCGGCCGGCGTGTGAGCCCGTCATGGTGCCGCTTTCGCGGCAGAAATTCCCCCTAGACGGCGCGAGATTCCGAAATACGCCGCAAATACGAGCGGCGGGATCAGCAGCCGGGCATTCGGCGAGAAGACGTGCCGCCCGTACCCTATCCGCACGAATCCCGCGTCGAGCAGCGTCGAATCGAGCTGGAACGTGACGCCGCCGACATAGACGGCGAGGATCGCGCAGGCCGCGAGCGCCCAATTCGGTGAACAACAGCGGCGATGCGCGATAAGACAGTACCCCACCGCGACCAGCAGCGGCACGCCGTATGCGAATGGGAAGTGTACGTACCATGTCGGGGGGCCGGGCGAGGTTTCGTGCGCAGGCGCGCCAGCGACGGACGCGACGAGCAATCCGCCGCCCGCGAGCGCCAGTCCGGCGAGCACTTTGGCAAGAAACGCGATCGGAATCGGCAGCAGGACGAACGCGACCCAGGGTCGGCGGCGGGCGAACGACTGAAACCGCCGTTGCACGAGGACACTCTCGAACAATGATGCGTCGTCGCCGATCCGTTTGCGCGCCCGGTGCTGGGCCTGCTCCAGGCAGAGGCCGTCCGCGCGATATTCGCGCGCCAGCGATTCGTAATGGTCGCTGAGCTCGGCGACGTAGCGGCGGACGTAGCGCGGGGACCAACCCGCTCGCAACAAAGCGACACATAGTGTTTCAAAAGGCCGGTTTTTCACTCGGTGGCCCTCGAAGCACGTCGCGGATGGCGCCCGTGATCCGCGAGTAGTCTTTCGTGATTCGGCCCAGACGCCGCCGCCCCCCCGTGGTCACGCGGTAGTAGACGCGCGTGCGGCCCGCAACGGTCTCGCGCCGGCTGGCCAGGGCGCCGTCCGCCTCGAGCGCGTGCAGCGCGGGGTAAATCACGCCTTCGCCGAGCGCGATGGCCTCACCGGTGGCGCCGCGAATCGCGCGCACAAGTTGATAGCCGTACATTTCGCGTTCCAGCAGCAGGCGCAGAATGAGCAACTCGGGCACACCGTTCATGAAATTCGGATTGGGGCGCCCGGCCTCGGCCACGTTCGATACCTCGATTCAAAAGGTATCATACATCGAACTGATAGGTATTGTCAACCACCGTTCCTTTTTTTTGGGCGGACCGCTCGCAGGTGTACACGAGGGGAAGTCAGGCTCGGCCGCGCCCGCGCGGCGATGCGCGTTTGCGAGCGGTCGTTGCGGGCCGCGCGGACCGTTTGCTGGTATGGGTTATCGCGGGTCTTGCGGTCGTCTTTCGCTTCGGCCGCGCGTCATGTCCCCAACGGGCTGGCCTGGTCCTGGGCCGCGATCCGCCGGCTTCGACCGCCTGCCGCAGGCTTTCGAGCTCATTGCGCGTCAGACGCCGCGCCGCACCGACCGGCAGCCCGCGCAGGCTGAGCGGCCCGATCTGAACGCGTTTCAGGGCCTTTACGGGATGGCCGAGACGCGCGAGCATGCGACGTATTTGGCGGTTGCGGCCTTCGTCGAGCGTGATGTTCAGGACCGACCGGTCGCGGGCGGCGTGGACGATCCGGACGCCGCTTGCGCGGGCCTTGCCGTCGGAAAGATAGACGCCTTTTTCCGCGCGGGCCGGCAGGTCGCGCGGCACCAGGCCCTTCACCTCGACGCGATAGACCTTCGAGATGCCGAAGCGCGGGTGCGTCAGTTTCTGGGCGAGCTCGCCGTCGTTGGTCATCATCAGCAGCCCGCAACTGTCGACGTCGAGCCGGCCGACCGGGACGAGCCGCGCTTCGAGCGGGGGGAGCAGATCAACGGCCCGCGGCCGACCGGCCGGATCGCGATTCGTGCAGATGAAGCCCTTGGGTTTGTGAACGATGAAGTAATCGTGCCGCTGGACGCGAACGCGGCGGCCGTCCACCACGACCTTGTCCGACGCCGGATCGACGAACGAGGGGATCGACTCGACCACCCGCTCGTTGACCAGCACGCGGCCGGCGCGAATGAGCGTTTCGGCGTGGCGGCGCGACGCGACGCCGGCGTCTGACAGGAACTTCTGGAGCCGCGTGGGCTTGTCTGTATTGGGCGTTTTCTTGCGCGGCACGGCGGTTCGCTCCGATCTCCGAGAGTAGAAGGTATTCTCAAGCTTGTGCCGCGGTCGTCAATGCTCCCCGCGATCCTACAATGCACGCAGATCATCAATCCTCACGGCAGAGTCACGCGTTCTTAGCCGCCCTTGAGCCCGAATAGCCAGAACAACGGTCGAAGGACGAGCTCCTTGCCGACGCGCCACGCGCCGCTCCCGCCGAAGAAGATCAACAGCGACATGACGAAGCAGTGCATCGTCAGCGCCCACGAGCAGATTTGCGGCAGCGGCTTGAGCCTCAGCCAGCCGCGGCGAATGGCGGGCAGCAGTCCGCTCGGCTGCTCGGCGACCCGTTTCATCGCCGCCTCGAACCACACGCTATCCGGGTTATTCTCCAGATAGTCTTCATAGAGGGTGATCGCCTCGTCCGGTCGACCGCTGCGTTCGTAGAACCCGCCGAGAGCCGTAACCGTGCGGTAGCTGCCCCCCGACTGAATGTCATAGGCGGCCAGATAAGACCGTTCGGCGATCTCATCCACGCCCGCCAAATCGTTGATCAGCCCGCGGTGGAAATCGCGGAAGACGAAAAACGCCTGATTGCTTTCGAGACTGTCGATCTTGGTGTTGGCGGTGGCGAAACGCTCCCGCCCGACCGCAACCCAGGCCGACAAGAGCGGCACCAGCAGGCTGTTGTATCCCTCGAGAGGCAGGTTATCCAACCATTCTCTAGCTTCGTCGAATTGGCCCCGCATGATCGCATCGATGGCAAGGGTGAGGCCGGCGACCGCCGCGTTCGGCTTGATGTCGATGAGGCGGCGGGCCAGCACCACCGCTTCGCTCATGCGTCCCTGGTTATGCAAGGCCAGGAAGGCGCTGTTCAGGATATCGGGATTGTCGGGGTCGTCGATCAGCGCCTGGACAAAATACTTCGATGCCGCGGCGCCATCCAAATCGCGCCGCGCCAGCCGGCCGGCGAGATAGCCGCCGAGGGCGGAGCGCAGTTCAGGCAGCGCGAAGCTGATCGGCTTGGCCGGCGCCGGCGCGCGATCACTCGGCCCGCTGGTAGCACAGAGATTAGAGGCGGATTACGTAGACCGACTTATATTGACGGACGTCGCCAGGCACGTGGGGGCCACCGTCGAGGCCCTTCACCAACGAGAGGAGCGGCCGCCCACGACCGGCGAACGCTTCTCGCGGTTGCTGCAGCGCATACTCGAGCGCTCCGCCGTGACGGGCGCCGGAGGCGACCCCTACTTCGGGCCGGGTGTGGCGGCCTTCCTGACCGAGGAGTACGAAGACCTGCCCCAGCCTACCATTACACGAGGCCACGAGCTGGAAGACGAAAAGTATATCGAGGGTGTGCGGAAGGTCATGCGTGAGATGGCGGGTAGCGGCAACGTCGTACTGGTCGGGCGTGGCGGACACGTAATTCTCAGGGACCTGCCCGACGTTCTGCGGGTAGGAGTCGTGGCGCCTGTGGAGGCGAGAATCAACACCATCGTTCATCGAGAACGGCTGGACCTGCAGCGGGCGACCGAAACAGTGGAAGCGCGGGACAAGGCGCGGGCCTACTATTTCAAACGCTTCTTTGACATCGATGAACCCGATGCGCCGGAGCTGTACCATTTCGTGATTAACACCAGTGAGATCAGCCACGACTATGCCGTGGAGTTGATCATTCACGCGTGCGAAGCCATGCTGGAGGGAGTCCTCCCGAATAAGGTGGGTGTAGTAGCATGAGCCGGTCTAGATACTCGATGGGGCGGTCGATAGACTAGCACCGCTTCAAATTGGGCCAACGCGAATTAAGGGAGTCCCCGAGCCGGGGGCCCCCTTTTTTCATCCATCCCCCGATGAGATCCGCCACCCCGAAGTGTCGGGGCCCCTATTTAGCAAGTCGGACCATTACAGCACAATGGCCTAACGGCCGACACAAAAAGACCTAATACTTTGGTTGAAGACATTAATTGTATGTATTCATAGTCCGGTCCGGAATACGGGAAAGTTTACCTAAGGCTGTGACATCTGAGTCGTGGACGGCGATCTGTGGCAGTTGAATTCGATAGAGGGGTCTCTGAAAGGGGTATTGCAGCGTCTGAAAATCTACCTCTCTTTTTTGTGGGCTCCGAATTGAGAGTTTATTATCAAATCCCGTAACCCCGGCATGAGGACGTATTTCTTACGAAGATGTAGTATGGCCGATCATTTCATAGCGAAATTCCAGCGATGAAACATTTCTCTCCAGGTTCCAAGGAGAACGAAGGCAGTTTACGGCATCTGAGTAAGTTGGCCCGCGACAACGGCCCTGATGGCGGAGCCGACATAGAGAAGCTCGGGAGCATCGCCCTGACCGTAGACGGCCTCGGCAATCCGGATCCGCTGGGGCC
>JACZRH010000315.1 GCA_022574815.1 Planctomycetota bacterium | reverse complement strand
CGTCGCTCGCCGCTCGCGCGGGTGCCGAGCCCAGCAGTATGGCGAGTGCAAGGCGAGCCAGCGCCGACGACCGGGCGGATCCCCGGCTGTGTGCTGTCGTGCGGTTTGGAATCGGGCCGGTCACAGAAGCGCGCCGGCTTGTCTTGATCCAGGGCATTTCGCGTTCTCCGGTTTCTCAGCTTGAAGCCGGGCGCGGCTCTCGTTCCCCGGTGACGTCTCGGCGGAGGCCGCCGCGCACGAGCGGTCACTCTAAGCCACCGCGCGCGAATAAGCGACACACAGGGCGGGTGGGCGCAATGTCCGCGTGCTGGCCGAGAACGGGCGGGGCAAGATGCCCGCACCACCCAAGATGCCCGCACCACTCTGATGAAATGCGAACAGCGTGAGAAACTACACTAGCGTCCGATGCGTGCCTTTTGGGTGGAGGGCATTTGGGCGTAGAGGACCATATTGCGCAGAATGCGGAGTGATGTTTCGGGCGTGTACCCAAAACAGTTGAACACGTGCGTTCCGAGCAATCCGGTGCTCAAGTCGAGCGGCGAGTAGATGATCGCGAAACGGCGCCCCATCTGGAAGGTCTTGATTCGGGCGTGCCTTCGACCGCGACCGGCGGCGCGGGCTGCGCGGCGGTACCCGATGTGGTCGAGTCGTGTTGCGTCGGGGATGTGTTCGCCGGTCAGCAGGATCGCATCTTTCTGTAAGTAGCGCGGGCGCTCGGACAAGCTGAGGGCCTTGCTCACTTCCCGCTCGAACGATTCGAGGAAATCGCGCGAGCCGCCGGCGGCGTCGGCGAGCAGTGTGCCACCGCCCGTGAGAAAGCGGCGCAAACCGCGTTGTTCGTCCTTGGAGAGCTCGAACGAGCCGCTGCCGGTCATGTGCGCGACCTTGAAATCGCGCAGCTCACGTGCATCGAGGCGCACGCCCACGGTGACGTTCAAGCGTGTGGCGGTTTCGTTGTTCATGTAATGCGCGAAGCGGGTCCAGCCGTACGGCTCGATCTGCCAGTTGCCGTCGTACTTGATGCGTGCGATATTGACCTCGCGATTGATGTTGACTTGTTTGAGGGCGATTTCCGAGGTCTGCAGGCGGCTGCGAATGGACGACTTGTCGGTCGCATAGAGGTAGATGTTGCACGCGAGCAGGAAGTAGTTTTCCCATCGGCGTTCGCGGTATTGATTCCAGGGAGCACAGATGTCCTTCGTCGCCAGCAGGATCGTCGTGCGCACGCCGGTGTGTATTTCGAGCAGGGGCGGCGGGTTCTCGATGGTGAACTGGACCTGCCCATTGATCAGCGGATGATCCTTGGTGACGGGCGCGAGCCGGCGGTTGGGATAAACCCGCTTGACCAGCTCCTTGAACCCCCGCGTGAACTCCGTACTGCTGCAGCAGGCGACGCCGAGGATCATCCCGCCGCGTTCGCAATACGCTTTCAGTTTGGCGACCTGCTCGTGGTCGAATTCCCAGGCGGTGTGCCCGGCCATGTAGAGCACGGGGGCCTCGAGCAGATCCTCGATCGGGCCATCGAGCCGGACGATCTGCCAGTTGAGGAGTTTCTCGAACTTGTGCTCGGCGTAGCGGTTGAGCCCGGCGACGTCGCGCAGCTTATTGTTCCAGTCGTCCCCGTGCTGGAGCTTGTTGAACAGCAGCGGCGCGCTGCCGTGACTGAGAAACATGAGCGCGAAGCAGGTGTCGTGCAGGTTGCCCCAACTGCCGTCCGATTGTTGGCTGCCCAGCAGGTCGGCGGCCCCCACCTTGAACCAGTCGCGGTCGCGGAAGTACTTCTTTCCGCTCGCGCGGCCCGTGCGTTCAATGCCGTAGAGGAAGTAGTATTTCCATTTTCCGTCGCCGTGCGGGTTCTCCGTGGTAAACTCGCGGCCGAACCATTCCAGACCGTTTTCGATCGCCTCGATCAGGGCGGTCGCTTCCTTATACAGTCCGCAGCGCGGCGAGGAGGTTCCGTTGAAGGCGCCCTCGTCACGGGCGTGAACCTTGTCGAGCACGACGAACAGGGTCGCGAGTCCGGCGGCGGTCATGCTCCCGGTCGATCTCCCGCTGCCGCCCTGGGTGAAGGGTTGGTATCCCCAGCCACCGTCGGCGTGTTGCGCCCCCAGCCAATACGACTCGACGAGCGTCCAGTACGAGTCCTGGACGCGCACGCCGGCGTCGGACCCCATCCAAGCCCCCAGCACGCCGTATTGACTGTTGGAATTGTCGGCCCCCATTCCGCCGCCCGCCCGGGCGCCCTCGTACCCGTATCCACCGGCGAAGCGCGATCCGGGTGGATTGATTGCTTTGGTAATCCATTCCATGTCCTCGGCGAGTCGTTTGCGGTACTTTCGGCCTGGCACAAGCGCGAGGGCATGGGCCCGTGTGCCGTAGGTGTAGGTGCCTCCCAGCGATTGGCCGGCCAGCCAATCGAGCGAGCGGGTCATATCGTCCTGGCGCGGGTCTTGGCCGGCATACAGCAGGGCCAGCACCGCCAAGGCCGAATCCCCGGCCCAGAAGCGGTCGCCGGAGCCCGGCCCTCGATCCCAGTGGCCTTCGCCGTTTCGCTTGGTCTTGAGCCACGCGACGGCTCGGCTGATGGCTTGCCTGACGGTCTCGTCGTTGACCTGGGGGTCGTCCGCCCGAACGGCATTCTTGCCGACCGATAATAGCAAGACGGCGGCGAGCACAGCGCTGGAGCTTCGTCTGCCGATAAGAAATCGATTCGCGAGATTGCGTGGGTGCATGGATTCGCTCCCGGATCCCGGACAGCGCTTGGATTGACCGACTCTTTGTAACCGCATAGTATTCAAGGAATAACAACACCGCTTCCTGCGGCAGTCCTAGCTACCCTCGGAAGGCAGGTCCGTGTCGGAGACCCCAGAGGATACACAAATCGGGCGCATTGCGGTAGAGCGCAAACTCGCCACGACCGCCGAAATCCAGGTGGCCAACGAGCAGAAGGAACGCCTCAGCTCCAACGGGAACACGCGGCCCATCGGCGAAATTCTGGTTGATCTCGGATTCATCACCCGCACGCAGCTCTCGCGATTGCAGGGGGCCAACGACGATTCGGGCGGGCGACCGGCGCAGCAGATCCCGGGTTATCAGTTGCAGAAAAAGATCGGTGCGGGGGCCATGGCCGTTGTTTATCGGGCCAAGCAGATCAGCCTCGACCGCACCGTCGCCGTCAAGGTGCTCCCCAGGCGGCTCAGCAAGAATGCGGAGTTCGTCGAGCGTTTCTATCGCGAAGGCCGTGCCGCCGCCCAACTGAACCACAACAACATCGTTCAGGCCATCGACGTCGGCGAGGCGGGTGGGTTCCACTACTTCGTCATGGAGTACGTACAAGGCTGCTCGGTCTACGACGAACTCAGCGACGCGAAGCACTACGACGAAGCGGAAGCCATCGCGATCATCCGCCAGATTGCCCAGGCGTTGCACCACGCGCACGAGCGCGGGTTCATTCACCGGGACGTCAAGCCCAAGAACATTATGATCACGGAGGACCGCGTCGCGAAGCTGGCCGACATGGGTCTGGCCCGCGAAGCGAGCGACCTCGAGGCCGCGATGGCCGAGGCCGGGCGGGCGTACGGCACGCCGTACTACATCAGCCCCGAGCAAATTCGGGGCGAGGTGGACGTTGATGCGCGGGCCGACCTCTATTCGCTGGGGGCGACGTTCTATCACATGGTTACCGGGCGGGTGCCCTTCGAGGGGCCGACGCCGTCGGCGGTGATGCACAAGCACCTGAAAGAGCCGCTGACGCCTCCCGATCATCTGAACACGGAGATCACGTCGGGCTGCGGAGCGATGATCGAGATGTTGCTGGCCAAGAACCGCGACGACCGCTATTCGGGCGCCAAGCAGGTGCTCGAGGATCTCGAACTGCTGAGCCGGGGCCAGGCGCCGCGCTACGCGAAGCAACACCTCGATCACGACTTGTTCGGCACGCTGGCCACGGGCCAGATCGTCGAGGAAACCGATTCGCCTGCGACCGATGGGCGCGCTCCGCTGGGTCTGACAATCGGCCTGGGGATTCTCGCGTTGTTGAGCGTGTTGATCAATCTGATCCTGTTGGCCGTGCGCTAGCTCGCTTCCCTTCCAAACGAATGGGCCGCAAGACCCACCCGCGAACGCGTGGTCGCTGGCTCGCGCCCGCTTTTTGCGTATGATGCACGGGCCTGATGTCGCCGGGAAGAGCGGCATCCCTTACAAGAACCAAACCGGCGGGTCGCCGCCGTCTGGAAGGAGCCAGGATGAAAGCCAAGTACGCGTATTTCTTCGGCGCCGGCAAGGCTGAGGGCAAGAGTTCGCAGCGCAACCTGCTGGGCGGCAAAGGGGCGGGTCTGGCGGAAATGACGCGCATCGGGCTCCCGGTGCCGGCGGGGTTCACGATCACCGTCGACGCGTGCGAATACGTCAACGCCAACAAACAGCGCTGGCCCGTCGGAATGCAGGCCGAGGTCCGCCGGAATCTGGCGCGGCTCGAAGAGACCTGCCGCAAAAAGCTCGGCGATGCGAACGACCCGCTGCTGGTGTCGGTGCGCAGCGGGGCGGCCCGCTCGATGCCGGGCATGTTGGAGACGATTCTCAATCTGGGGCTCTCCGATCAGGCGGTCGAGGGTCTCGCCAGGGCGACGGACAACCCGCGTTTCGCGTGGGACGCGTATCGGCGTTTCCTGCAAATGTACTCGACCGTCGTCGTCGGTCTGAACAAGGACATTCTGGAGCAGAAGCTCGAATCGCTGAAGGAGCGTCTGGGCGTCACGCAGGACAACGAAATCCCCGCCGATGCGCTGCGGCAGTTGTGCGGCGAGTTCAAGGCTTTCTTTCACGAGCAAACCGGCGAGCCGTTCCCGCAGGATCCCTGGCAGCAGCTTTGCGGGGCGATCAACGCCGTGTTTGGCTCGTGGAACGCCGAGAAGTCCGTCACCTACCGCCGCGTCGAGAAGATCACCGACCTGAGCGGCACGGGGGTCAACGTCCAGCAGATGGTTTTCGGCAACATGGGCGACGACTCGGGCTCGGGCGTGTGTTTCACACGCGACCCCAGCACCGGGGCGAACGAGTTCTACGGCGACTTGCTGATCAACGCGCAAGGCGAGGACGTTGTCGCCGGCATCCGCACGCCGCTGAAGCTGATCGCGCTCAAGGACAAGATGCCCGACGTGTACGACCAGCTTTGCGCCGTGCGGGCGATACTCGAGATTCACTACGCCGACATGCAGGACCTGGAATTCACGGTGGAGCGCGGCAAGCTCTACATGCTCCAATGCCGGGTCGGCAAGCGGGGACCGGTGGCGGCGTT
>JACZRH010000314.1 GCA_022574815.1 Planctomycetota bacterium | reverse complement strand
ACCCTCAACGTCCCGCCGGCCGGTATACGACAAAGGAGTTTTGCAATGAGCCAGCCGACAAAAAACAACGACGGCAAACTCCTCTTCGCGATCGCCGGCGGGATCATCGTCATCGCCGCGGGGATCGCCATCCTCACCAGTCTCGGCGATCGCGGCGCACCCGTCTCGCAAGACATCACCGCGATGCCCGCCGTGCGCACCGACGTGGTCGACTCCGTGGTGTTCCCGGCCTCCATCGGGAGTGCCTTCACGGACCCGACCGCCTCGCTCGCCGATCAGGTTAAAGACGTCGATCCGGTCGAACCGGTGTTCGTCATCGACCCCGCGGCGAACTTCGTCAAGCAGGGGATCGCGGCGTACGAGTCCAAGCGTTACGACCAGGCCCAGGCCTACTTCGCGGCCGAGGCCGAAGCGCGTCCCGGACGGGCCTGGACGCACTACATCCTCGCGTTGTCGCAATGGAAGTCCGGCAGGACCGAGGACGCCGCCGATTCGATGCGCCGCAGCCTCGAGATCGACGCTACACAAGTCAAGGCGTTGGTGAATCTATCGCGCATCGAGAACGATCGGGACGAGTTCGACGCTGCGCTGACCGCTGCTGATGAAGCCCTCGTGCTCGAGCCCGAAAACGCCGAGGCGGTGTTCCTGGTCGCACCCAGTGTGGAGGCCGCCGGACAGCAGATCGCAGACACCCGCCGTCGGGCAGCGGAGGTGGGCCGGGACCCAGAGGACATCAGGTTCTTCCAGGGCCTGAGCTTCGTCATCGGCGATTGTTCGGCCGACGTGCTCACGCTCGCTCATCTGTATGACGCGATCGTCGAAGCGGCGACGACCGGCAGCGGCTCGCTCGAGGCCTTATGGTACCGGTTCGATGCGTACGTGGCCGCCACGCCGGGTCCGGCTGCGTCGCGCAGCTCCGGTCTCGAGTAGTCCGCGACGCCAACAGACTACCCAAAGCGAGAAACGTTCAACACGGTCCTTTCGAGCGCCGCGAGGAATCTCGCTGGGTACTGTGCCGGATTCTTCACTTCGCTCAGCATGACGTACAACAAATCGAACTCCCGCTTGTACTTGGGCGCCATTGCGGTTTGCTAGCGATACAACACTAAACCAGCGTCGAGTCCCCAATTCCCTCGCCGACGCATCGACCCGCCAGCAGATTCGCATACACCGCTTCATACTGCTCGACCATTCTCTGCCGCCCGAACGCCTTGAACGCCTGGGCGCGGGCCGTCTCGGCCAATCGCCTGGCTTCCTCTTTCCGCTCCAGGGCCTGGAGCATCCGCCGGGTCGCGTCCTTCGGGTCATTGGGCCGGCACAGCCAGGCATTGTGTCCGTGTGCGAGCAGCTCCGTGACGGCCGGCACCGCGCTGCCGACGATCGGAACGCCGGCGCCCATGGCCCAGACCAACCCGCCGACCGGTGCGTCGCCCGCCGGGACGAACACGGCCAGGTCGCTCGCGGCCATTAGTTCGGCGAACGTGAGCCGGCCGCGGTCGAAACGCGTGACGCCGTCTTCGACGGTCGATCGGACCAGGCGGTTGATCCGCCGTGTTTCGCGCCCGTCGCCCGGGACGAGTACGCGCACGCCGGGCAACACTTTTTGCAGCACGAGTGCCGCCCAGGTCGCGTTGATACTTCCGGCGGCGCGCGTCACCGGCGGCAGCACCAGCACGACCGTGTCGGACGGGGTCAGCCCCAGGCGTTTGCGCAGGCCCGCGGCGTCGGCCGAATTGAGCGCGCCGAAGTCCAGGGAATCGCGGATCAGGACCGCGTCATTCGCCGCGACACCGACCTCGACCAGACGCCGGCGCGAGATCGCCGTCGGACAGACGAAATGGGTGTTCGTGCGATCCTTGAGAGATCTCCACCAGCGCGCCAGTCGCGGAAGGTCGACGTACGAATCCGCCTGAACCAGCAGGGCGCGCGGCGCGCCGCCCGGCGCGTAGCCGGCGCCGGTGTGCGAAGCAGCCCATGCGAGTGCCCGCGACGACCAGACGTGGACGATGTACGGATCGTCCGTCGCGGCGAGGCTCGAGAGGGTCGGCGTGGCGAGCCAGCCGTATTGCAACGGCATCTGCACCCGCGCGTGAAGCGGGAGCCCGTCCGCCGCCTTTCCTCCACCCACGTGTACGACTCGCACCCGGCAGGTCGAGGCCGTTCGTTCGCGCAACACGCGCAGTGTTTCAAGTCGCTCGGCGGAGATTTCGGCGCAAACCGCGTGATAGACAGTCGCCTGCCGGCCAGCCATGCCGAGATTCTGCCCGCGCCCCCGGCGGCTGTCGAACGTGACGTTCCGGGATTCCGAGCAGGCGCCCGAGCGGCGGTTGGTTCCGGGTTCGGGATGATCTATAATTACTGTGGAGTGTGGCATTCCCCGTCCCGCGACGGACTTGTTCACGCGCTGACGATCGCGGCCCGGTTCCGCACGCCGGGGCCTGCGGAGCCGCAAAAGCCCGTATCGGCGAACACGGAGTTCGATGCGAACGCGAGTAGTCGTGACAATCACGCTCGTGCCCCTGCTGCTTGCCGCCGGCGCCGGCTTGGCGGGCCTGCTCATTTCGCTTAAGACGAATCCGCCGGACCACACCACGCCGCGCCCGCCGCTCGTCGTGCGCGCCCTCCAAGTCGCGCCACGCACGTTGACCGAGAGAATCGCGGGCTACGGGACCGCCGTGGCCGACCGCTACGCCTGGCTCTCTTCGGAGGTTCCCGGGCACGTCGCCGAGTTAGCCGAGGAGTTTCGCGCCGGTGCCGCGGTCAGGAAAGGGCAATTACTGATCACGCTCGATGACCGCGAGTACGCCCAGCAGTTGCGCCGCGCGCAAAGCCGGCTTGACTTGGAGCAGGCGGAGCTCAAACGGCTCGAGATCGAGAAGCAGAGCATCGCGAAGCTCGTTGCCATCGCGAGCACCGAACTGCAGATCGCGCAGCGCGAACCCGACCGTGTCCGCGGGATGGTCGAAGAGGGATCGTCTGGGCGCCGCGAGCTCGACCTCACCCGACTCGAGTACGAACAGTCCCGCCGCCGTTTGCAGACCTTCAAAAACGACCTGGCCGAATGGCCGCAGCGCCACGCCCGCCAGGAAGCGAGCTGCCGCCTACGCCGGGCCGAGGTCGCGCTGGCACAGCTCGACGTCGACCGCTGCGAGATCACCGCCCCGTTCGACGGCCGGCTCGAGACCATTCACGTGGAGATCGGCGAGCGCGTCGCGGCCGGTCAGCAATTGGCCTCCCTGCTCGATCCGGACCGCATCGAGGTGCCGATCGAGCTGCCGGTCTCGCGCCGGGCGGACGTGCGCGTCGGATCGGCTTGCGTGCTGTCGCTCGAAAGCCGGCAGGACGTGGTCTGGCGCGGCAGCGTATCACGCGTCGCGCCCAGCGCCGACGAGACCAACCGCTCGTTCCGGATCTACGTCGAGGTCGACAACCGCGCCCAGGCCCGGCCCCTGATCCCCGGGATGTTCGTTCACGCCCGGATCGACGGGCCCACGCACGTGGACGTGATCGCCATCCCGCGCGGCTCCGTGCAGGATGGCAGCGTGTTCGTGAGCCATGATCGAAGAGTCCAGCACCGCAGCGTCACGATCGTGCGCCGCTTGGCCGAGTACACCATCGTCAGCGGCTTGGACCCCGGCGAGATTGTCATCATCAGCAACCTCGACGCCTTGTCGGACGGCATGCAAGTCGAGTTGCGGCTCCTGTCCACGCCGCTCCAAGCCATCAACGCCCGCCGCGACGCGAATGACGAGCGCGGCCTGGACGACTCGCGCGCGGCCGGCGGAGCGCGAACTCCGTGAAATCGCTTCCCCAATTCAGCGTCGAAAACCCCGTCCTGGTCGGCGTCGTCATGGCCTCCATCCTGATCGGCGGCGTTTACGCGGCTTTCACGCTCGTGCGCGAGATGTTTCCCGAATCACGCCCCAACCAGGTGCTGATCTCGACGCTCTATCCCGGCGCGACGCCGAGCGAAGTCGAAAAAGGCGTCGCGATGCGTCTGGAGGAGGCGATCAAGGACGTCGAGCACATCGAGAAGGTCGAGACGTTTATCTCCGAGGGCGCCTGCACGCTGGCCGTGACCCTGACCTTCGAAGCCGACGACCTCGACCAGGCCGTCAACGACTTCAAGGCCGCGATCGACACAATCCCACGCGACGAGCTGCCCGAAGACGCCGAGGAGATTCGCGTCCGCCGCGCCGAGCCGCGACTTCCGGTCATCTCCGTGGCCCTCTTCGGCGACGTGAATGAGGGCGCGTTGAAGGCCGCCGGTCAGAAGCTGCGCGACGAGCTGCTGCTCCTGCCCGGGCTGAGCGACGTGGTCCAGCCCACTATTGTCTCCGACGAATCGGAGGGAGGGCGACCCTTGGGACTCGGCCAATGCCGTAGCTTGATCGTCAAGTTGGGCGGTGATTCGAATCGGCGTAAGCTCAAACGCATCTCGTGGGAAGAGGGCGTCGAGACGATCTGCAGCGAGCTCAACGACAAGGGACGGTCGTCAACCTATGTCGGCACGCTACGCCGCATCATGAGCGATCTCCGGGCGATCACGGGCGTCGATGACCTGCGAGCCATCGATCTCGACATCATTGCCAAGTGGCGCTCGGTTCGTATGAAGGGTGGCTGGATGCGGGATGGCTTCCCTACCCGGCCAATCAAAGGGTCGAGCATCAACACCGAGTTGGGCATCATATCCTCATTCATCGAGAGGGCGGTACGTAAGCGTTGGGCCATCCGGAACGTCCTACGGAATGCCGTCGATGAGCGAGTGAAGGTCCGATCGCCTCGTGTGGACTACATGCCCGATGACGACCTGCGGAAGATTCTGGCGGCGGCCGATCCTTGGATGCGGGCATTCATCATTGTGGCCTACTATTCGGCAGCGCGTAGGGGCGACCTTCTCCGGCTCGAATGGGATCGCGATGTCGATCTGGACGGTAGCAAGGCGGCGGCCGAGGGCCGGATCGGACCCCACCTCTTCGTTCGAGGCCACAAGGCCGACACACCCCGCTGGATTCCTATCCACTATATCGCCATTTCCGCTCTGAGGGAGCTGCGCCAGCAGCCACGCATCAGCCCCCGCGTGTTCGATCGCTGTGACGTCACGAGTCTGCAGTGCAAAGTCAGCAACGAGTTCGCGAGTATCGTCCGAGGAGCAGGACTTCCTCATTTGACGCTACATGGACTTCGCCACGCTCATGCGACGTTGGCACTAACTGCAGGGATAAACCCTAAGACGGTGGCGGAGCGGTCGGGTCACGCCAGTGTGGTAATCACGCTTGATACCTATTCTCACGTTTTGCCAA
>JACZRH010000039.1 GCA_022574815.1 Planctomycetota bacterium | reverse complement strand
CCCGCCTTGCTCGGCGTCGTCACGCGGGGCGGCGGTACCAGCGTAGGCGGCACCTGGGGGAACGACGCCCCGCTGATCTTCCAGAACTCCAGCGACATCAACGGCAACGCGCAGATCGACGTCGAGGCGGGCACGCTGCTGAAGATGTGGGAAAGTACAGACATCAGGATAGACGCAGGGCGCTTTGAGGCGGCCGGTGTTGTATTCACTTCCCGTACCGATGACACGCTGGGGGACGTGGATTGTACTGGGGGGAGTGCCGGGGGGCCTCGTCACTGGCAGGCACTTCAGTTCAACGATGGGGCGAACGATCTGTCTCGTCTGACAGACTGCGTGATTCGGTATGGGGGGAATCACTCGAGCTACGATGCGGGGCTGATCTTGAGCAATGCAGCGCCAACGGTGGAGGGGTGTGCTTTCTATCAGAACGGCGACGCGGGATTGCAGGTCACGATGCAGAACGGTGGTGACCGGGTGCGGGGCAACACGTTTTCGGACAACCTGGGGTGGCCGGTGCGTTTGCATCCGGGGGCGGTGGACAGCGTGGTCGCGAACAACACGTTCGTACTTCGGGGGGATGGTTGTTTCAACGCCTACCTGGTGTCCGGCGGCACGATCACGGAGCTGACGAGCGGCCAGTTCGCGCCACAGGCGCCGGACATCAATAACAGCGGACAAGTGGTGTGGACCTGGTTCGATAGGGTGACAGGACGGGACGCGATTGATTTTTGGGAGGCCGGCGTCACGACGGCGCTCACTGACAACGGGATCATCCCCGTGATCAACGATTGGGCCGACATCGCGTTCGACCGCTGGGACAGCAGCCGGCGCCACTGGGACATATGGCTTTACCAGTCAGGCGTATTCCTTCAAATCACGCGCGATGATTTCGACAACATCGTGCCCGACATCAATAACCTGTCCGAAATCGCTTGGGGCACTCCCAGTCGGCCCCCGAGCAACATTCGCTACTTGCGCCGCTTCCGCGCCGGCGATTTGAACTGCGACGGCTTGTTCAACGGCGGCGACATCGACCCGTTCTTCCTCGCGCTCGGCGATCCCAGCCAGTACTCGCTGGTCTTTCCGAACTGCGATCCCATGCTCGCAGACATGAACTCGGACGGGCTGCTGAACGGGGCCGACATAGACGCGTTTTTCATCGCCCTCGGCGGGGGATGAGTGAACTGATGGGCGTGTGGACTTATGTCTAACGGAATCCTAACGAAACGCCGGGCTTCGGCCCGGCAAGGGGCATTCAAATGAAACCAATGCGAGTTCTGACAATCCTGACCGTAGTTGCCGCGTTTGCGAACCCAGTTGTGAGAGCGCAGACGACGAACATCTTTACTCCCGCGGGCGGCTCGACGAATTGGCACGACGACGACAATTGGAGTCTCAACTTGACACCGACTTTTGAACACGACGTCGAAATCCCAACCACCTTGACCTGCATCATCAGCACGGACGACGGCGAAGCGAATACCGTCCGGGTCTCGGGTTTCGCCACCTTGGGGGTCGAGGGCGGACACTCATTGACGATCGACGGCGCCAATGCTCTCGGAACCGTCAACTCCCTGCGTGTTCAAAGCCCACTAGGCAAACTCTATTTCAAAGAGGACGCCCAGCAGAACCCGGCCGAGCTGCTCTTCAATCCCAGCGTGAGCGGCCTCGTCTACACGATCAGCGATGGCGGGACGGTCACGGCGGAGAGCGCGTCGGGCTACGGCGCCGGGCGCATCGCGCGGGCCGTCGCCCGCAGCATAACCCTGCGAATCGCCAGCGGCACAACCGTCAAAGGTGAGCTGGAGTTCGACAGTCTCGCCATCGACAACAACGGGCTGATCCTGGTCGACGGCAGCGACACGCTGACGTTCGGCGCGTTCGCGTCTCCAAATTTCGGCGGCAGCGGGACCTACAAGGTCAACGGCGCGAACGCGACCATGACGTTCAGCGACGCGCGCGTGAGCGGGTGCGGCACGTACGAGGTCATCAATGGCATCATGGAATTAGTCGATCTGACTGCTAATCCGGTCTTGGGCAATCACACCATTACGATCGACGGCGGGACGTTCACATCCGACGCCGACCTGAGGCTCGAGAACTCCGACGTGACGATCGACAACGACGGCAGCATGAATATCACCGGCAACCTGGTCGTGCAGGAGAACGGCCCGACCGCCAGCACAGTGACCATCGAGGACGGCACGCTCGACGTCAGCGGGCAGCTCCGCGTCCGCAAGTCATCGGTCACCATCAAAGCCGGTTTGCTCGACACCAACACGGTCGACAGCGACGACAGCACGCTGGCGATCCAGGGCGGTATCTTCAAGGCGGCCGGCACGTTCTTCAGCGATTTCGATACCATCACGCTCAGCGGCGGCGAACTCGAGCTCAACGGCGCGTACACCGGGTGTTTCACCGTTTTCACGATCACCGGCGGCACGCTCGACGTAAACGAAAACTTCAGCAACGCCGGCAGCTTCGTCACGGACTCTTCGTTCAAGAACGCGACCATCACCGTCGCCGCGAACAAGACCGCCACGTTCGAGTGAGGTCATAGCAGCCTCGTCAGACTCGATGAAAGGTTCGGAAGCGGCGCGCGACCGGGGCGCGATTCGGACGAGTGGGTAGCATCGGCGTCTCGCCGGCACATCGCGGCCTACCGCACCGCCGAGACGGCGAGGCTCCCCTTACACATATCCACGATGATCACACCCAGCGCGAGCCGCGCTTGCGGACCGCGCGGGTTCGGATTGGAATCCGTATCGTGACTCGCGCGTCCGCGGTCATTGAGGACGACACGATGACTTCGGCCAACGTATACATTACGGATTTCTGGACCGGCGAGCCGGATGTCGAACGCGACGCTTTGGCCGGGGCCGCCGAGGTGTTCGTGCTCGAAGCGCGCGGCGAGCCCGAGCTGCTGCCGCGCGTCGCCGACGCCGCCGGCCTGCTGGTCTGGCATGACATTCGCATCGGTGCGAAGACAATCGAGGCCCTGGAACAATGCCGAATCATCGTCCGCGTCGGCGTCGGCTTCGACAATGTGGACTGCGAGGCCGCCGCTAGGCGCGGCATTCCGGTCTGCAATGTTCCGGACTACGGCATTGAGGACGTGGCCGACCACGCCATCGCCATGATGCTCGCACTGCTGCGCAACCTCTCCCAGTTCAACAGCGACCTGCGGGCCACGCCGCCGCGCTGGGACGCGCGGCGCAATGAGCGTCAGCCGCGGCTGCGCGGGATGACTCTTGGAATCGTGGGCCTGGGGCGGATCGGGACGGCGACGGCCCTGCGGGCGCAGGCCTTCGGCATGAACGTCATCGCATGCGACCCCTACATCCCGGACGGCTGCGGCCGGTCGCTGGGTGTTGCCATGGTCGACGCGCTCGGCGATCTGTTGGCGCGCAGCGACGTGTTCTCGCTGCACACGCCGTTGGACGAAACGACGCGCGGCCTGATCAACGCCGACACCCTAGCGCTCGTCAAGCCGGGTGCGATCCTGATCAACACGGCCCGCGGCCCGATCTGCGACACGACGGCCGTGCTGCGGGCCCTGGAGAGCGGCCGATTGGCCGGCGCCGGACTTGATGTCCTGCCGCAGGAACCGCCCGCCGCCGACGATCCGCTGCTGGCTGCCGCCCGCGACCCGGGGCATCCCGCGCACCATCGCTGCGTGCTGACGCCGCACGCCGCGTTCTTCACCGAAGAGGGCTTCGAGGAGATGCGCCGCAAGGCGGCGTTAGAAGTCCGCCGCGGAATCATGGGCGAACCCCTGCGAAATCGGGTCAACTGAAACGCCGCGCCCGCCCGGCGAGGTCTTTCGCGAAACGGGTACTACTACTTGGAACGGTGACGGGTGAACACTGTCATTCCGAGCGCAGTGAAGAATCTCGCCGTGAACGCAAGCATGACCGTTGCGCCGGCAAGATTCCTACGGCGCTTCGCTCGCTGGGATTGACCGTCTACGGCCTTCGGACCGATACGATCACCGTTTCCAACGAAGTTGCTCTAGTCGTCCGCCGATTCGTCCGCGCCGGCGGGTTGCGGGCTCATCACGACGTTGATCGCTTCCAACAGGTCATTCGTCTTCGCCGGGCGCTGCACGAACGCGTCCACGCGCCGGACTCGACTTGCTGCTGCTCGTCGATGTAAGGTCGTCGATGATGACAAAGCGCGCGCGCGCGTGCGCGATGGCCCGAACGCGTTGCTGCTGGTCTTCGCGGCGGACGGCCTTGAGCTGATCGGCGAGGGCCTGACTCTGCTGCTGGATCGATTTCAACGGCCCGTACAGGTCCTGGGAAATGACGTCCAGAATCGTGTGGCTGGTCCGGTCCGGCCCCTCCAGCCGCCGCTGTTGAGCCAGACGCCGGGTTTCGTACTTGCCCCATTCGTCGCGCAGCGCCAGGCACGCTTTTCGAAGTTGGTTGAGCTCCTTGGAGGGTGCTTCCGGCCGCGGTCGCGCGTCCCAATCGCCGCGCACCAGGCACTCGATCAATTCGCGGAGCTTGTCGGGTGATTGCTACCGGACCCGTTCGGACCGGAAATGAATCGTCGCGCGGATGGACCCCCAAGATCCGCGCGATCCCGCCGCCGATCAAGCCGCCTGCGTTTTGCCTTACTCGTAGGCCTCTAGCGGCGTTCGAGCCGGACCAATGGCTCGCGTGGGGCCAGACCGCGCGCTTCGAGCGAATCGCCGCGCAGCACGCCGACGAGGTCTTCCAGAACGGTCGGACTGGACCCGTAGTACTGGTGCCCGAAGAGGCCCTTGTCGACCGCGCTCGCGTCGACCACGTTCAGACGGCCCACCGCCGTCACGTCCGCGTTCGGCGGCCCGCTCTGCCCGAGCCGGGCGTAGCGGTGCAGTTTCTGTGAACCGCCCAGCACCCAATCCGATTTGGAGGTGTAGATGGTCACGCGATTGGCGGCCTGCATCAGATAAGGGGCATGGTCACGCTCGAACAGCTCCGCGTCGATATCCCCCGCGGCGAGGATAATCTGATCGAAACGGCGCGCGTCGCCCTCCCCGCGCTGGCGCACGAATTCCTTGACCGCCTGCGACAAGACGCGGCATCCCATGCTGTGGGCCATGAGATGGATGTGTTGCGCGCCGGACTCGTCCACGAGCAGCGTGAGGAACTCGACCAGATGGGGCAGCGTCCAGTCCGCGTTGGAGGCGTCTACCAGGTAGCTCAGCAGCCCGCCTTGGGCCGGCCAACTGTATGTGATCGCCACGCCGTCGAACTCGACGTCGTGCGCGATCTGCGCGGTGCGGCGGATCGCGCCGGCAAACGTAGCCGCGTACCCGTGGACGAATACGAAGACCTCCTTGCGTTTGGAGCGGCCCAACTGCTCGCGCAAATCGCGCCAATAGGCGTCGCCGTCCTCCGCGGGCGAAACGTCCGACAACAGCACGTGTCTTTGCGGCTTGGGCGATCGGAACAGAGCGGGGGATTCGAGCCGTCCGCGCCCGTGGCCGCGCGGAATGCTGACCCGGCACGTTCCACCACGCAGCTCACCGGTCCGGTCGCCGCTGTATTTCTGTCCGGTCTTGTCTTTCGCCGTCGGTCGCCGGTCGGTCGCGTAGAAGAGCCGCACCGATGCGTAGCCGTCACGCATCTCTCCCAGAGCCGGCGAGACGCGCGGCGGAAACGGATCGTAGGCATACGCCGGGGCGCACCCGGTCAGTCCCACCGCCGCCAGCAACCCGATGATTACGACCGTCTTCCAGGTGGAGTGCATGCCGGGTCCTCGCTTGGTGCCGCTGCTCACGACATAGAATTCGCGCGATCCGCGGAAGATATTACCGTGCGCGGTCGCCGCGGTTCGCCCGTTCCTACAAGTTCCGGCGGGAAGCGACAAATTCCGGAAGGGAACTTTTCTTGGTGTGGTGCAATCTGCGCGGCGGTTTCGTGTATAAACCGAGCGCGGCGCAGTGCGCGCCCGTTTTGGGATCGGTCCGTAAGTGCTTGTCACGTAAGAGGTAATCCTTGCTATGGCCATCGGCGAAGCACTGCTACGCAAGGGATTGATCAGCAAGCAGCAACTCAAGGACGCGGTCGCGGCGCTCTCCTCGCCTTGCGAGCAGATCGAGCAGGTCCTGATCCGAAACGGCGTCGTGAGCGAAACCGAAGTCCTCAAGATTCACGGCGAGGAGCTGAGCATCCCCGTCGTCGAGCTCAACGAAGCCGACATCGATCGCGAGCTGCTCAAGATCGTGCCCAGCCGCCTCGTTCACAAGTACGGCGTCATGCCGATCTCGCGCAACGGCGATGGCCTGCGCGTCGCGACGTCCGATCCGTACAACCTGTACGCCATCGACGACCTGCGCACCAGCATCAACATGCCGGTCGAGACCGTCCTCGCCACCAGCGTCGAGATCCACAAAATGATCAAGACGTTTTACGGCGTGGGCGGCGACGTGCTGACGGAGATGGTTCAGGAGGTTGATGAGCTCGAGGTTGTGGACGAGCGCAAGATCGAGTCCACCGACCTCGACGTGCAAATGGCCCAGGAAGCGTCGGTCGTCAAGCTCGTCAACGAAATCCTGATCGAAGCGATCGACCAGCGCGGCAGCGACATTCACTTCGAGCCCTTCGAGGACGACTTCGCCGTGCGCTATCGCGTCGACGGCGTCCTGCGTCACGCCAACGTACCGCCCGAGATTCGCCGCTTTCAGAACGCCGTCGTCAGCCGCATCAAGATCCTGGCGGGTCTGAACATCGCGGAAAAGCGGCTGCCGCAGGACGGCGGCATCAAGATTCGCGTCCACGGGCGCGAAGTAGACCTGCGTGTCAGCGTGATCCCGATGGCCTTCGGCGAGGGCATCGTGTTGCGGATCCTCGACCGCGCCTCGATCACCCTGTCGCTGCCCGAGCTCGGCATGGAAGGCGCGATGCTCGAGCAGTTCCGCGACATCATCCACCGCCCGCACGGAATCGTCCTGGTCACCGGGCCGACCGGTTCCGGCAAGACCACCACGCTCTACGCGGCCCTGAGCGAGATCGTCAGCCCGGACCTCAAAATCCTCACCATCGAGGACCCGATCGAGTATTACCTCGACGGCATCAACCAGGTCCAGGTCCTGCCAAAAGTCGGGCTGAACTTCGCCCGTGCCATGCGCAGCTTCCTGCGGCACGACCCCGACGTCATCCTCGTCGGCGAAATTCGCGACCTCGAGACCGCCGAAACCGCCGTCAACGCCTCGCTCACCGGCCACCTGGTCTTCAGCACGCTGCACACCAACGACGCCGTCTCGGCCACCACGCGGCTGATCGACATGGGCGTAGAATCGTTCCTGATTTCCAGCTCGCTCGAGGCCGTCATCGCCCAGCGGCTGGTGCGGACGATCTGCCGCAATTGCAAGGAAGAGTTCGTCCCCGAGAACCCGCGCTTGCTCCCGCCCGATTTCCAGTACGAGCCCGGCGAGAAGCTTCATCGCGGGGCCGGCTGCCGCGAGTGCCACAACCTCGGCTACGCCGGCCGCACGGCGGTCTACGAGCTGTTCACCATGAACGACGACATCCGCGAGATGATCACGAAGCGCATGGCGGCGGCGCAACTGCTGCCGGCCGCCCGCGAGAACGGCCTGGTCCTGCTGCGCGACGAGGGCTGGCGTCTGGTGCGCGAAGGGCGTACGACCATCGAGGAAGTCCTGCGCGCCTCGAAGGTGTAGCGGCCGGACCGTGATCTAATTCACACAATTCAGCACCTTTCCCGAAGCCTTGAACTCTCTTGCGATTCGAACCACCTCCTCCGCGACCGCGAGTTGGGCCTGCTCGGTCGACGCCCCGATGTGGTGCGTGCCGTACAGGTTCGGCAGGTCGGCGATCGTGCCGGCAAACGTTTTTGCGTCGGCCGGCGGCTCGTCCGCGTAGACGTCCAGCGCCGCCGCCCGGATGCGACCCGCGCGCAGGGCGCGCTCCAGCGCGGCCTGATCGACGACGCCGGCCCGGCTGGTGTTGATCAGGGCCGCTTCGGGCTTCATCTTCGCGAGCGCGGCCTCGTTGATCAGGTGGTGCGTGTCGCCGCTGCCGGGCACGTGCAGCGTGATGAAATCCGAATTGGCGAGGATCGTGTCGATCTCGGCCCGCCGGCAGTCGGGGTGCTCGGCGGGGCAGGCGTCGGGCAGCACGTCGTAGTAGAGCACTTTCATGTCGAAGGCCAGGGCACGTCGCGCGACCTCGCTGCCGATGCGGCCGGCGCCGATGATGCCGAGCGTCCGCCCTTTCAGCCCGCGCGCCTTGCTGTATTCCTTCTTGTTCCACTTGTGCGCCCGTAGGTCGGCGACGTTGTCGGGGATGCGCCGGTCGACCGAGAGCATCAGTCCCAACACCAGCTCGGCGACCGCGACCGAGTTCTTGCCGGGGCAATTCGCGACCCGCACGCCGCGCTCGGCCGCAGCGGCGGTGTCGATCGTGTCGAATCCCGCACCGGCGCGGATGATCAGCTCGAGGTGGGCGCAGCGGGAAATGGCGTCGGCCGTCACCTGAGTCGAGCGAACGATCAGCACGGTGGCGGCGAACTCGGCCAGCCGTTGCGCGAGTGCGTCGTCCTTCAACTCGGGTTCGCACGAAACCTCGTCGGCGAGCCGTTCGAGCTCTTGGAGGCCGGCGGCCTCGAATTTGTCGGCGATCAGAATCTTCACGGGTACTCCCTTTGGGCTTGCATGTACCAAGTCGGGCGCGTCAGTGCGTTGGTCTTCGTGCGCCTCGCGTCGAGAGGGTATAGCAATCGGTGTTCCGCGAGAACCCGCCGGGCGAATCAGCGCGATTCGGTCCGTCAGTCGTCAGGCGCGGGTTGCGCCGAGCGTCGCGGAAGCCAGGTCAGTCTCTCGATGCCAGGCAGCGGCAGCGGCCGCATTTCTCGCTCGCCGACGAAAACGATGCACGCATCCCCGTCCGGTCCGCCTCGCGCACGGCGCCGGCGAACGGCCAGGGCCACGCCGTCGGAGCTGTAGGAATACAAGCCGAGCTCGGTCGGCGCGTACGATGTTCCGGCGTGGGTTGTGAGCCGATCGGCGTGAAAAGTCAGAAAACGGCGCCAGCGCTCGCCGTCGGAGCCCGCGGTGTTTTGCGCCGCCGGTGGCGCCGTGATTTCGATGCGGAGTGCCGCGAGCTGCGCCGCGGGCAAGTGCGGCGACGGGGCCTCGTCGCGCAGGCCGGAGCGCGGGTGCCGGAAGCGGCAGATCACACGCCCGGATTCGACGTCGGCGATCGCGGTCTGGTAGGTGCCGTCCGTTGGCGTTTCGCCGCGCGAGTCGGTGACGATCGTGGAGACGAAGGCGAGGTGCCGGTCATTGATCGCGCGCATCGGAAGCGTTGGGCTGAGGCCCGAACCGGGGCGTGTCGCCACCAACACGCCTTGCACGAGCGGCTCGACGGTGCCCGCGGCGCGGTCCCACTTCACGAGATCAAAGAGGTCCCAGCGCCGGCCGACACGTTGGAAGGCCAGCACCGCCCAGCGCCGGCCGGGACCGACGACGGCCCCCGCGAAGCGCCGCTCGGCCGGCCACGCCGCGATCGCCGCCGTTCGGCCACGGCGCCAATCAAGAAGTCGCAGATGCGGCCGCGGCGAAGGCGTGATGACGAGCCATTCGAAGGGGCCGACGCGGGCCACCGGCGTGACCGGCGTGGGCAGCACCCGCCGATACGATCGCCGATCGACATCGCAGACGCTCAGCCACCTTCGGGCGGGGCTGATCCGGCGGATGACGCCGCGCTCGACGCGCATGGCGGGTTCGCGTTGTTCTCGCGCGGAGCCGGACAGGAGCAGCCGGCCGTCCCGGGAGTCAAGCACCTTGTCGAAGGGGATGGGCCGAGTGTTTCCGGGTGCGAAAGCGTTCGAATCGGCGGCGACGGCTCCGCCGGAGCGATCCAGCCAGCGAAGCGTGTCGCTCTGTCCGTCGGGACCATCCACCATGACGACGAGAATGCCCGTCTGCGTAAGCGCGAGCGGCTGCGGAACCGTGTCGGTCGGCCCGATCGTCGTAGATTCGATGACCCACGGAGCATCGCGGCGGAACTCGCAACGCTGAATGACGAATTGCCGGGAATCGTCCGGCACGCGCGTCGTGATAACCAGCACGTCGTTCGTCTGCACACGCGCGGCGGCGCAGCCGCCGGCCAAGAGTGGCAACGTCAAGAGCGTGGCGTGGGCCGCGGCCCGCGCGCAGCGCGCACGGCGACGCGCGCGGTGCGGACCGTGAGATTCCAATGCGGTCATGCGAATGGAAGTGGTCCTCACCGGGGCGTGTTCAACCTCCCGCGACGCGCGCGACGTCCGCCGCGAAGTCGCGACAGGCTTGTTCGACGGCGGCGCGCCAATCGTCCGCGAAGCGCTCGGCGTAGACCGGGTTCTCATGGGCGTAGATCACCGAGCGCGACGCATTGACGAACGCGCCGGTCCCGTCTTCGAGAAAGCACGGGCGGCAAGCGTCCGCGCTCGCGCCCTGCGCGCCGTAGCCGGGCACCAGAAACGGCGTGTGGGGCAGCGCGGCGCGCAGCGCGGCGGTGCTGTCGGCGTCCTTCGGCGCGACGACCGCACCGACGCACGACAAGCCGCACTCGCCGATCAAGGCCTCGTCCGCGCCCCAGCGGCCGACGAGCCGGGCCATGTGCTGATAGAACCGCTCGGCCTCCCCGAATTCGTGTACCTCGTCGGCGCCCGGGTCGGACGGCCGCACCAGCACGAACACGCCGGCACCGCGCTCACGCGCGATCTCGACGAAGGGCCGCACGGCGTTTTCGCCGAGATACCCGGACAGGGTCACCGCATCGGGTATGCGGGCAGGATCAACATCGGCGAACGCGGGCCGGTCGAGATGACCGCGGGCGTACAGCCTGGCGGTCGAACCGATGTCGCCCCGTTTCACGTCGCCGATGACCAACAACCCGCGCGCATGGGCATGCGCGACCAATCGAAAGTAAGCACCCACGCCGGCTTCGTAGAAGGTCTCAAAGAACGCCGAGTTGATCTTCACGGCCGGTACGATCGGGGCGACGACGTCGATGACCGAGCAGCCGAACGACTCGACGGCTGCCACGGCGGCGGCCAGCCCGGACTCGGTCGGCCGCATTGCCGCGGGCAGTCGCTCCAGGACGGGGTCGATCCCGACCACCGCGGCGGTTCGCTTGTCGCGCGCGGCCCGGGCCAACCGGTCGGCAAAATGGCGCATCGCGCGTTCCGCTAGATATCCTCGTCGGTTTCGGTCGGACTGTCGTCCTCGCCGTCCTTGTCGTCGTCGCCGCTGTCATCGCCGAAGAACCCGCCCACATCGTCATCATCGTCAGATGCGTCCGCTGAACCGGCGTCGGACTCGTTCGCCTCTTTCTCAACCGATTTGGGGCTCGGGCCAGGGCCAACGCCGTGCGAGGGTTGCTCGATGGAGAGATTCTCCGCGGCCGGCTCCTCGGATTCCGAGATTCGCACAGACGCCGGGGACTCGGCCCCATGCGGGGGCGACTCAATCGTGGGCTCCGGGGCGCCCAAGTCCATGCTCAGCGCCGGCTCGGTCACCGGTGTCGGCGGGGACTCTTCCAAGATGGGCGCGACGGCCGCCACAGGCGCGGGCGGCTCGTGCCGCGTTCGCTTGGGTGTGGCGCGTTTTCGCGTGGCCTTGCTCACGCGAGCGGCCGGCCGTTTGGGCTCGGCCTTCTTGGCCGTTTTCTTTCCGGCGGCTTTCTTCGCCGGCTTGACGACCTTTTTCTTGACGGCTTTTTTCTTGGCCGTCCGCTTCACTTTCTTTTGGGTCGTCTTTTTCTTTGCGGCCTTCTTCACCTTCTTCTGGGCCGTCTTTTTCTTGGCCTTCTTGCCGGCCGCCTTCTTCTTGGCGACCTTTTTGACTTTCTTCTTCGCGGTTTTCTTCTTGGAGACCTTCTTCACTTTCTTCTTGGCGGTCCTCTTTTTGGCGACCTTCTTCCGCGCGACCTTTTTGACGCTCCTTTTCTTCGCGCTCTTCTTCTTTACCGATTTCCTGGCGGCCTTACGCGTCGCTTGCTTTCTGGCTGCCTTCTTCTTTCCCGCCTTGCTCTTCTTTCTTGCCATTCCGAGTCCTCGCAAGGTAGATGGAAAACGGACTGAAACTCCCACGCCAACGCCGGGAGTCCTTCCCGACGCGGATCAAGCTCGCGCCATCGCATCTAGCGACCGACGAAGCATTTTACATAATCGCGCGCCCGCTCAACTGTAGCGCGGATGCCGGGCATTCCTTCTTCCAGCGTCCGCTTCGTGATCGACAACGTCGGTACGTAGTAGGCCTCATTCTCGCGCTCGTCAACCCACGGCCGTGCGGGCCATTCATGCACACCCGTGCTCCCGTCCGGCGACGCGAGAGCGAGGTAGCCCGATGCGCGAATAAACCGGCCCACCCACCGCCGCGTCAACGGCGACTTCTCGTAGCCGAACCCCTTTCGCCCGTCCGCGGTCTCTTCCCAGACTTGCACCCAAGGCGTCAGGCCCAGCAACATCTCGTTCCATTCCTCGCCGACAATCAGCAGGTCCGCGTGCCGTGCGCGAATGTCGCGCACCAAGCGCCGCACTCCTTCGACAGGGTCCCAGGCAGGATCGTTATAAAAGACGTTGCAGGTTTCGTCTAGGAAAACTCCGTCAAAGCCAAACGTTTCCACCAGCCGATCGATGACACCAACGAGGATTTCGCGCAGCGCCGGGGGGGTCAGCGAAATGTAGGCCTGGGCCGCATCCCCGAGTCCGTCGTGATCCCAGTCGATCTTGAAACTGCGCTGCTCCACGCCGTTTGCGTCACGCAGCACGTAGTTCTGTAAATGCTCTAAGTACAGCGGGTGCCGCATGTTAGCGGCCATCGCGTTGAGGTGGGGCATGAGGTGAAAACCCAGCGCCCGGGCACGCTCGCAGAACCCGTTCAGTCCTTCGGGCCCGCCGAGCCCGGCGGACGGCCGGTAGTCGGGGTAGTCACGCATGTAGCGCCCGTCCCAGCCGATGAAGTAAAGCAGGGTCTGCTCGGCGGGGAAAAGCGGCGCGAGCGTTTCGGCGGCGCAGGTCATTCCCGCGAAGTCGAGATGGGTTCGCCCGTTCCAGTCGGTGCCATGCAGGTTGACGACCAGTCCAACACGCCGGGCCCAGTCCGGCACGTCGCGCCGTTGTTTGAACTCTAGGGCGCCGTGCGCCTGTTGGACGAAGGCCGCGTGCTCGTCCAGCAAATCGTCGATCTCGTCGACGAATCCCAGTTTCCACACGCTGGTCTCGAAGTTGCATGATCGCTCACGCAGGGCGGCGTCCTGCACGATCTCCAGGCGCATGCCGTCGGCCGTGCGGAGCGCGCGCAAGCGTCGGAACCGCCACGGGAAGTCCTGCGTCGACACGACGAAGAAGCGTTCGCCGCTCTGCCAAACCGCAAAACCCGCCCGCCAGTCGCGCGGAAAGTCCCATTGCCGGACCACACCTTCGGCGAGCTCAACACATTCCGGCGCGAGCATTTTCATGGCCGGCAGGTCCAATGCGAGCTTGACGGCCTTGATCGGGCTCGAATGGCGGCAGCAAACGCGAAGGCCGACGTATTCGTCCCCGAATTCCTCCAACGTGACCGAGACCTGCGCGCCCGGCGCCCAGCGCTGCTCGCCGCCATCGCCGCTGACCCACTGCTCGCAAACCCGTGTTCGCGCGGCGTGCGTCCATTGCACGGGCCGGTAGGAAGAGCCCTCCGTGGTGTACAGGGTCAACTCGATCCGGAACGGGCCGGCCTCAAGCGGCGCGGACATGCAAGGCACCCTCTCGCCGACGGCTTTTCTCACCAAGGACACACGACGGCACACGCGCGGCTTATACGCGGCGCAGCCGTTCGCTTCAACCCGCGCCGGGGTTTGCCGCCCGTCGCGCTCCCCGGAAGTGGCTCGATGGGCCACTCTCCCTTGCCGGCCGCCGGCCCGATTTTGGCCGAATCGGGCTTTGACAACGAGGCCGCAACGGTCAATACTCTTGGGGGCACCGTCGAGCGGGACGTCCTCGCGGACTGAGTCTTACCGAAACAGCGTATGTTTCAGCGCGGGCCGAGCCTCGGCATAGTAAGGTTTGACGCACATGGCTACCGGTACAGTAAAGTGGTTCAACGACACGAAGGGGTTCGGATTCATTCAATCGGACGAGGGCGAAGACGTTTTCGTTCACCAGACCGCGATCATCGCCGAAGGACATCGCACGCTCAATGAGGGTCAACGGGTCGAATTCGAGATGGAGGCGGGGGAGAAGGGCCCTAAGGCCAGCAACGTAAAGCCGACCGAGTAGCGACGGCTTTCGGACAAACTTTCGCGAGCGGGGCATCGCCGGGCAGCGGCGGTGCCCCGCTCGCATTGCGCACGTGCTGCGCACGCTTCATACCTTAGGTCGGCTGATTTCTCGCAGCGCCTGCCGGCCTGTTGGCTGTTGCCCAATGTCGACGAGTCGGTGTGCTCGTTCGACCGGCGCGAAGAGCGGCCCGCAACCGCCGTGGTCGAGTCCATCCCGGCCGCCGGCGGCGGCGTGCGGCGTGGGCGCGGAGTGCAACGGAAGCGAGCCACAAGCCGAACGCGGCCCCTCATGCTTCGAGAATACCCAGATTCCTAGCCAATAAACATGCTTCCAAAGACTTGACTTCCCGCCGCATAGTCTATAAGTATTCTCTCTAGCGGCGTTTTTTGGCAAGACGTGGCAGTGACCGACGCTGCTCACGTATCCTCTAATCGACGGAGTTCCCAACATGCCCAGGAAAGCAAAACGTGGAAGAAGGCCCGGCAGACCCAAAGGCAGCGGCGGCGCGACCTCATGGGCGAGTGCGGCCTCGGGCCTGAAATCCTACCGCAACACGCTCGCGACCGATCGCGACGCGCTGGATGAGAAGATCGGCGCCCTTGACTCGGCCCTGGACGCGATGGGCGCCGGTGCACCGGCGGCGCGCGGACCGGCTCGCCGTTCCGCCGGCAAACCCGGTCCCAAGCCCGGCCCCGGGCGCGGGCGTCGCGGTCCTCGCAAGGGATCGCTGAAGGAGTACATCACGAAGGTGCTCGGCGGCAGGGTCCGTGGAATGGCCGTCAAGGACATCACCACCAGTGTTCTGCGTTCCGGCTACAAAAGCAAGAACAAGACCCTGGCCAAAAGTGTCGGCATCGCGCTGGCCGACATGCGCGGCGTCAGCAAGTTGGGTCGTGGAGTGTACCAACTCAAGTAACGCGTGAATGCCACGGCCTAGCGGTGCGGCCGGCGCGCGGGCGGAGAGGCGATTCGCCGCGCGCGTCTGCCGTGCTGAAGGCCGACAGTTTCCCGGACCCCTCTGCGACGCCGGTCCCCTCACGTGGGACCGCTCTTATTCCAGAACCACGATTCCCACGAGCGGCTGCTTGATCCGCTCGCCACGCCGGTGTCGGCCTGCGCGAAACGTCGCGCCCGCTTGCAACCGAATCGTGTGATTGGGGTCGGTGATTTTCTGTCCGGCGACTTCGAACGCCCCGCCCTGCACCAAGCGGCGGGCCTCGGAGCGGCTGATCTCACGGTCGTGAGCCAGCCAAGCCAGCTTCCAGGCCGGAATGCAGCCATCGGTCAGCTCCGCGCCGCGGACAGCCACCTCCACGGGCTCGACCCGGCTTCGGGCGCCAAAGCTCTCGTGCCACCAGCGGTCGGCGGCCTGCACGGCCTCAAAGTCGTGAAACCGTTCGCCGATCGCGCGCCCCAGCAGCGCCTTGGCCTTCATGGGATGCTCCGCGACCGCGGCCCGCCACGTGTCGGCCGGGAGTTCCGTGAGCAGGGAAAACCACTCCTCGAGCAACGTGTCCGGAATCTTCATCGTCTTGCCGAACATGTCGCGCGGCGAATCGTTCACGGCGATGGTGTTGCCCAGACTCTTGGACATCTTTCGCTCGCCGTCCAGCCCGCGCAGCATGGGCAGGATCATGACCACCTGCGGCTCCTGGCCGACGTCGGTTTGCAGGTCGCGGCCGACGAGGTTGTTGTAGGTCTGGTCGGTCCCGCCGAGCTCGACGTCCGAACGGATGTTGACCGAGTCCCAGCCCTGCACCAGCGGATAGAGCAGCTCGTGGACGCCGATCGGCGTTTCTGATTCGTAGCGTTTGCGAAAGTCCTCGCGCTTCAGCATCTGACCGACCGTCATCCGGCTCGCCAGCCGAATCACGTCGGAGAAGTTCATCTTGCCCAGCCACTCGGAATTGCGCCGAATCTCCAGTTTGTCCTCGGACAGATCAACAATCCGGCCGGCCTGTTGCAAATACGTCTCGGCGTTCGCGTCGATTTCGGCATCGGTGAGCACGGGGCGGGTCTTGCTGTGCCCGGTCGGGTCGCCGATCCGCGCCGTGAAATCCCCGAGGATCAGCACGGCCTTGTGCCCCAGGTCCTGAAACTGCCGCAGTTTTCGCAGCACGACCGAGTGCCCCAGGTGAATGTCCGGAGCGGTGGGATCCAGGCCCAGCTTGACGCGCAGCGGGCGCCCGTCCATTTTTGCGGTTTCCAGCTTGCGCGCCAGCTCCGCTTCGGTATAGACGTTCTGGCACCCGCTCAGCAGTTCTTTCAAGCCGTGATCGCTCATCGTTCGTCGATCATAGGATTGACACGGTCTGTTTTCCAGCCTGCGCATGCCACAATGAGCGGGAAGCTGCCCGTCCTGGCGAGCGCGCTTGACACGCGCGTCGCCGAGCGAACTTATGGATGTGATCGGTTACAATTCGGCTCGGGCTCCCGCCCCGCAGAGAGAAACCATGACCGCGAAAGAACCCAATGGTCGCCCACCCGAGGAGGACTTGCAGTTTGATCGCGCCGAGTTCGCTGTGTCGGCCGAGCAGGTCGCGTGCTCGTCCTGCCAGAGGCCTATTGCGTCAACCTACTTCCAGGTCGGCGGGGCCGTGGTCTGTGATACGTGCCGCATCGGTATCGAATCGGCACTGGCCGGCGGATCGGGTTTCGCCCGCTTCGCCAAGGCCGCACTCTTCGGCGGCATCGCGGCCGTCGGCGGCGCTGGGATCTACTTTGCCATCGTCGCACTGACCGGATACGAGCTTGCCCTGGTTGCCATCGTGGTCGGGTACCTGGTAGGCGCGGGCGTGCGCCTCGGCGCCGAGCGTCGCGGCGGCTGGCTCTACCAGACGCTGGCCATTCTGTTGACGTACACCGCCATCGTTGCGACGTACGTCCCGATGATCATTCGCGGGCTCGAGCAACTCCCAGCCGAGTCGCAGTCGGCGGCGCGGGGGGAATCGGATTCGCCGGCGCGGTCCGAATCGCCGGGCGCCGCCGGCTCGGAACCCGCGGGCGAAAGCATGCAGGACATGTGGAACAGCGACGACGCGGCCAAGCGACTCGCGGTCTTCGTCGTCATCGTGTTCGTCGCGTTTGTGTCGCCGTTCATGGCCGGTTTCGAGAACATCATCGGCCTGTTGATCATCGCATTCGCGCTCTACCAGGCCTGGGCGATGAACAAAAGATTGCGCATCGAAATCAGCGGCCCCTATCGGGTCGGTCCCGACGCGGAAGAGGCCGCTCACGACTCCGGCGGCGAGGCGCATGTCTGAGGCCGAGGTGGCGAGCAAAGCGCCGGCTTGCCCTCAGTGCGGCACGCAGATCGCCGCGGGGCTGTTGTGTTGCCCGGGCTGCGGCGGGCTGGTACACGCGGACGAACTGAAGCGGCTCGCCAAGAGCGCTCGTCTGGCCGGCGATGCCCAGCGCCCCAGGGAAGCTCTGACGTTGTGGCGAGAGGCGTTGGAGTTCCTGCCGCCGGGATCCCGCCAACACGCACAAATCGGAGAACGGATCGCGGAGCTTTCCGACCGGGTCGACCAGCAACCCGCCTCCGCGACCGACACGAACGCCCCCGCAGCCTCCGCCTCCTCCGCCCCTCGCTTCGGCTGGAAGAAAGGGCTGGCGGGCGCCGGAGCGCTGGGTCTGCTATTTTGGAAATTCAAGTTCGTCCTCACGTTCCTGCTCACGAAAGGGAAGCTGCTGATCCTCGGGTTGACCAAGGGCTCGACATTTTTCTCGATGATCCTCTCTCTGGGCGTGTACTGGACGGCCTTCGGCTGGAAGTTCGCATTGGGACTGGTGATCAGCATCTATATTCACGAAATGGGGCACGTCGCGGCCCTGCGGCGCTTCGGCATCAAGGCCACCGCGCCGATGTTCATTCCCGGCCTGGGCGCCATCGTGCGGCTCAAGCAATACCCCGCGACGCCACGCGAGGACGCCCGCGTTGGGCTCGCCGGCCCCATCTGGGGTCTGGCCGCCGCCGTGGGGGCCTATCTGGTCGCACTGGCAACCGGCTGGCCGAGCTGGGCCGCGATCGCGCGCGTCGGCGCCTGGATCAACCTGTTCAACTTGCTCCCGTTCTGGCAGCTCGACGGCGGCCGCGGATTCCGTGCTCTGGCGCGCAAGCAGCGCTGGGCCGCGGCGGGTGTGATCGCCATCGCTTTCATCCTGACGTCCGAAGGGCTTTTGATTCTGCTGCTGATCGCCGCGCTCGCCAAGGCGCTCAGCAAATCCGCTCCCGCGGACTCGGACCGAACCGCGTTCTGGCAGTATGTTTTGCTCGTGATCGCGCTATCATTCCTGTCGCTGATCGAGGTTCCCGGGCTGGCCGGGGCCTGACCCGCGCGACCGGGCCTCGGTTCGGCGGTGCTCCTGAGCTCGCGGTACAATTCCGCCCGAACGCCCATGCCACAACCACAGCACCATGCGCGACAGAATGTCGGAATCGGCCGGAAGCTCTCGACCGCTGAACGCATTGACGCGGCGGTCGCCAAACGCGGTGCACTTCTTTCCGGCGGGCACACGGATGCCTGCCGGTTGTTTCACGGCGCGAACGACGGCATTGCCGGCCTGGTCATCGAGAAGCTAGGCGAACTGCTGATTGCGCAGTTGTACGAGGGTCAGTTCAAATTGCCCGAGCAAAGCGTGCGCGACGCGTGCCGGCCTTTGCTCGATTCGCTGGGAGTGCGGGCCGTCTACAAGAAGTTCTTTCCCCGCGACCGCAGCGCGGCGCGGGGCGCGCACCTCGAAGCCCTGACCGATCCGACACCCTGGCTCGGCCGGCCGGTCGAAGCCGAAACGCCCGTCGTCGAAAACGGTGCGCGCTATTGGATCCGCCCCTACGACGGCTTCTCGGTCGGGTTGTTTCTAGAGCATCGCGATAATCGCGCCCGCATCCGCCGGCTCGCGCGCGGCGGCCGCGTGCTTAATGCGTTCGCCTACACCTGCGGCTTTTCGGTTTCGGCGGCGCTCGGCGGAGCACGGGAAGTCGTCAGCGTCGACGTTTCCCGGAAGTATCTCGAATGGGGCCGAAGGAACTTCGCCGCCAACGACCTGCCGATCGAAGCACACCGCTTCATCAGCTCGGACATCTTCGACTATTACAAACGGGCCACCCGTCAGGGGCTTGCCTTCGACCTGATCGTTCTCGATCCGCCTTCGTTCTCCCGAGCGAAGAGGCCCAAGCGCGTGTTCGTGCTCGAAGACGATCTGGAGCGACTGGCCGCGGGCGCCGTCGCCTTGCTGGTCCCCGGAGGCCACCTACTGTTGGCGACCAACCAGCGCGGGATCGCACGCCGTCGCCTGGAGCAAGGCGTATTGCGAGCCGCCGGCTCACGCCCCGTCACCGTCGTCGAACGCCCCAAGCTCCCGGCGGACTTCCCCGGCGACTCCGACTACGCCAAGTCAATCCTCGTGCGTGTGGGGTAACTCGCGCGGCACCGACGTCGCAACGCCGCTTTCGGTCTCATTCTGCGATCCGTTGGTCGGCGCCGCGCCGCGCCGCGGTGCGCCGCTCTCACGCACGATGTAGATCGGCCGTTGCTTCGCTTCCTCGTACAGCCGCCCGACGTACTCCCCCAGGATCCAGAGCACGATCAACTGAACGCCGCCCAGCACCAGGACCGTCGCCAGGATCGAGCTCCATCCGGGCTCGGCACGATCGGTGAACAGCCGCGCCCATAAGACAAACAGCAGATACGCCGCGGCGCAGATCGATACACAGACACCCGCCAGCCCCGCCAGCCGCAACGGCAGCGCCGAAAACGAGAAGATCGCGTCGCCCGCGAGCCGGACCATTGCCCGGTAGGAGTATTTGGATCGGCCGGACCGTCGCCGCTCCGCGTCGTAATACACTTGCGCCTGACGAAAACCGATCCACTGCACCAGGCCGCGATTAAAGCGGCTGCGTTCGCGGCACGCCAGAAACGCGTCGACCGCCACGCGCGAGAGCAGCCGAAAGTCCGCCGCCCCCGGCGTCACGGCGATTCGCGAGACGCGCGAGAGCAGGCGATAGAAGCCCGACGACCCGGCCCGTTTAATGACGCTTTCGTCCGCGGGCGCGCGGCGTACGGCCTGGACCACCTCGAAGCCCTCCCGCCAGCGCGCGACCAGTTCGAGCATCAGTTCCGGCGGGTGCTGCAAGTCGCCGTCCAGCGTGATGACCGCTTCGCCGCGAGCGTGTTCCAAGCCGGCGAAGAGCGCCGCCTGGTGGCCGAAGTTGCGCGCCAGACGCAGGAGCCGGACCTGCGGGTGGACGGCGGCGAATTGTCGAATCCGATCGGCCGAGGCGTCGGTGCTGCCGTCGTCGACAAACAGCAGCTCGCTTTCGCCGTCGATCCGCGCGAGTACGGGCAGCGCCCGCGCCAACAACGGCTCAATATTCTCCTCTTCGTTGTAGACCGGAACCACAACGGACAGGAGCGGCCTCTCGATGGACGAGTCGCTTGCCATGGCAGCGATCATACCGGTCAGCGGAGTCGGGGAGAATCACCCGCGTGGGTTGCGAAATCGTCCGAGAAAAACCGCACCAAGGGCTTGACGATGGCCCCACTCCTGCAAATGATATCGACCAGAAAGTGTTTCGGCGCAACCTGTCGGCGCGGCAGGGCCGTAGCGCAACTCGACGTGTGGGAGATTGACCATGGACTTGACGCAGAACGTCCCCGCGGGTGGTTTGGTCGTTATCGTGATTTGGTTCCTGGCGGCGCTGAGCCTTTTCTTTGGCTTCGACTTCCCGTTCTTCTTCAACTGAGAGCGGGTTCCAAGCCGCATCTTGCGAGCATGTCAACGTCGGTTCGCGCCATGAGCCGGTCCGAGTGGTTTTGTGCCGTCACCCTTCGCGGCGGTGCTGCGCCGCTCCAAAAAAATGCTGTGCGCATGGTTGACGCGCACACGCGAGTCCTTATTCTTTTGGCTTGGAATTGCTGCCTCGATCACGGCTCGTGGGCGCGCGAGCGGTCGAGTTGGAATTCCGCAATTGGAGAAAACAAGATGGCCACCGGACTGGATTTGACCGGCATCATCGGCGCCGTGATCGGACTCGGCGTTCTGTTCTTTCTCTTCAACCTGTTCACGGGCGGCGGCGGATTCAATCCCTTCGGGTTCTTGTTTTAAGCCACCGGCTCGTCCGCACCTAAGAGGCATCGCGCCGGATGGCCGCTGAACCGCGGTCGTTCGGCGCCGCGTGCGACAATTTGCAACTCACGGTCTACCGAGAGATTGTCCCGGGGCCGCGGCGGGCGCGAATTGACGAAAGCGCTCGCGCGCGCCGACGTGACCCCCTCAAACCGTGCTGACCTCTTCCATCAACATTGGCGGTCTTCGGGGATGAACTCGAGCCGCGGTCGCCCCGCTTTCGCTCATTTGGGCCGCGGCCAGAACACCAGGTCGTTCTCCTCGGCCCGCGCGTCGTGGACGCCTTGGTCGTCCCGCCCGTTCTTGCCGAGCGAGTAGAGCACGAAACTGTCGCCCTCGCGGCGATAGACGAACGAACCGTTGCCGAACGGGTCGTTCACGAACTCCCGGCCGGCGAACACATCGAGCGACGCGGGAAATTCGCCGTACTTCTGGCGATATGCCATCACGTTTGTCACGAGCGAGGTGGCGCGGCGGTTGGCCTCGGACCGGGCGGCCGAAAAATGGACACGCCCGAGGTCCGGGGCCAACATCTTGAGCAACGGGTTCGCCTGCTCGTGCGCGACGGCCTTCGCGATCTCGCGAAACAGGTCGCGGCCTTCCTGGTAGGGCAGTGACGCCGCTTCGGTGACGGCGTCGTAGAACGCGTTGACTTCGGTCACGGTGTCCTCGAAACGCAGCGTCTTCAGCCGCTCCAGGTACGCCGTCGATTCCAGATCCGCGTCCGACAAATGGGTTGCGAACTGTTTCACCTGTTCGATGTTGACCCGGTAGTCCCCGTCGGTCGGGTCGGGTTCGAAGACCCGCTGAAGAGTGTCGAGGAACACGGACCGTTCGAATTGCACGGCCTCGGGAATCGAACGCGGTGGCACATACGACTCATCGACCCGCCGCGCCAAATCGTCGAAGTCCAGGTCGCCGCCCGCGGCGCCGGCCACCAAGTCCATCACGGCGTGGCCCGCCTGCCTCTGCATGCTCTGCCCGACGAGGTTCTCGATCAGCGTCGGCCCGCTTCCGGTGTGACCACCGGCGGCGAGCGCGTCGAGATATACGTCGGCGGCCTCGGCGAGGCGCCCTTCCGACTCGAGCAGCTTTCCATCGGTCAGAGCGGCAACCGTCAATCCGCGCAGGGGAGAGAGCGACGGCAGCAACGCCCCCATCATGCTCCCGTCCGCGCTCTTCAGCTCGAAGCCCTGAAACTCCAATTGTGTGGCGTCGCGATAGTGCCTGAGCGCCTCGCGATTCGCGTCCACCCATTCGCGAATCTCGGGAGAAGCCAGGGCCTGCGAATCGCCGCGAGAGGCGGCCGTTAGCAACTCCGGGTCGCCATCCCAGGCGACGGCCGAGTCGACCGCGGCCTGGTACGCCGGCCCCGCGTTGACGCCGTCCGTCCGCGTCGTCTCGTTGAGCCATTGCAGGTAGTCGATCGGATTGGCCGGATCCGGCTGCGGGACGGGAATGCCGGCGTCGACGCGCGCCGCGGACGCGTTCGCGCTCGAATGGTCGACCGCGGCCGATTCGGCTTCGATTCGCGGTCGCTCCGACTGCGAAACTTCGGCGGTCTTTTCGCCGGCTTCCGGCGCGCCTGTGGGAACGCCGCGCTCGTTCTCGGCTTGCATTTCGTCCAGATTCAGATAGCCGAGCGCCGCGAGCTTCTCCAGCTCTGCGACGCTCATGCCGGTGCGCTCGGACATCTCGCCTAGCGACGTAGCCCGCTGATTCTCATCATCCTCGCCGAACAACGCTGCCATAATTTCCGGCGGCAGCTCGATGTTCTCCGCGGCGGCGTCCTTTTCCGCGGCGCCGCGGATGATGTGCAGCGTCTTCAGATCGATCCGAATGGCGCTTCCCCACGCGAGCGTGATGACGAATTGGTTGGCGTCGTCGTCGAAGCCGGTCCGGGCACGTCGGAGCCAGTCGATCGATCGGCGGCGGACGCGCACCTGCCGCCAGTCGTCGCCGCGCAGCAGGTCGGTCAGGATAAAGTGACGCAGTAGCCGGCCCTTCTCACCGTAGATCACGAGCGCGTTTCGCGCCCCGCCGACGAGAAACTCGTCCAGCGTCACGACGTAGCGCCCGTCGTTACGCACCAGGGCGCGTGCCGGCGCGACATCGTTCACCAACGCCGTTTCCCAGAGCGTCCGCCCGCGC
>JACZRH010000313.1 GCA_022574815.1 Planctomycetota bacterium | reverse complement strand
GCCAGGTGCTGGGCTTCCTGGCCTTCGCCGGCATCGGCTTCGGGCTCTACACCTGGCTGCTCAAGCGCCGCGACTGAGCGCGGCGCGCGGCTTCTCGCGCCGGCAAGCCTGGCTTCGCAGCATCGCCGGGCGGCCTGGGTGAATTCCCGACCGTGCGGTCGGACTATCGCCGATACCATGGGTCGCCTCCCCACCCCGTGCCGCCATGGACCTCACGATTGCCGCCATCCTCGGCCTCGACGGCCTGACCAACGGGGCCATCTACGCCCTCGTTGCGCTGGCCCTGGTGCTCGTCTTCTCGGTCACCCGGGTCATCTTCATCCCGCAGGGCGAGTTCGTCGCCTTCGGCGCGCTGACGCTGGCCGCGCTGCAGCTGGGCAAGGTGCCGGGCACGGTCTGGCTGCTGCTGCTGCTGGCCGCGGCCGCGGTGGTGCTGGACCTGGCCCAGGGCCTGCGTGAGCGCTGGCCGGCGCCGCGGCTGCTGCGCCGGCTGCTGGCCACCGGCACCTTCCCGGTCGTGGCCGCGGGGGTGACGCTCGGGCTCGTCCACTGCCGGCTTGCCGAGAAACCTGTCCTGCCGCTCGGTGGCGATGGAGCGGATCTCGGCTGGGAACATTTGCCGGGCTTTGAGCCGGCTCAGCAAATGGAGCTCGGCACAGCCGTCCCAGGATGCCTTCTGCTCCGGCGCCTTGCTGTACATTGCCAGGCCAAGGACAACCAGCACAACCAAGAGCGCGATGAGGACGTAACGCATGACGATCTCCAGGTCCTTTGAGTCGGTCCGAAAACTCTATTGTGCGGCCGCGGTCACACAGGCGTCGAAGCAGCCGGAGCCGCCGTGAACGGTGCAGTTCCACACCGTGGGCTCGTCCTCGCAGATCAGCCCCGGGCCCGCGGGGTCGGCCGCGGTGGTGTTCGGTTTCGCCGCCGTGCTGGCCCTTCTGGCGGGGGCGACCTTCGGGATCTGGAGCGTGATCATCACGCACCGTTTCTGCGGGCCGATCTTCGTGATCGGACGTTGCCTCGATGAGCTGGTCGCGGGACGATTTCCCACGATGCGCGCCCTGCGCAAAAAGGACGAGTTCAAGGAGTTCTACGCCCAGTTCCAGCGCACGATGGATACGCTGAAATCCCGCAAGCAGGCGGAATTCGAAGCACTTTCAGGGATCCTGGAGCTCGCACAGGGGGCCGCCAACGCCGCCGCCGACGCGCGCAAGCACGCTCTGGAACAGATCGCGACACGCGTGGGAAGCCTGCGCGGCGAGGCGGCGAAGATGTTGGGTGAAGAGTCGAACAACGAGCCCCGATCGTCGAGCTCGCCGGGCGAGTCACGGTCGAAGCCCGCGAAATCGCTCGCGCATACTACCGTTTAGCACGCCTACGATTCCCGTCCCCACCTGAGACGATACACAATCCGCGGCTGGAGCCCAGCCGCGGCTTTTTTCTTTGGTTTGCATCTCAGAGTCGCCTGGCCCGGTAGTGCCCGCCCGAGAGCAAATTGAGCGTGCGCGATTATTCGCCAGGGTGAGGGCGGGCGTCTCGCCCGCCGGTTTGAGTGCCGGGCGTCACGCCGGGAATCGCTGCAACCACCCGGTCCATACCGAGCCGCGATTTTTGGAGCGGGCTGGCCTGTTCGTCGTTTGAATTGAATAGTCGATTATTAGGCGGGGCAAACCTCAGGGAGATCCAACATGGTCAGAATCGGCAACAGCGGACGTCGCCGCCGCGCTGTAATCGTTCCACTTATCGGCGTCATGCTGCTCGTGATGCTGGGATTCGTGGTGCTAACGGTCGACCTCGGGCACATCTACACCGCGCGGGCCGAAATGCAGGCGGTCGCGGATTCATCGGCCCTGGCGGGCGCTTCGGGCCTGATGGCCAACGGCTCCGCCGCCCGGCAACGTGCCCTCGCCTTCGGTTCACTAAACACGGTCGCTTGGCAAACCGTGACGCAGCAGGAATTGAATGTCGTGATCGGCAACTGGAGCGGTGTCAGTCTGACGTTCACGCCCACCCCGGACAATGGCGTCAACGGAGTTCTGCCCAACGCCGTCAAAGTTACCGGCGATCGCGTGGCGATGCCGCTGTTCTTCGCCCCCGTCATCGGTAAGAACACCTCGGAAATAAAGCGCGATGCGATCGCGTTGGTCGGGTCGGGAAGCTGCGCCGGCGTGTGGGGAATCGATGGCATCACCGCCGACGGTGATATCCTGACCGACAGCTACGACGCGCGGCAGGGCCAGTACGGCCCCGGCAACATTCGCCCCAACGGCGACATCTGCAGTTGCGGCGACATTGTGGTGAACGGCTCGGTGAACATTCTCGGCGATGCCATGTACGGCAGCGGGTTCGCTTTCGTGCCTTCCGGGAATTCCTACGAAGTACGCGGTGTGATCGGCGAACAGTCGTGCGGGGTCCCGCCGACGAATCCGGATTTTGCCGCTGCGGCTGCCACCAACGACAACGGTACGATTGGAAACACGTATCGGAATAGGGACCCGTTTGCTGGAAACCCGTGGCACCTGTACGTTACCGGAAATGACCATCTCACGTTGGCGGGTGGGACGTATTACTTCAATTCGGCGCTCGTCGACGGCCAAGCGTACATTGACATAACCGGGCCCACTGTAATCTATGTCGATGGTCCGGCCACGTTCACGGGCGGCGGCATCTTCAACCGTACGCTGGACCCTCGCAACCTGGTGATCTATGCGGCCGGTCCGACGCTCCGCCTGCAAGGCAACGCGGGATTCTACGGATCCGTCGTGGCACCGGCGGCCGACATCATCATGGAGGGTACCGCGGATTACTACGGAGCCTTTCTGGGCAAGACGCTGGACATCCACGGTAACGCCAGTATTCACGTCGACGAGGGCTCGGTGTTCGATTTATTCGGCATTCGCAGCGTGGACCCGATTCTGATTCAATGACGTTCGTGCTCCAATCCACCTTCAAGAAAGCCGCGGCTATTGGGTAGCCGCGGCTTTCGTCGTCGCACTTCCTTCGGGCCGGCCCGGCACGGGCGGTGTCGGCCGGAATTCTAGTCCACGGAGCACACCCCATCGAGGCAGTAGAAGCCGTCGCCGTCGATCGCGGTGGTCCCGTCGGCCCCGGTGCTGACGTAGTTTCCGGTAAGCCAGTTGCCATAGCTGCCGTCGTCGTAATACCCGCCGCCGATGAGGCTGCCGCTGTCGCCGTACCCGTAGCCGCTGCCGTACGCGTAGCCCTGGCTGAAGAGCCCGAACAGTTCATCGCAGCCGGTCTGGGTGGAGATTGCGAGGACGATCACAGCCAGCCCGAGAATTTTCGTCCATTTGCTCATTTTGTCGCGCTCCCATCTGGTCGTTGCACCATGCTTTTCTTCGGGCCGTCCGCCGGCCCCGTCGTCTGTCAAAGGAAACGCGGTCGGGCGATGGTGCTTAGCCCGAATCTCTCATGAAATCGCTCGGGGAAGCGAGCAGGCTGGCCGCCCGGCTCTGTTGGAAACGTGTGAAAGAAACGGAGGACGGTATCATTCGGCGGGGCGCGGCCGAGGGTGGCCGGCGTGGGATGGCGCCGTGTCTGCCGCCTCCCGCGCGCCATGCACCCGCAAAGAAATGACGATGATAGGAGCTACGCGATGCACGGTTTTCAAGGGCCGCAACGTGCCGATCAGACGCGCAACCGCCGGGATTTCATCAAGCTGGGGGCGCTGTCCGGGCTCGCCGCGGCGATCGGTTGTACCGGCCGGCGTGAGAGCGTGGCGCTGCAGCGTGAGTCGGCCCCCGCACCCGCCGGACCATTCGCCGCGCTGCCCATGGAGCGCGTGCGGATCGGGTACGTCGGGGTGGGCGGCATGGGCTCGGCGCATGTGCGGAATCTGCTGCGCATCGACGGTGCGGACATCGTGGCCGTCTGCGACATCGTCGAAGAGAAGGTCGGGCGCGCGCAACAATGGGTTCGGGAAGCCGGGCAGCCGAATCCGACCGGCTATTCCCGCGGCGAGACCGACTTTGAGCGGATGTGCGAGACCGAGCAGCTCGACCTGGTCTACACCGCCACGCCATGGCGCTGGCACGTGCCGGTGTGTCTGGCCGCGATGAAGAACGGCAAGCACGCGGCCACCGAGGTGCCCGCCGCCGTGACGCTCGATGAGTGCTGGCAGTTGGTGGAGACGGCCGAGCGGCTGAAGAAGCACTGCGTCATGATGGAAAACGTCTGCTACGGGCGCACCGAAATGACCGTGCTGAACATCGTGCGTAAGGGGCTGCTGGGCGAGCTGTTGCACGGTGAGGCCGGCTACCTGCACGACTTGCGCGCGATCAAGTTCGCCCGCCGCGGCGAAGGGCTGTGGCGCCGGGCGCATTCGATCAGACGCAACGGGAACCTCTACCCCACGCACGGCCTCGGGCCGGTCGCGCAGTGCATGAACATCAATCGCGGCGACCGGTTCGACTATCTGGTTTCGATGAGCAGCAACGCGCGCGGGCTGGAGTTGTACGCCGCCGAGCACTTCGATATGGACGATCCCCGGCGTAAAGAAAAATTCGCCAACGGGGACGTCAACGTGAGCCTGATTCGCACGGTCAACGGCAAGACCATCTACGTTGGGCACAACTGCGACTCGCCGCGGCCGTACAGCCGGCTCAACGTCGTGCAGGGCACGCGCGGGATTTTCCGCGGGTTCCCCGACCGGATTCACATCGAGGGCGTCAGCCCGGCCCACCAGTGGGAGCCGCTCGATAAGTATCTCGAGCAATACGAACACCCACTCTGGCGAACGCTGCGCGAACGATCCAAGGGGGCCGGCCACGGCGGGATGGACTTCGTCGAGGACTACCGGCTCATCAAGTGCCTGCGCGAAGGCAAGCCGACCGACATGGATGTGTACGACGCGGCGGCGTTGAGCGCAGTGTCGGAGCTGAGTGAGCGTTCGGTCGCCAACCGCGGGCGCACGCAGGACTTTCCCGACTTCACGCGCGGGCGCTGGCAGACGCGGCCCGCGCTCGGCATCGTCGAGGCCTGACGAGACGCGCAAGCGGTCCTCGTTGAATCACGGCCGTTCGCGCGGCGAGCCGCGATCGGATTTCCGACGATTGCAAATTCGGTTTTTGTTAGGTATGATGTCCGCGGGAACGGAGAGCGGACATGTCGAAAACCGAGGCCGGGAATCCGGAAGATGGGGCGCACGCGCGCGATAAAGCGATAAAGCAACCGGAGGCGCCGGCCGGTGCATGGTTTTCGTGCCTTCGTGCCTCCGTGCCTTCGTGCCTTTCCGGGGCATCCGATGCCGTCCCCGTTCCCCGTCGGCCACAGGGGGCCGACGCTACATCCGAAACGCCCTACG
>JACZRH010000312.1 GCA_022574815.1 Planctomycetota bacterium | reverse complement strand
GGGGCGTCGAGCGGGCCGAGTGGGACTGGGACAATCCGGCCTCCGCGCAAATACGCTACTGGCTGCAATCCGGCATCTTCTACGGCTTCTTCGCGGCCCTTTTCGTCAGCACAATCCTCATCTTCATTCCCCTCGGGCAGCTTACGGGGCGCCTGATGCGCGGCTTCGCGCCGATCAAGGCCTATACGATCAACATCCTGGGCAGCCTCGCGGGTGTGCTGCTGTTCGGGGTGGTGTCGTATCTGTGGTGGCCGCCGGCGGTCTGGTTCGCGATCGCCGGCGGACTGCTCATCTGGTGCTTGCGGCACGAACGGTTCGGCGCGACGCTGGCGGGCATCAGTCTTGTCGCCCTGTTCGCGGCCGTCGCCGCCGAAGACCGCACTGGAACGAAACACAGCATCTACACCCCCTACCAACGGCTCGAGGTCGAGTCCGAACGCCTGGTGGACGAAACCGGGCGACGGCTGGACACCGGCGTCCTGATTAGCGCGAACAAAGCGTATCACCTGCGCACCGTGAACCTGGCCCGCGACTTCGTGGCTGCCAACGCCCAGCGCTTTCCGCGTCTGGCGCAGATGGCGTCCGCGTACGACCTGCCGCACGCCTTCGTCGATCGGCCGGCCAACGTCTTGGTCATCGGCGCCGGGGGTGGCAACGATGTCGCCGCCGCGCTGCGAAATGGCGCACAGCACGTCGACGCCGTGGAGATCGATCCCGGAATCGTCGAACTCGGGAGGAGGGCGCATGCCGAGGGGCCCTACGATGATCCGCGCGTGACGGTCCACATCGACGACGCCCGCGCGTTCATGCGCCACGCGCCCGACGACGCCTACGACCTGATCGTCTTCGGCCTGCTCGACTCGCACACGCTGCTGTCGGGCATGGCCGCCGTGCGGCTGGACAACTACGTTTACACGACCGAGTCGCTGGCCGAGACGCGGCGTCTGCTCAAGCCGGACGGCACGCTCGTGCTGTCTTTTGCGACGGGCACCAAGTACTACCTCAGCACGCGGCTGTACAACATGATCGAGACGGCGTTCGGCCACCCGCCGCGCTGTTTCGAGCTGGAATACGACGACGGTCTGGCGTACGTCGCGGGGCGCGGGGCGACCGATCCGTCGCTGCTGGCGGGCGACGCGCGGGAAACGACGGTCGAGCTCGAGGCGGGCATCACGCCGGCGACCGATGACTGGCCGTTTCTGTACCTGCCCGGACGCGAGTGGCACCAGCTGCCGAAGCCGTATTTCGTGCTCATCGGACTGCTGGCGCTGATCTCCGTCGTCTGGATCCTGGCCGGCTCGGGACGCGCGACCGGAATCAGCCCGCACTTCTTCTTTCTCGGCGGGGCGTTCTTGCTGATCGAGGTCAAGGGCATCACGGAGCTCGCGCTGGTCTTCGGCACGACCTGGATCGTCAGCTCGGTCGTCATCGCCGCGATCCTGACGCTGATCCTCCTGGCCAACCTGTTCGTCACCGTCTTTCCGCGGCAGAAACCGGCCCTTCATTACGCGTTTCTGGCGTTCAGTCTGGTCGTGGGCTGGTTCGTGCCGGTGAGCGGGCTGCTCGCGTACGGCTGGTGGACGGCGGCGGTCGGCTCCACGACGCTGCTCGTGCTCCCGCTGTTTTTCGCGGGCGTGATCTTCGCGACCTCGCTCAAACAGGCGGCTTCGCTGCCGCGCGTTTTCGCGAGCAATCTGCTGGGCGCGATCCTGGGCGGGCTGTGCGAATACTCGTCGATGGCGATCGGTTTCGGCAATTTGTACCTGATCGGCCTGGCGCTGTATGCTCTTTCGTTCCTGACGATGCCGCGCGGGCGCGCGGTGCAACAACCCGAGCCGATCGCGAATCGGGAGGTGCGGGGCGAGGTTCCCGCGGCTACGACCGGCGGAGAAGCGGCGTGAGCTGGCAAACGATCGATCGCACAACGGTCGCCGAAGAACAACTCGGTCCCGGGCTCAGCGACGCGGTGCGGGACAAGGTCCGCGGGTTCTTCCCGCGCTACGCGACGAAGCAGGCGGCGCTGCTGCCGGCGCTGCACATCACGCAGAACGCGCTCGGGTACGTTTCGCTGCAAGCCATGCGAGATATCGCCGAGCTGCTCGAGCTCACGCCGGCGCAGGTGCTGGGCGTCGTGTCGTTCTACACGCATTTCTGGACGCACCCCAAGGGCCGCAAGACGATCGTCCTCTGCCGCTCGCTGAGCTGCGAATTGATGGGCGGCAAAGCGGTCAAGGACGCGATCCAGCGACAACTCGGGATCGGCGAACACGAGACGACGCCCGACGGGCGCTATTCCTACATGACCGAGGAATGCCTCGCGCAGTGCGACGACGCACCGTGCATGTTGATCAACGAGAAAATGCACAAGCGCGTGCGCGCCGAGGACGTCGAAAGGCTCCTGGCCGACGAGAACAACGACAAGCTCGACATTCCGCGCAGCGATCTGTTCGACGCGCCGCCGGAAGGATAATCATGCGGCTTCTCGGGAAACGTCCAAGGGGTGCGCGAGCCAGGAGTAAGCTGATGGGTGAGACACGTGTCGTCCTGACCGTCAGCCGAGACGTCAAGTCGCGCAAGCGCGTGCGCTTGTACTGCATCGTCGATACCGGCTCCGATTGGACGGTGCTCCCGCGAGAACTGCTCGAGAAACTCGGCGTCGAGCCGCACCGCCGGGAGGAATTCGGTCTCGCCGACGGCAGCACGATCGAGCGTGAGATCGGCCGCGTGTTCGTTCGCTTTCGCGGCGTCGGCGAGTACACGCCGGTGGTCTTTGGAAACCCCGGCGATTCCAAGCTGCTGGGCGTCGTGACGCTCGAGATCCTCGGACTCGGCGTGGATCCGCTGCGACGCGAATTGTTCCCGCTCGATCTGCGGCTGTAGCTCGAGCCCACGGACGACGGCGATGCCGTACGAAAAGATCCTCATGAAACACTTCGGCGTGCCCAACAGCACGGCGCTCGAGGTCTACAAAGCCGATGGCGGCTATGAAGGCGCCGCGTTCGCTCTCAAGCTGCTGCCCGAAGAAGTCGTCGATTTTGTCAAGGAAGCGCATGTGCGCGGGCGCGGCGGGGCGGGGTTTCCCGCGGGCGTGAAGTGGTCTTTTCTGCCAAAGGAACGCGACATCACGTACTTGTGCGTGAACGCGGACGAGTCCGAGCCGCCCACCTTTTGCAACCGTGTGCTGATGGAGAACGACCCGCACTTGCTGCTCGAGGGCATTCTCGTCGCCGGCTACGCCACCCGCTCCTCGGTCGCTTACATCTACATGCGCGGCGAGTTCACCGAGCTGTTTCACATCATGCAAAAAGCGGTCGATGAGGCCTACGCCGCCGGCTACTTCGGCGAGAACATCCTCGGCTCGGGTTATGCACTCGACTGCTACATCCACCGCGGGGCCGGGGCCTACGTCTGCGGCGAGGAGACCGGGCTGATCGAGAGCCTGGAGGGCAAGCGCGGCTGGCCGCGGATCAAGCCGCCGTTTCCGGCCGTCGCGGGGCTGTTCGGCAAGCCCACCGTGGTCAACAACGTCGAGACGCTGGCGTGCCTGCCGCCGATCCTGGCCCGCGGTCTGGACTGGTGGAAGTCGCTGGGCACCGAGCGCTCGAGGGGCACGAAGATGTATTGCGTCAGCGGTCCGGTGAACCAGCCGGGCTGCTACGAAGCCCCGCTCGGCCTCACGGTCCGCGAGCTGATCTATGGCGAGGACTTCGGCGCCGGCATGCGCGACGGCAACAAAGTCAAGGCGGTGTTCCCCGGCGGAATATCGATGGGCGTGCTGCGCGGCGACGTGTTTCCCAAAGGCACCGACGGGGATGTCGACACCACCCAAGATTTTGACGAGCTCGACTGCAAGCTCGATTTCGACGACGTGAAGCGCTACGACCTGCTCGGCCTGGGGACGGCGGCGGCCGTGGTCGTTCCCGAGAACGCGGACATGCGCGACGTGCTTCACAACGTCGCGCGATTCTACGCGCTCGAATCGTGCGGGCAGTGTACGCAGTGCCGCGACGGGACGAGCTGGATGTACCGCATCGCGCAGCGCATCCTCGCCGGCGCGGGCCGCCCGCTCGATCTCGACCTGCTCGAGGAGCTGACCCAGAACATGGGCATGATGCCCGGGATGAGCATCTGCGGCCTGCCGGACGGCGCCGCCTGGCCTATTCGCACGCTGGTGCGGAAGTTCCGTCCGGAGCTCGAACGACACATCGCCGATCAGAATAGCGATGCCGCCGAGCGCTGCGTTCGCGAAACAAACGCCGCGGCATACGATTTGCCTATTCTTGGAGACAAAGCGGCCACGCTCGCACCGGGGGCTGCCACCTGATCGGGCCGAACGCCCGCGCGAAAAACACCGAGGCGACGCAACATGCCCACGATCATCGTGGACAACCAAGAGATCGAATGCCGCGACGGCATCCCCGTCCTTCAGGCCGTGCTGGAGGCCGGCCGCGACGTGCCGCACTACTGCTATCACCCTGGGTTGTCGATCGTCGCGAGCTGCCGGCTGTGCCTGATGGAAATGAAAATGCCGCACCCGCGCACGCGCGATCTGGAATGGGCGCCGCGCCTGTTTCCGTCGTGTCAGACGCCGGTCCGCGAGGGGTTGGAGGTCCGTTTCGACAGCGAACAGGTTCGCAGCAACCAGCGGCACACGCTCGAATACTACCTGATCGATCATCCGCTCGACTGCCCGGTCTGCGACAAGGCCGGCGAGTGCTACTTGCAGGACTACACCGAGCTGTTCGGGCCGGCCGCGTCGCGCATGGTCGAACAGAAGCACAAGAACCCCAAGAAAGACATCGGGCCGCACACGCTGTTGTACCAGGACCGCTGCGTGCTTTGCACGCGCTGCGTGCGCTTCGCCGACGAGATCGCCGGCACCGGCGAGCTGGCCGTCGTCGAGCGCGGCAGCCGCAACGAGATCGACGTGTTCCCCGGCATCCCGCTGGACAATGCCTTGCAGGGCAACGTGGTCGATCTGTGCCCGGTCGGAGCGCTGCTCGACAAGCAGTTCCTCTTTCGGCAGCGCGTCTGGTTGTTGCGCAGCGCCAAGTCGATCTGCCCCGGGTGCAGCCGCGGCTGCTCGATCGAGGTGGATCACAACGAGGGCACGCTGCATCGCCTGCGCCCGCGTTACAACGAGAAAGTCAACGAGTGGTGGATGTGCGACGAAGGCCGGTTCGGCTGGGGCTTCGTGCATCGCGACGAGCGCCTGACCGGGCCGCGCATCCGCCGCGGTGCGAATCTCGGTCCCGTCCGCTGGGAGGAGCTGCCGACGATCCTGCGCGTCCGGCTGAGCGAGATCGCCGGGAAGGATGAGGGGGCGGCGGTCGCT
>JACZRH010000311.1 GCA_022574815.1 Planctomycetota bacterium | reverse complement strand
AGCGCAGGCCGTTTGCACGCCGTTCGTCTCGACCCGCCGGGCGGCGATCGAATACTCGGGCTGGTTCGAGACGGGCGGGCAGGCGTTGATCTCGCGCGCGACGCGGCAGGCGTTCTTGATCTCGAGCGCCGGCCATTCGCTGACGCCCCAGTACAGGATTTTGCCTTGGCGGATGAGGTCGTCCATCGCCCGCACGGTTTCGAAGAGCTCGACCTGCTCGTCGAAGCGGTGGCACTGATACAGGTCGATGTAGTCGGTTTGGAGGCGGTGGAGCGAGTTGTGGACGCTTTCGAACAGGTGTTTTCGAGAGAGCCCGCAATCGTTGGGGTTGTCGGTCATCGGAAAGAAGAGTTTGGTTGCGATGACCAAGTCCTGGCGGCGGAAGTCCTTGAGGATCCGCCCGCAGACTGTTTCCGCGGCGCCTTTCGCGTAGATGTCGGCGGTGTCGAAGAAGTTGATGCCGAGGTCGAAGGCCCGCTGCATGCAGTCCTTCGAGACTTCGTCATCGACGCCGCGGCCGTAGGTGAGCCAGCTTCCGAGACCGATCTCCGAGAGTTTGATGCCGGCGTTTCCGAGTTTGCGGTAGTTCATGAGCACTCCGGGCGGCCAATGGGATTCCTGCTCGTCGATGCGAGCCGATCACGCTTGAGGCGGTTTTCGCTTGGCCAGATGAACGCACAGGAGCAGGAGCGACACAAGTGCGGCGGTGGTCAGCGCGGCGGCGGCGTGCCATCCCAGCCAGGCCAGCAGCCAGCGCATCCCGTTTCCGGGGCCGGCACCGACGCGCCGATTCCACTCGGCGAAGAACCGTTTTGCGGGCGGGTCGACGCGGTAGGGGGCGCTGATGAATTTGCCGTAGGCCCCGCCGCCTTCGGCGTAGTATCCGAGGGCTCCTCCGCCTTGGGCGACGAACCCAACGGCGCCGCCACCGGTCGCGACGCCGCCGATCGCGAGGCATCCGGTGGCGATGTCGCCGATCGCGATGATGCCCTTGGCGCGGCCTCTTTGCTCATCTTCGTGGGGGCCGAGCGCGACGTGTACGAGCGGCAGACCGAAGATCACGATGCTCGAACGGTAGCGCTTGCCGCCGCGGAACGCCGGTCCGCGCTCGAGCACCTCGACGATCGGTTTGCCGCACTCCGGACACTTGCTGGATTCGGTCAGCCCGACGAGCGAGTAGCCGCAGTTGTTGCAGTATGGATCGCGCGCCACGCAGCGGCCCCGTCAGTGCCTCACCGCGACGTGTTATAGCGGTCCGGCGCAGCGGTGTCCACGCAACGGGTCGGTCGCCGAGCGCGGGCTTGTTGTTCGCGAGGGGAGATCGGGGGCGCGTATCGTCGGGAGGAACAGGCGAATCGGCACGGTCTACGCGGGCGTACGGTCAACGCGGGTGAAGCGCGCATCGACCCCCGACCTAGCTGGCGCGCAAGCCCGCTGAGGCGGCGGCCGTCAGGCGTTCGAACTGCTGAATCCAAACGACGAAGTCGTCGGCGCGCTGCGCTTTGAAGTTGTCCTCCATCCGCTTGCCCAGCTCGCTGAGGTCCGGATAACCGTACGAGCCGCCGGCACCCTTCAGGCGATGGGCGAGCGTGCGCAGCAGGTCCCAATCGAGCTGTTCGTGGGCGGTCCTGAGCTCGGCCATTCGTTCGGTCAAACCGGAGACGAATTCCTCGACGATGTTGCGCAGGCCCTCATCCTCCGCCAGGAGTTGCGATACGAGCGGTTCTGTTGTTGCCGACTGTCCCGAAATGTTCACGGGCCGGTCCTCCGGGATCGGTTTCTCTTGCTTCCGTCGGCCGGCGCGGGGCCGGTCCGCGGGCGGTCGCGCGCAGCGCACGACCGAATCTGAGGCGAAAGCCCACCATTTCATCGGTTCGTCGCAAGGATGGGTGTGCTCGACTCCGAGAATAATTGCAGAGCATGCGCCGCACGCAGCCGCGGGTGTGCCGTAGGTTGTGCTAGGATAGGGCCGCTACCGAACCCGTCGTCGCTGGAGATCACGCATGTGTGGAATCGTCGCGTATATCGGACAGCGCAACGCTTGCCCGATTCTCATGGAAGGCCTCAAACGGCTCGAATACCGGGGCTACGACTCGGCCGGTATCGCCATCATTCGCGACGGGAAGCTTCTGCTGCGGCGCGCGGCGGGGCGCATTTCGGTGCTCGAGACCAAGATCGACGGCTCGCTGGACGGGGCGTGCATCGGCATGGCGCACACGCGCTGGGCCACGCACGGCGCGCCGACCGAGCAAAACGCCCATCCGCATCTTGATCACACCGGGCAGTTGGCGCTGATTCACAATGGGATCATCGAAAATTATCGCACCCTGCGGGCGTTCTTGCAGCAGCAGGGCATCGAGGTCGAAAGCGAAACGGATACCGAAGTGCTCGCCAAGCTCGTCGGGCATTTTTACAACGGCTCGCTCGAAGAGTCCGTGCGCAAGGCGCTGCGCGAGGTGCGCGGGACGTTTGGCATCGCGGTTCTCGACGCACGCGAGCCCGATCTGATCGTGGCCGCCCGGCGCGGCAGCCCGCTGATCATCGGCGTGGGCAAAGACGAGTATCTGATCGCGTCCGACGCGGCGGCGATCGTTCAGCACACGCCGCAGGTGATCTATCTGTCGGACAACGAAGTCGCGGTCGTCCGTCGCGACGGGTTCCACACGACCACGCTGGATGCGGCCCCGGTCTCGAAGGAGGTCGAGGAGATCGAGTGGACGATCGAGCAGATCGAGCTCGGCGACCATCAGCACTTCATGAGCAAGGAGATCTTCGAGCAGCCCGAGGCGCTACGCAACTGCCTGCGCGGGCGCATTGATCTGGACGAGAGCCGCGTCGTGTTGGGCGGGCTCAGTTCGGTGGCGCGCGAGCTGATTCGCGCGCAGCGGATCATCCTGACGGCCTGCGGCACGGCGTGGCACGCCGCTCTGATCGGTGAATACCTGATCGAAGAGCTGGCCCGCATCCCGTGTGAGACCGAATACGCCAGCGAATTCCGCTATCGCAACCCGATCATCGAGGATGGGACGGTCGTGATCGCGATATCGCAAAGCGGCGAGACCGCCGACACGCTCGCGGCGATGCGCGAGGCGAAGGAGAAGGGCGCCCTCGCGCTGGGGATCGTCAACTCGGTCGGCTCGACGGTCGCACGCGAAACCGACGCGGGCGTTTTCATCCATGTGGGGCCCGAGATCGGCGTCGCGTCGACCAAGGCCTTCGTCGGGCAGGTCGCCGTCCTGGCTATGATCGCTGCGTTTCTCGGCCGCCGCCGGCACTTGGGCCAGTCGGCCTGCCGCGAATACCTGTCCGCGCTGCAGCAGATTCCCGAAAGGATCGAACGAACGTTGGAGCTCTCCTCACAGACGCGGCAAATCGCGTCCCAATTCGTCGACGCCGGCAACTGGCTCTACCTGGGGCGCGGCCTGCAATACCCCGTCGCGATCGAAGGTGCGTTGAAGCTCAAGGAAATCAGCTACGTTCACGCCGAGGGGTTGCCCGCCGCCGAAATGAAGCACGGCCCGATCGCGCTGATCAACGAAGACATGCCGGTCGTCGTCATCGCCCCGCGCGACCACCTCTACGAGAAAGTCATCAGCAACATCGAGGAGGTCCGCAGCCGCGGCGGGCGCGTGATCGCGGTCGCGACCGAAGGCGACACGCAGATCGACCAGCTCGCCGAGTTCGTGCTCTACGTCCCGGCCGTCCCCGAGTATCTCCAGCCGCTGGTCACCGTCGTGCCGCTGCAACTGCTGGCGTACCACATGGCCGTACTGCGCGGCTGCGACGTGGACAAGCCGCGTAATCTCGCGAAGTCGGTCACGGTCGAGTAGCGGGAATGCCGCATGCGCGACGCTCTCGGTCTTGGCGCATCTCGCAAATCACTCACGGAAGGACCCATGACTGATGGTGTGGTGTGGCATAGCCGTCCTCGGCTGTGCGATTGCGGGATTCGCACACACCTAGTCGAGCGCGGACGGGTCACATGAGTCATCGGGATTATGCCGGCTGTGCGATTCCGCCGCTGGTCCATGACATCGGCTTCGGCTGGGATCCGCGCCCCGAGATCGAGCGCCTGCTGTTCGTCGCGCGCCAGGCGGGCGTCGAGCCGGGCAGCGGCCTGGAGCTGGGGTGCGGCACGGGGCGACTTGTTCAAGGCTTACAATCCTTCGTGCCCGATGTCGTCGCGCTCGACTTGAGCCCGACCGCCGTGGCGTACGCACAACCGCGCTGCGACGCGGAGGTTTGCGTCGGCGACATGAGCGACTTCGCACTCGATCGGCGATTCGACCTGATCTTCGCGTCGGCCAACACGATCCGGCACGTCTGCGCGGATGACGATGTCCGCCGCATGTGGAACTGCATCGCCGATCACCTCGAACCGGGCGGCGTGTTCGTCGCCGATCTCGAGCTCGGCTTTGATGCCGAAGCGGAGAAGATCGGCAAGCCGGCCTGCTGGATGATCTCGCGCGGCATCGCGACGGTGCATGTCTCCTGGGAAACAATCGAGCCGCCGTCACTCGAGACGCGTTGCTGCACGATCCGCTGGACCTTCGAATCGCGCGACGGCGAGCCGGTCGGCAAATGGTCCGAGGCGTTTCCATTGCGAACCTACGACGCGGAGGAGTTCATGCGCCTCGCGACAATCGCCGGCCGCCTGCGCCTGTCCGGCCTCTACGAGCCGCGCGATCCATACCTGCTCGAAACGCCGGTAGGCAAAGCGGTGGGGCGGATGTTGGTGGCTTTGAAGCTCGAAGAATAATCGGGATCGTTGAGAGATCGAACGCTGCTTGGGTTTGTTGGGGTGCAACCTCTTGCGCGTGCGCGGGCCGACACGCCTACCAGATTGTCTCTACTAGTCCCGAGTCGCGAATCTGTTTGTCGCGCGTAACGAGCGGCAGATTTTTGCAGAGAGCGGTCGCCGAGATTATGCGATCCGCTATTTCCGGGATCTTCTGCCTCAATATTTTCGGAGTCGATGATGCGATGTTGAGATCCAAAGGGGCAGCACGATACGGGTCCTCCGGCTTACGCAATGCCTCTAACAGCCGCTCCAGCGCGTCATTCGGCACTCCCACACCCTTTTCCTTGTTCTTTTGCTTATTTTCCAATAGATAGACAATTTCGACGACCGTAATAGCCGAAATGTAAATCCCCTCGCCGCTCTTGGCCGCTTTCTCCAGTGCGTCGCGCGCCGGCACTGACAGTTTGGGTGAGTTCGTCATCGCCCATATTATCGTGTGTGTGTCGGCGACCACGGCGGCCATTACGGCACATCCGTTCGTGGGAATTTACCCCACATTTCTCGGCGAGCCTGGTCGATCTCGTCTGCGTCGATGTCGAG
>JACZRH010000310.1:617-5343 GCA_022574815.1 Planctomycetota bacterium | reverse complement strand
ATCGACTGGAACGTCACCGCCCGCATGGGCCGCCCGTTCGTTAAGAACTTCCGCGAGGAGCGCGAGCTGACCGTTTTTCTGCTAGTGGACGTAAGCGCCTCGCAGGACTTCGGCACGCGCGAGCAGCTCAAGAGCGAACTCATCGCCGAGCTCGGGGCGACGCTCGCGTTCTCAGCCATTCAGAACAACGACAAGGTCGGCATGCTCCTGTTCACCGACCGCGTGGAGGGCTTCGTCCCGGCCCGCAAAGGGGCGCGGCACGTGCTGCGCGTCGTCCGCGAGCTGCTATACCATCAGCCCGCCGGCCGCGGGACCGACATCGCGTCCGCGCTGCGCTATCTCGACCGCGTGCTGCACCGGCGCTCGGTCGTCTTCCTGATCAGCGACTTCCAATCGCCCGACTTCTGGGACCCGCTGCGGATCATCAAGCGACGGCACGATCTGATTCCGGTGGTGGTGAGCGACGAACGCGAGTCGCAGATCCCGCCCGTGCGGTACGTCGAGCTGTACGACCCCGAGACCGGCGAGCAGCTCCTGGTCGATACGAGTTCGGCCGCGTTTCGAGCGCGCTTCGCCGCGCTGGCCGCCGGACGCGGCGCCGCGCTGCGCAGCGACTTTCGCAAGATCGGCATCGACGCCATCGAGGTATCGACCGGCGCGTCCTTCGTGGAGCCGCTCACCAAGTTCTTTCACAAACGGGAGTCGCGCCGCTAATGCCGCCACTCGCGGGTTACAATTGCGCCGCCTATCGGCTCGCGTTCGTTAGCCCCATGCTCGTGCTAATGCTGACGAGCTGCCGCGAACCGCCGCCGCCACCCGAGACGGTCACGGACGAAGTGAAGCGTGGGCCGCTCACGTTCAGCGTGGTCGTTTCGCCCAAAGAAGTCCGGCTCGGCGATCCGATCTCGGTCGAGCTGCGCGTCCACACGCCGGAAGACTACGTCATCGCGTTCCCAGGCGACGACGCGCTCGGCGACGTGTACGTGCAACGTGTCGAGCGGCCCGAGCCGCGGCCCGGCGCCGCAGGCGGGCTCGATTGGCGGCAGACCTACTCGGCGGTTTCGTTCACCTCGGGGCCGCTCGAGATTTCGCCGTTAGTCGTCAAGTACGCCCGCAGACCCCGGGCCGACGCCGATCCTGATTCGATCGATTGGGATAACGAGCTCGCCACCGGCACGCTCACGATCAACGTTCGCTCCGCGTTGACCACGCAGGACAGCGTCCAACAGCCGCGCGACATCACCGGCACGCTCATGCCGGAGTGGCGGATGACGACGTTCCACTGGGCCATGATCGCGGCCGCGGTCATCGTCAGCGCGGGCCTGACGATGCTTATCGTGTATCTGTTGCGGCGGCGCCGCTCGCGCCCGGCGGCGACGATCCTGCCGGAGATCTGGGCCCTGCGCGAGCTTTCCACCCTGGCGTCGACGGACTGGATTGAGACCGGCCGGGCGCGTGAGTACTACTACGAGCTTACGCACATCGTCTGCAGATACATCGAGCTGAAGTTTGATCTCGCGGCGCCCGAGATGACGACCGAGGAGTTCCTCACCTCGCTGGCGCGCGACCGCGGCGCGTTGCCCTACGACGCCAACCGGCTGCGCACGTTCCTCGAAGCGTGCGATATCGTCAAGTACGCCGCCCTCCGCCCGCGCGCCGCGGACGCCGAACAGGCCATGATCACGGCCCGCGCGTTCATCAACGCCACCGCTGCCGCGCGCGCGGGGTCTTCGACCGCACGACCGCCCGGCGGCGCAAGCCGCGAAGTGAGCGGAGGTGAGGCGGCATGAGCCCGTACCACTTCCCCGCCACGCCGGAATGGCTCGTCTGGGAGCACCCCTGGGCGCTGCTGCTTTTGCTGATCGTCCCGGCGTACTGGCTCTTTCAGCTTCGGCGGCCGGGCCGGCCCGTCATTCGGTTTTCGAGCTTGGCAACGTTGCGCGCGGCATCGAGCTCATGGTCACCACGGGTGCGTCTGATTCTGCCCATCTTACGGACCGTTGCGATCGTCTGTCTGGTCGTCGCCGTCGCGCGGCCGCAGAGAGCCGACCAATCGAGCAGTATCTACACCGAGGGCATCGCGATCCAGATGGTCGTCGATACGTCGAGCAGCATGTTCGACATCGACCTCGCTCCGCAGAAACGCAAGACGCGCCTCGACGTCGTCAAGGACGTATTTCGACGCTTCGTCATCGGCGACGACGAGCTGCCCGGCCGGCCCAACGACCTGGTCGGGACGATCCGTTTCGCGCGCTACGCCGACAGCATCTGCCCGCTCACCCTGGACCGCGACGCGTTGCTCAATGTCCTCGATCACGTCCAAATCGTCCGCCCCAACTCGCCCGAGGACGGCACCGCCATCGGCGCCGGCCTCGCGCTGGCGGTCGAACGGCTCAAAGACCTCAAACGCATCACCGGCTCCGGCGAGCAGCTCGTCATCAAGAGCCGCGTCGTCATTTTGCTGACGGACGGCGAGAACAACATCGACGAGGTCACGCCCCAACAGGCCGGCGACCTCGCCGCCCTGAACGGCATCAAGGTCTACACCATTCTCGCGGGCCTCGGGCGGCGCGGCACCTTTGGGCAACTGCCGGTCGACGACGCCGACCTCAAACGCATCGCCGCGGTGACGGGCGGCAAGCACTTCCGGGCCCGCGACGAGCAATCGCTGACGGCAATTTACCAGCAGATCGATCAGCTCGAGCGTACGAAGACCGAGGAAAGACGATTCTTGCGCTGGGGCGAACTGTCGTTCGGCTGGCTGGTGGCGGCGTTTGTCTGCCTGGGTGTTCAAACGATGCTCGAGGCGACCCGCCTGAGAAAGATACCGTGAACGAGTTGACGTTCGACAACCTGCAGCTACTGCACCTGTTGTGGGCCGTGCTTGCGGTCGCGGCGCTGGGAGTGTACGGCGTATGGCAGCGCCACCGGGCCTTGCGTCTGTTCGCGGCCGCCGGCCTGCTGGCCCGGCTCGCGCCGCCGATCGGCTGGACGCGGGCGTTGACTCGCCTGGGGTTGGTGCTCGCGGTGCTCGTACCGCTCGTCGGCGCGATCATCGGGCCGCGCTGGGGCGAGCGCGAGCAGAGGGTGATGCGGCGAAACGTCGATGTGATGGTCCTGCTCGACGTGTCGCGCTCCATGCTGGCCCGCGACATCGCGCCCAATCGACTCGAACGAGCCAAAGTCTCCATCAAAGACGATCTCCTGCCGGCGCTCGGCGGCGACCGCATCGGGCTGATCACCTTCGCCGGACTGCCGACGCTCAAGTGCCCGCTGACCAACGACTACGGCTATTTCCGTCTCGTGCTCGACGACGTTAGCACCAAGAGCTCGCCGCGCGGTGGCACGCTCATCGGCGACGCCATCCGCCGGGCCGGCGAGGCCTTCGACGACGAACGCAACACGCACAAGATGATCATCCTGATCACCGACGGAGAGGACCACGAGAGCCGTCCGGTTGAAGCCGCCCGTTGGCTCTGGAAAGACCATCAGATTCCCATCGTCGCGATCGCGCTGGGCGACGAGCGCGACGGCGCCCGCATCCCGGTGCGAACCGGGACCGGCGACGCGTACCTCGAGCACGAAGGCAGCGTCGTTTGGAGCAAGGCCGACTTCGACGGGTTGCGGCGCGTCGCCCGCGAGGCCGGCGGCTCGATGTTCGAGCGCCTGGGTCGGAACAACTTCGTGGCGGTCGGCACGCGCGACTTCCCGCTGGGGAGGATCTACCGTGAAGTGGTCTTACCGGTATTCGAATACAGCGAAGTATCCGAGGCCGAGCGCATCCCGCTGCCCTCGCGTTACCATGTCTTCGCGGTCGTTGCACTGGTACTGCTGCTGATCGAATCCTTCATTCGCGACGCCCCGCGCAAGTCCTTCGCCGTAGCGACGCCGGCCGGTCAAGAGGAAAAGGCTGCATGAGAATTTTTCGGGTCTCCATTCGCTATTCGCTATTTGCCATTCTTCCTTGGGCAGCTTTCGCGGACACGCCGCGCGAGCTGATCGAAAGAGGCAACGAGAACTTTGCCGCCGGCCGTTTCGCCGAAGCGCTGGAGATCTACGAGAAGATCGTGGAGAGTGACGAGGCCGACTACGGGGCCGAGTTGCTCCACAACCGCGCCGCCGCCCACTTCAAACTTGGGCACACCGACGACGCCCGCGAACTGTGGGTCCGCACCGCGACGATGAAAGACGCCGCGTTCGAGGCCCGCGCCCGCTACAACCTCGGCAACTGCCACTACGCCGACGCGCTCGAGGCCGTCGCCGCTGCGCCAGGTGGGCGGTCGCAGGATTTGCAGGCGGCGCTGGATCGGCTCGAGCAGGCCACGGAGCACTATGTCGGCGCGCTGCGGCTCGATCCGGAGTTCACCAACGCGCGGGCCAATCTCGAGCTGGCCCAGATGCTGCGAAATCAGCTCGAGCAGCAGGCGACGACCCAGCCTTCGTCGCAGCAGCAGGGTCAGAGCGAATCGCAGCCCTCCGACCAGCGGCAGGATCAGAGCGAAGACGATCAGCAGAACAAGGGGGACGATCAACAATCGCCGCAGTCGCAGCCGTCCTCCACCTCGCAGCAAGACCCCGAGAAAAACGAAGAGCAGCAATCCGATCAGGAGTCGGCGTCGCAGCCGGCGCCGCCCGAAACACAACCCGCCGGCGAAGAGCCGCCGCGACAACAGCCGCTCGTGCCGATCGAGATGACGCCGGAAGAGGCCGAGCGCTTGCTTCAGAA
>JACZRH010000310.1:0-556 GCA_022574815.1 Planctomycetota bacterium | reverse complement strand
GGCGGCGTGAACTGGCACGGCGCGAGGCGGCCAAGTATCAGCCGGTCAAGCGAGATTGGTGACCGGACGCGACGAGCGCATAGCTGCTTTCAAGCAGGGTGCCGCGACCCTTCGCGCAGTGCGGGCTGCGGGACGGAGGGGTCCGCTGAGCCCTCGCGAGGAAACCTTCGGCTCAACCCTGATCCTTGACCGGCGGCAAAACGAGCTTCGTCCCCTCGTGAATCACATCCGGGGATCTGAGCTGGTGCTTGTTCAACTCGTAAATCTCCTGCCAGCGCGCTTCGTCGTGCAGGATGTCCCGCGCGATGCTGATCAGCGTATCGCCTGACCCGACCACGTACGTCGTCGGTCCGGCGGACGCCCCCGCCTTGCGAGAGCGCCGGGTCATGTTCCCATCCCGCGCCCCGGCGGCGACCGCAGCTTTCGCCGGAAGAATGATCCTGGCCCCCTCGCGCAAGCGATTCGGGTCGAGGCCCGGGTTCGCCTCCACGATCTTGGTCCACATCCGGCCGTCGCCGTAGTGCCGCCTCGCGATCAGAATTAATCGGTCGGCCGG
>JACZRH010000309.1 GCA_022574815.1 Planctomycetota bacterium | reverse complement strand
CCCAGCTCTTGGGGTAGACGATGTCGGCGCCGCGAAAGGCCTCCGCCATGTCGTGTGTGTGCGTGAACGAGCCGCCGGTCTCGGCTGCGAACTTGGCCGCGTTTTCGAGCGTTTCGGGAACCAGGTCGTAGCCCTCCGGGTGGGCGAGCGCTACATTCATGCCGAAGCGCGTCATCAGGCTGATGATTCCCTGCGGGACGCTCAGCGGCTTGCCGTAGGACGGCGAATAGGCCCAGGTCATGGCGAGCTTCTTGCCACGCAGGGCCTCGAGCGAGCCGAAGGTTTGCTGCAGGTGCAGCAGATCGGCCAGCGATTGGGTCGGGTGGTCGAGGTCGCACTGGAGGTTGATGACGGCCGGCCGCTGGGCGAGCACGCCCGCGCGGTGGCCGTCCTCGACGGCGGCGGCGACCTCGGCCATGTACTTGTGCCCCTCGCCGAGAAAGAGGTCGTCGCGGATGCCGATCACCTCGGTGAGGAAAGAAATCATGTTGGCGGTCTCGCGAACGGTCTCGCCGTGGGCGATCTGGGATTTCTGCTCGTCGAAATCCTGGACACTCAGCCCGAGCAGGTTCGCGGCGCCGGCAAAGCTGAAGCGTGTTCGTGTGGATTGGTCGCGGAAAATGGAGACGGCCAAGCCGCTGTCGAAGACGCGCGTAGCGGCGCCGGAACGGTAGATTGTCTCAAGCGCCTCGGCCGCAACGAGCACGCCTTTCAAGTCGGCGGCCGGTCGGCTCCAGGTGAGCAAGAAGTCTTTTGGGGACAGGCCGGGATCCAGTTCCTCGAGCTGCTGCAACATCGCTCGCATTCGTTCCATCGCTGTCTTTTCTCCCGCAGGGTCGGCACTTGCAATCGATCATCTGGCGCCCACGATCTCTTGGGGGCGATTCGCTAGCGCGGGTGCCAAGGCGGGTGCCATGCCCAAGCGCTAGCGCGGGCATGCTCTTCCGCCGCGAATCACAAGCTCAGGCAGGCTCTCGACGTCTGGCACCAAGTCTACGGCGGTTTGACCTGCGTAGAATGCAGCGCTCGACCAACGGAAGTCCTGCGGCACCTTTACCAAGCCACGCCGGACCGGGTTTTCGTGAATGTAGTTGATCTTCTCGGCGAGCTCATGGTCGGACCAGATGTTGCGGTCGTAACCGCCGCCACGCTGCCAAAAACGGTGCGAGGATTCTCCGTTCGGTCGTTCATCGAGCATTCGTCCGAGAAAACTCGGGGCGGTTGTGCGAACGAACTTGAGTACCGCGCGTGTGACCGGCTGTTTGATGTCCGTGAGAATCTTGCTGATCGAATAGTCGTCGCGTCGCGGCCAAATAAGAAGATGGACGTGCTCCGGCATGAGCACGTAGGCCCAAACGCCGAAACCGTGCTTGGCTCGGGCAGCCTCGAGCGCTTGGAGAAACCACTCGCAAGCGCGCCCGCCGGACAGGAAGGCTTGTCGCCGAAGACAACTGAACGTCAGGAAGTGCGCGTGGCCGGGAACATTGTACCGGCGACAAGTCTTGTAGCGTGAGGATCGCGGCGCGCTGGTTCTCGGAAGAGGTGATGACATGCGCGAATTGTAAAGGCCGAGCGTGCCATGCCCAAGCGCTAGCGCGGGCCTGTTTTCCGCCGTCTGCACCTTGCCCGCGCGTTCGGGTTGGGCATGGCACCCCGCCACCCGGACCATGCTCGCGCCTTCGGATCGGGCATGGTACGCCGCCGATGCTCTGCTTGTCGTGACGCTCACCTGGGATTCTGCGCAGGCTCCGGTCTCGCCGCACCGGTTTGGTTCGGCGTAGCGGCGCCGCTATCATGCCGCGCATGCCGGAACTGCCTGAAGTCGAAACGATCGTGCGCAAGTACGCCCCGCTTCTGGAAGGGCGGCGGATCGTCGGGTTCGCGTCGCGCTGGGCCAAGAACTGCTCGCCCAGCGCCGCCGCCGTTCGCCGGGCCATCGTCGGGCGAACGATTCAACGGCTCAGCCGGCGGGCCAAGTACATCGTCATGCAGCTCGATGACGGCGGCAGCCTGCTCGTACACCTGCGGATGAGCGGGCGCCTCGAGTGGGCGCAACGGTCGAACGCGAAACCCAAACACGTTCGCGCCGTCTGGGACCTCGCCGGCGGGGGCCGGCTGCTCTTTTGCGACGCGCGCAAGTTCGGGCGCATTTCGTTCACGCGCTCGCTCGAAGCGGCGACGGCCGGGCTCGGCATCGAGCCGTTGAACGGGGAATTCACGGCCCGCGTGCTCGCGCGGGAGCTCGAACGGCGCGCGCGGCAGCTCAAGCCGCTGCTGCTGGATCAGTCGATCGTCGCCGGCCTCGGGAACATCTATGTCGACGAGGCGCTCTTCCGGGCCGGGCTGCACCCGACGACCCGATCCAACGAGCTGGAGCGGCCCCAGATCGCGAGGTTGCACCGCGCAATCCGGCAGGTCCTGCGCGAGGGCATTCGCCGAAACGGGACTACGATCGACTGGATCTACCCGAGCGGCACCATGCAGAATTATCTGCGCGTTTATGGACGCACGGGCGAGCCGTGCCGCCGTTGCGGAACGCCGATCGTTGCCCTGCGTGTCGCGCAGCGTGGCACGCACATCTGCCCGGTCTGTCAAAAAGTCGGCAAATCTCGCGAACCGCGCCGCCCGGCCAAGAGTATGATGCCTTGAACTTGTGATCGCACGCTCAGTTTTCTGAACCCTGAACCCCGAACCCCAAACGCTCAAATGTGCGGCATCGCCGGCATCCTTAACCTCTCTCCCGAAGCGACCATCGAACGCGACGCGCTGCGCACGATGGCGGCCCAGCTCGTCCATCGCGGGCCCGACGACGAGGGCGTGTTCGTCGACCAACGCGGGCGCTGCGGGCTCGCCTTTCGCCGCCTCGCGATCATTGACATCGCCGGCGGCCACCAGCCGCTCTGCAACGAGGACGGCACCGTCTGGGTCGTGTTCAACGGCGAGATTTACAACTTTCGCGAGCTGCGCGCCGAGCTGGAGCACGAGGGGCACCAATTCAAGTCCCAATGCGACAGCGAAGTGATCGTCCATCTCTACGAATCGCACGGCGAGCAATGCTTCGAGCGGCTCGACGGCATGTTCGCCATCGCGATCTGGGACGCTGCGCGGGGCCGTTTGCTGCTGGCCCGCGACCCTTTGGGTAAAAAGCCGCTGGTCTACGCGACGTTTGACGATCGCTTTTATTTCGCGAGTGAGGCCAAGGCGATCCTGGCACTGCCCGGCATCCCGCGTCGGATCGATCCGCAATCGTTGCACCGCTATCTCCTCTTTCAATATGTGCCAGCGCCGCACTCGATCTATCTCGGGTTTCAGAAGCTGCCGCCGGGGCACTGCTTATCCGTCGACGCCGGATCTCCGTCCGTCGAAGCGCTCCGCGCCTATTGGCGCGTGCCGCACCCGGCCGCCGCGCGCGATCAGCGACGCGACCAGACGCCCAAGCAAGCGCAGGAGCGGCTGGGCGAATTGCTGACCCGCGCCGTCGAGAAACGTCTGATCGCCGACGTCCCGCTGGGCGCCTTCCTTTCCGGCGGCATCGATTCGTCCATCGTCGTGGGGTTGATGCGCAAGCTCGGCGTCTCGCCGCTACGCACGTTTTCGATCGGCTTTGCCGATGCGCGCTACGACGAGACGGCCTACGCCCGGCTCGTCGCGAAGCACTTTCAGACCGAGCACCACGAGTACACCGTGACCCCGCAGGCGCGCGAGATTCTCGACACGCTGGCGTGGCACTACGACGAGCCCTTCGCCGACTCGTCCGCGATTCCGACGTACTACGTCTCCAAATGGACGCGCGAATCGGTCACGGTCGCGCTGACCGGCGACGCGGGCGACGAGTGTTTCGCCGGGTACGACCGCTACCGCGCCGCCCAACTCGCCGCGAGATTCGAATGGCTGCCACGGGGAGTGCGCCGCCTGAGCGCGAGGGCGGCGACCCTGATTCCGCACGGCCGCGCCAAGTCGGCGAGCAACCGCGTGGTTCGCTTCGTCTCGGCTCTGCCCAAGCGGGCCTCGCGCCGTTACCTTTCGTGGGTCAACGTGTTCACGCCCGAGATGCTCGCGGCCGGCTATCGCCCCGACTTCGCGCAGAGAATTCAGAGCGACGAACCACTGATCTGGTTTGACGGGCTGCACGACGCCGCCCCCGGCTCGGCCGCCGACCGGGCCGTCTACACCGACTTCAACAGCTACCTGCCCTACGATCTGCTGACCAAGGTGGACATCGCGTCGATGGCGTGCGGTCTCGAGTGCCGCTCGCCGTTTCTCGACCGCGAGCTGGTCGAATACGCGCTCGCGCGGCCGCCGGCGGGGCGCGGCGGGCGGGACGTGGGCAAGCGATTCTTGCGCGAGTGGGCGGCCGACTTTCTTCCGCCGGCGATCCTCACGCGCCCCAAGATGGGCTTCGGGGTGCCGGTGGGCGAGTGGTTTCGCGGAACATTACAGGACCTCGTTCGTTCACGGCTCACGGCGGACGACGCCCTTTCCGTACGCATGTTCCGTCGCGATTGGCTCACCGGGCTCATCGACGACCACGTCTCCGGGCGCGCCAATCACGAGCATCGGCTGTGGGCTCTGTTAATGCTCGAGCTCTGGCGGCAGCGCTGGGATCCGCAGGTCTGGTAATCCCGCGCATCCCACTCAGCCCGTTTCGCGGGGGCTCCGATGGAGTGCAGGGACGGCTGCCGACCCGGCAGGCGCCTACGCTGGAGCTTCGCGCGCCGTGCTGATCGACCAGGACGAAATCAACGACCTGCTGAACCAGGCCGAGCAACTGTCCGCCGACGTCGACGACGGGGCGCCGCCCCGGCCGCCGACGGCCAGCGCGGCGGCCGAGCAGGTGGCGCGCTTGAAACAGGATCCGGAGCTGGCGCGGCTGATGCGCATCCGCGTTCCCGTGATCGTTCGGCTCGCCCGGCGGGTCTTGGCGATCGATAACATTCGCAGGTTTTCGAGCGGGTTCATCATCGAATTCGAGCGGCACGTCGAGGATGAGCTCGATCTGATGATTAACAATCGCGTGCTCGGCAGTGGCACCGCGGTCAAGGTCGGCGAGAGCTTCGGGCTGCGCATCGCGCACATCAAATCCAAGGCGGCGCGGATCAAGTCCTTGGGGGCCTGAGGCCGGGTTGCGCCGCAGGCACCCGTCATACTCGCGTCGGGCGGGTCCGTACGGCACAGGCTGATAGCCTCTGCTACACGGCGCGCGGCGCGTTCACTCCGGTTCCGATGCGGCCATCGCTCGAGTCGGGTGCAGCAGCAATCGCGTTTCCCGCAAGCGAAACACCCACGCGAGCAGCAGGTACAGCCCGCATCCGGTGGCTAGCGAGCCGAACGTGTCCACCGCGCGCCACGTCACG
>JACZRH010000308.1 GCA_022574815.1 Planctomycetota bacterium | reverse complement strand
GCTGCGGCTGCGGTCGGAGGTGTCGTCCACGACGATCTGAAAGGTACGCAGTTGCGGGTCACGGGGCGCGGCGAGCCGGATCACGTCGAGGGCGGCATGGACCGTGCGGTCATCCACCGCCTGGCGCACGTCGTCGACGATTACGGGGAGCACCTCGCCGAGTTCGAGCGGCTCGTCCTTGACCGGCGTGCCCTCGGCTCGTTGTCGGGCGATGCGATCGGTGCGGTCCTGGTGGATCGCGCCCACGATGTCGGCCAGCCAGTCGCGGGTCTCGACATCGGGAACGCCGATCTCGACCGCCTCGGCGTCCTGCCGTTTTTCCTGGAGGTGGGTGAGCTGGAGGATGCCGACAATCAGGAGCGGGTAGAGCACGACGGGCACGGCAATCATCGCGATCAGCGTGCGCCGGTCGCGAAGGATGTCGAGCAGCTCTTTACGATAGATTGTGCCGATATACATTACTTTGCCGCGTGCCCGTCGATTAAATGGAGGAAGACTTCGCTGAGGGAGTGTGCGTCGGGCGCCTGGGCGTGGAGGGCGGGCATATCGCCCTCGGCGACGAGGCGGCCGTGGTGCATGAGCCCGATGCAATCGCAGAGCGTCTCCGCCTCGTCGAGGTGGTGGGTGGAGAGGAGGATCGCCTTGCCGCGGGTGCGTTCCTGCCGGATGAAGTCGAGGATGACGCGGTTGGTCAGCACGTCGAGCCCGAGCGTCGGCTCGTCCAGCACGAGGATGGGCGGGTTGGCGATCAGAGCCCGCGCGATGCTCACGCGCTGCTTTTGCCCCGTGGACAGCGCGCCGCAACGCAGCTTCAGAAAGTCCGACATGCCCAACCACTCGACCAACTCGGCGATGCGGGCCTTGGCCGGGGCGCGCGGGATGTTGTACAAAGTCGCGAAGTATTTGAGCATCTCGATCGGCGTCAGTCGGACATACAGCCCCGTGTTCGCCGTCAGGTATCCGATGCGCTGTTTCACCCAATTGGGCCGGTCGGTGACTTCGGTGTTGTCGATGAATACGTGCCCGGCGGTGGGGCGTAAGAGGCCGCTGATCATACGCAGGGTCGTGGTTTTGCCGGCGCCGTTCGGTCCGAGCAGTCCGTAAATCTCGCCGGGCTGGATTCCGAACGAAACATCGTCGACGGCGGTCTTCTCGGACCCGTCCGGATTTGGAAACACCTTCGTGAGCCCCTCGACCCGAATCATGCTCGCTCCAGCGCTCGCCGGGTTCAACCGGGCGAGCGCGGTTCCCATGTGCGGCGTCAGTGCGCCGCCGACCACCTTTGCATCGGGAGAACGCCGCCGCCTATTCGACCCCTTACAATTAGTATCCGAAACACCTCGATGTTAGCGTATCCGAACGTCGGAACACGGGCGACCCGGTCCGAGAATATCTGCGGCGTGCGCAAACTGTCGGGCGTCATGTTCAGCGGAGCGAAGCATCTTGCTCCGGATTCAGCCAGATTCCTCGCTACGCTCGGACTGGCAACGCTCGACTCATTCCGCCCCAGGTAGTACCGCGCCGGACCCCGGCGGCCATCAGACCAGGGAGATCATCGGCAGTTCGCGCTGCTCGGGGGCTGTGGTGGGCAGCCGCACCCAGAAGGTCGCCCCGTGGCCGGGCCGGCTGTCCACACCGATCTCGCCGCCGAGCACACGCGTCAGATCCTTCGCGATCGCCAGGCCCAGCCCGGATCCGTGGTGTTCGCGCGTTGCGGACTGATCGATCTGCCGGAACTTCTCGAAGATTACGGCTTGTTGTTCGTCAGCGATGCCCGGTCCGCTGTCCGCGACCCACACGCGCACGTGACCTTCGCCTTCGCGCCGCGCCCCGACCCGCACGCTTCCGTCTGCGGGCGTAAACTTGACCGCGTTCGAGATCAGGTTGTGAAGGATTTGGCGCAAGCGGCCGCGATCCGTAAACAGCGCGGGAAGCGCGGCGTCGATTTCGAGCCGCAGCTCGATTCGCTTTTCGGCCGCGAGCGGCCGAATGAGGTCCAGCATCGACTCGCACAACTCATCGAGCCGTACCGTTTCGATCCGCAGTTCGATCTTGCCGGCCTCGATCTTGGCGAGGTCGAGCAGGTCGTTGATCATTTCCAGCAGGATTCGGCCGGAAATCAGGATGTTCTCGGCGTAGCGCGCGGCCCTGCCGTTACCCTCGCTGCTGGGGCCCTCGCGGAGTAGCTCGGCGAAGCCGATGATGCTGGTCAAGGGCGTGCGCAGCTCGTGCGACACGTTGGCGAGGAATTCGGCCTTGAGCTTGTTGGACTCGTACAGCGCGACGTTGGTCTCGGCCATTTCGCCCAGCTTCTGGTCGAGAAGCCGATTAGCCTTTTTGAGCTTGTCCTGCGATTCGCGCAGCCGCTCGAGCATCCTGTTGAGATTGTCGGAAAGCTGCTCGAACTCGTCGCCCGTGCGAGTCGTGGAGCGCACGTCGAGGTCTCCTTCGGCCACGCGGATGGTCACGGCCGCCAACTCGTGGATCGGGGAGAGGATGAATTTCTTCGTGATGATGTAGAAGACCAGCAAAGCCAGGATGCCGGCGAGCAAGCCGGCGGCCACCAGCAGCACGCGCAGGACCAGGATCGCTTCCTCGCTCCCTTCGGCGGGCAGGCGCACGGCGATGATGCCGGCCAACTGACCCTCGCGGTAGGCCCCGGCGGTTTTGCCTTCGTCGTGACAGTCGAGGCACTGCTTCCTCACGCGAACCGCATGCGCATAATCGAAACGCGTTCCGTACTCGTCCTTCTTCGTGACGCGATAGAACTCGTCCTTGGGATGGTCGCGCAGACGCGCGATCGCGGCGGCCACGAACGGATCGTCGCCCGGCGCCGATTGAGCATCCAGATTGAGCGACAGGGGAATGAACTCGGCGAAGTGTTCGATCCCGGTCTTGGGCAGGACGGCCGATTCGGCCCCGTGTACACCGCCGATCGTGGCGGCGGCCGCGTCGGGAGCGGCCATGACCACGCGAAAATACTCGTCGGCGATGCGTTGCGCCTCGCGGAAAGGCTGCTCTTCGACCAAGGCCTTGACGAGATACCAGGGCAGCGACAGCGCGGCGCCGATGATCAGCAGGACCGCGAACCCGAAAAGGACGCGGTACTTGGTTGCGAGGGACATCCGCATGAGGCGCATCACCGGCTTCCGAAAGTCGATCCTAGAGCAGATGAACTCACGGAATTATAGCGCTAGCCGCCGGCGCCGCGTAGCCGTTCGCGGCGCTCATTCGCACGGCGCGGCGCACCCATCGGCCAGGACACCGCTGCCAGCGTACATCGCACGGTCACGCCCGAGCCGGCGGGCCGCGTGCATTTGCTGAAAACGGCCCGCGTCGCCGAGATGCGTCGAAACCCGTCTAGCGCGAATCGATGACCAGTTCGTCGAGATCGGTAATGACTTCAATCATGGCAGCGATCCTCAGGTAGAGACCATGTCGATAAAGGCGGTGATGAACAGCTGCAGTGGATTGAACAACTCGAACAGGAACGCCATGACGTTTCTCCGTACACCTGTCGAAGACCAACCAACTTGCACGCCGTGGCGGCAAGCGGCTAAACTACCGCTTGGCGTGCAAACGTCTGGAGCGAAAATGGAAGCCGACCCGCCGCGCGACGGAACGCGCGCGTACCTTCTGAGAAACTGGCGGACGACTTTTCCCAAGAACCTCGCTCGATGCGCGAGACGGTACCGATAATGATTGGCGCGGTCAAGCGAAATCTCGGGTTATAGGAACAGGGATGGTTCGATGCCCGGCGCACCTTTGACCGATAAGATCGACAGGCGGCAGAGTTCCGACCTGGACAAATGCCGTAACTGCAATAAAGACAATTGGTTGCGCTCAATCTGCTCCGTTTGGCGCCAATGCGAATCCTGCGGCTTCGTCGTTCCGAAGCCGCGCGTCCTGGTCACAAAGTCGGACCATCCAATTGCGGGTATTCTGGCCCGGGTGGCTCCCGGCGGGGTGTTGCGAGAACGCTACCGCCTGATCGAGCGGATCGGCGAAGGTTCACAGGGGCAGACCTTCTACGCCATACACGAGTTCCTGAGCCACCCCTGCGTCGTGAAAATCCTGCCGCATCGCGTCGGCAGTGCTTCGGACGCGGCGGTACGCCGGCTGCGCACCGAAGCCCGTGTCGGCTTCCGGGTGAACGACCCACATGTCATTCGCGTGCTCGACTGCGACAACGTCGAGGGGGCCTGGTATTTCGTGATGGAGTACGTCGACGGGGCCGACCTCGCGGGCATGACCGAACGCGGCACACGCCTGGTCTGGCAGCAGGCGGTTCAGGTCATGCGGGACGTCGCCCACGGGCTCGCGGCCATCCATCAGGCCGGTCTGATCCATCGCGACATCAAGCCGAGTAACCTCATTCTGGGGACGGACGGTCGCACGCGCGTCGCCGATCTGGGCGTCGTCGGTCTGGCCGAGAGCGACGATGTCCGCGGGCAAACCGACGCCGCCGGGACGCTGGCGTATGCCGCCCCCGAAGTTTTCGCCAGCGACACGCCGGTGGGGGCCGCGGCGGATCTCTATTCGCTTGGCGCGACGGCCCTTCACCTATTGACCGGGGCCGCGCCGCACGCCGGCGACAGCATCTTTCGATCGCTGATTGACAGCCAGAGCAGGCCGGTCGCCTGGCCTCGGGAACGCGTCGCCGACGTGCCGGAGTGGGTCATCCAGTTGGTTCTACGTCTGCTCTCGCTCGACGCGAAGCAGCGCTACGAGTCCGCCGATTCGCTCGCCGCGTTTCTCGATCGGCCGGAACCCGAAGCGAAGCCGATCGCACCGGCGTTGCGGCCGTCCGAAGCATTGCAGCCTCGGGGCGTGGTGATCCTGCCGTTCGAAAACGCGAGTGGGCAGACCGGCGACGAATGGCTGGGCATCGAAACGCCCGAGGGCGGCTGGCGGCTGCACAAGCTCGACGACCTGCCCCTGCTCACCGGCCGCGCCCACGCCTGCACCGCGCTGGTCGCGCGCGACGGCCGCCTGCTGCGCCTGCCGCTGCAATGGCCCGCGCTGCCGGGCGCCGCGCCCACAGCGGTCGAAAAGGCCGCGCGCAAGGCCGCCCGCCAGGCACCGGCCGCAGCGGCCACGCCCGACACCGTGCAGCTCAAGCCGCGCGACAGCGCCGCCGTGGCCCGGTGGCTTGCGGGTTGAGGCGCGGCGGGCACACGCATCCGCCCCCGGCCCTCTTCCCCCGGCAGTGGCCGCCTGGGCCGCACCGCCAGCCGCCAGCCGCCAGCCGCTTGGCAGGATCGATGCCGGCCATGGCCGGGTTTGCAACCCGGCTGTCGCGGGCGCGGCCCCCGCCGCTGCGGCCCCTTGGGTATAGTCGTTCGCGGCAGGGCCCGGCACGGGTCCGCAGCAGCA
>JACZRH010000307.1 GCA_022574815.1 Planctomycetota bacterium | reverse complement strand
GGCTTTCGGGTGGGGCGGGCATCCTGCCCGCCGAGCAGCCGGGGAGACCCTCGCAGCGGCGTGAATCCACCATCAACCAAAAGCGAACAACCGGCGTGCCAGCTCCGGGAGTATTCGCGATCCCAGATGGTCGAAATCGGCAAAGACCACAATGGTCCCGATCTGATAGTGCATCGTGAGCAGCCAGCACGCGGCCGTCCAGAGCGGACCACTCGGGCGGCCTGTCCAACCCAGCGCCGCCCGCCCACGGTCCCACCAACCTTGGATCACGAGCCCCGTGGCCTGCGTCATGCCCCAGGCCACAAAGGACCAGCTCGCCCCGTGCCACAACGCGCAATAGCCGAACACCGCCGCGTAGTTCAGCGGGATGAACCCGCGATTTCCGCCGAGCGGGATGTAGACGTAGTTGCGCAGCCAGGCGCCGACGGTGATATGCCAGCGGCGCCAGAAGTCGCGAATCGAAGTGGCCTTCGGCAGCCAGTTGAAATTGTCGTCCACGCGGACGCCGAGCCACAGCGCCGTCGCGAACGCGAGTTGGTTGTACGTCCAGAGAAACAAGTACACCTGAATCGGCACGAAATAGACGATGCGAAGCAGGTGGGTCGTGGGGTAGTCCCGCGGCGCGGAAAAGAAGTCCGCCGCATGGCCCGAGACCTGCGGCATGTTCTTCGCGAGCACCGCCAGCAGCACGCCGCCCAGCAGCATCCGCCCGAACCGTCGAGCGATTTCCTTCCAGGGTAGCGCCGCGCGCGGATCCCACGCGTCGAAGCGCTGCAGAAAACTCGTCCGCAGCAGCACGGGGCCCAAGCGCATACACGGCGGATAGAACAACCAGGTCAGCGTGTCGGCCGGGCGCAGTCGATCGTCCGGCTTGGAGGCCCAGTCCACGCCCCAGGCGACAAACCGCAGTAGCAGATAGGCGAGGCCGACCCAGTGCAGCACCGGCGAGCGGACCGGGTTGGCGAGGTCCCACCCGTAGGAGACGGCCTGCGGAAACCACCAGAAAGGCAGCGCCAGCGCGTGCAGGCCGAGCCAGACCAGCGCCACCATCATTCGTCTGCCGAGGGTCCCGCGCCGACGCAGCGTTCCCAGCACGGCGATCCAGACGAAGCCGGCGGTGATCGCCGCGCTGACGATCACGAGCCCGGCGGGTCCGATCGTCGCCAACATCCAGACCACCGCGGCGCCGATCACGGCGCAGCGCGGGTGTGTGCGCGCGACCCGGCGGACGATCGGAACCAGAGGCAAGAACGCGAAGAGCCCGAGCGGACCGGCGAGGAGCTCAAGGCCCGCCAGCGGTGAGCTGTCGGTAAGGGGATTGAAGAGCGGGGATGGCCCGTTGCAGCCGATCAAGGCAAGATCGTCACCGTCGATTTCCCGGGCTTCAACAGACCGAACAGAAACGCGACGTCGTCATTATGCATGCGCACGCAGCCGAGCGACACCGGCGTCCCGATGGAATCCGGCTTAATCGTGCCGTGAATACCGTACCCGTAGCGCCCCAACGCCGCGCCGTCGACGCCCTCCAGCCCGATCCAATGTTCGCCGAGCGGGTTCTCCGGGTCGTCGGCCGCGATGATGCGTTTCTTCTCCGCGGACGGCGGCGGGTAGTAGGTCGGGTTCGAGAGCCGGTTCTTGACTTTCCACGTTCCTTCCGGCGTGGCGTCGTCGAGCCCGATGCCGACCGGAAAGCTGCGGACGAACGTATTCTGCAGATAGACGTCCATCCGGAATGCCGACTTGTAGATCCTGGCGTGAAACGGGCCGTTTACGATCTTGATGGTTTGGTCGCCGCGGATGTTGCGAGCGTTGCGGATGCGGTTGATCCGCATCAGGATCTCATACGGCACGTCGAATTTCTTCGCGATATGGATCAGCGCGTCGCCGGACTGAATCGTGTAGGTGCCGATCAGCGGGTCGTTCGGCAGGCGCCGCGTGGAGAAGATGGTCTCGTCGGCGGCCTTGGTCAGCCAGCGGCGCACACGGGCGTGCTCTTCGCGCGTCAGGTCGGTTTGCAGGATTCGGTTCAGCTCGCGCCGCGACTCGAGAATCCGGCCCGCTTCGTACTGGCGGCAGGCCGCGTCGATCGCCTCGTGGCGCCGCGCCGCGCGCTTCGCTTCGGAGGCGTTCGCTTTCGCGGGTTCGTCAGAGCTTCGCGCGACGAGCGGCGTTCCATTCGGCGCGGCGGGGTCGCCCCAGACGACGCGCTGTGACGCGGTATCACTTTCAAGGTTGCTGTTGTCGTCAGCGGGTTTCGCTTCGCGATCGGTTGCGTTCGCGACCGTATTTTGCTCATCGCCGGCGTCGGCTCCCTCGACGGAATCAAGCGGCCCCCAGTCCCAGCCGAACACGAGCAGCGCGACGAGCCCGGAAAGCGTCAACCCCACCCAAAGCCGCCGACGAAGTCGCCTTCTCTTGCGTGAACGTAGCACTGTAATCCTCCATGACGTTCGCTGCCGATTCGATCCGTCCGCCGCGCCGCAACGGTCGTGCTGCCGGTCCACGCGCCGTACCGCGTTCGCCCGACCGGCCTGGCTCCCGCCCGCTGTTGCACGCAACCGCGCCGCCCGGCGTTACTACGCTCTTTACTCTTTGAAGCCGGCAAACGCAACTGGGAAATATCTCCACAGCGCGTGGCCCCGATACGGTGCTCGGGTTACAATGCGCTCTGCCTTGTTCGAGCGCGGCCGGTCAATTCTAAGCACGGATGCGAGGAATCGTCATGACCACGGAATCGGGTCCCCGTCCCTACCTCAACCGCGACGACCAGCGTTGCAACCAGCGTCTCACGCGCGTAAACCGGCCGCAAGCATTCAGCTATTGCATGGGGGCGTTCGCCGAATGCGCCGTCTTCCGGAAAATCCGCGCTCAGCGCGTGGAGCGATAAAATGCCCCGCCACGCGCCCGCTCCGCCTGAGCCGCCGGCGCTTGCGACCGCGCCCGGCGCGGCGCGCTCCGGCCCGCGACACTCCGAACCGGCGTCTCATCTCAGGGCGGCAACGAAGGAACCCGCGCCTGATGCCCCGCTGGAAGCCGCAGCGACCTGCACGCCCGCGTTCGAGCAGTCGCTCGCCGACTTCCGCGTCTTCCAGAACGTCGAGTGCGGGCTCGCCGCCAACACGATCCAATCCTACCGGCGCGACCTGCGACGATTCGGCGATTTCCTTCGGCGCGCGGGCATCGACGATTGGAACCGCATCACGCCCCAGTTGATGCAGGGGCACATGGTCGAAATGAGCGCGCGGCAATACAAGGAAACGACGCTCGCGCGGCACGTCGTGGCGATCCGCATGTGGCTCAAGTGGCTGCACCTCACCCGCCGGGTCGCAGTGGACATCACCGGCCTGCTCGACCTGCCGAAGCGCTGGCAGCGGCTGCCGATGACGCTCAACATGGAGCGGACGGTCGAGCTCGTCACCGCGCCGGATGTGAGCGCCCCGCTCGGCCTGCGCGATCGGGCGATGCTCGAGCTGATCTACGCCTGCGGCCTGCGCGTCAGCGAGCTGTGCTCTCTCGCCGAGCGCGACGTCAATTTCGGCGTCGGCTACGTGCGCTGCATGGGCAAGGGCCGCCGCGAGCGGGTCGTGCCGATCGGCCGCAAAGCCCGTGACGCGGTCGCGGCTTATCTCGAACACTCGCGCCCCAAGCTGCTGCTGAAGAGATTGCAAACCGGCCGCTGCGACGCCCCGCTGACCCGCAAGGCCAAACTGGCGATGCCGCTGTTCCTGAGCCGCAGCGGGGCCGCGATTGAGCGGACGGCGGTCTGGCGAATCGTGCGGCGCGAGGCAGTTCGGCTCGGAATCCCCGGAAAGTGCAGCCCGCACACGCTGCGGCACACGTTCGCGACGCACCTGCTGGAGGGCGGCGCGGACCTGCGCGTGGTCCAGGAGCTGCTCGGGCACGTAAATATCAACACGACAGAGATTTACACGCACGTCGAGACGAAACGGCTGTGCGAGATTCACGCCCGCTGTCATCCGCGCGGGGCCGAACAAATGGCCGCTCGACGGGAGCTGCAGCGTCGGAGCTGAACGCGGAATCGCAGCAACCCGGCCGGCGCCGCCGGAACGCGCGCGGAAAGTGCAACCGATCGGCGTCTGGAACGGTAGAATGCGGTGACGGTCGGGAACCGCGGGATCGAACCGCGGGCGGTCGCTTTGGCTGTCGCGCGCTCGAACCGTCTGCCGGGAACTGGGTCGGATGTCGATTCGCGCCGCGTTTCGACGCCCGCTGGAGAATGATATGATTCGCTTGATTCGCCGCACTCGACGCTATTTCTTGGCCGCGATCGGATCCGGGACCACATTCCTGCTGAGCGGCTGCGATCCGACGATCCAAGCAACGGTCGAAGACGGCATCATCACGGCGTCGAACAGCTTGCTGGCCGCGTTTCTGCGGGCCATCGTGGAGCTGGGCGCGGAAGACCCGGACCAGTCGCTGGTGCAGGCGCTGATCACGCCTTTCGTCTAGCGCCGGGTCTGAGCGCATCCGAAGGGCCAACCGTGCGCCCAACGTGGCGTGTGTCCCGGACGCACCCGGCGGGACGAGTGCGAGAAGGGATTCTCGCACCTGCGGCTCTCGCACCCGCGGCACTGTCCGGTAAAAGCCGGGCGGGCGGGGTGTGAGGGGAAGGTAATCAAGGTGATCAAGTTTTTTGTGAATGTTTTTGCGCATCTTGATCGGCATGCTCCGGGCCGGTTCGTGGTTCATGGGGCGGGCTTCCATTATCCTAGGGATTATAGGCGCGGGTGGGGATTGAGGGAATGAGGGGCTGAGAATTCAGGGATTGAGGGGGATTGGGGAGCCGGGAGCGGAGGATTGAGGGATCGAGGCCTTGAGGTGCTCAAATCGTCCGGCCGGGACGAGGACGGAGCGGGTCGGTTGGCGTGGGTCGCAGGTGCGATTCGGCGGGTGGAACCCGCCCTACGCCGCTCGTTCTTCGACTGGCGGGCCGCGTGGCAGTGGCACACCGTCAGTGCCACCCGCCGGCAACAAGAGCCGGCGTCTACTTTTTCTCGTTCTTCTTTCGGATCGCGGCTGCTCGCTTCAGCATCGCTTGGGCTTCGTCCGCCCGGCCCGTCGCCTTCAGGAGAGCAGCGTAGTTCTCAAGGCCGAGCGTCACGTTCGGGTGCTCGGGGCCGAGGGCTTTCTCATGGATCGCCAGCGAGCGTTTGTACAGCGGCTCGGCTTGATCGTACTTGCCCTGCGTGTCGTACAGCGCCGCCAGGTTGTTCAGGCTGGTTGCCACGTCCGGGTGCTCGGGGCCGAGGGCTTTCTCCCAGATCGCCAGCGAGCGTTTGTACAGCGGCTCGGCTTGATCGTACTTGCCCTGCGCGTCGTACAGCTCCGCCAGGTTGTTCAGGCCGAGCGCCACGTCG
>JACZRH010000306.1 GCA_022574815.1 Planctomycetota bacterium | reverse complement strand
GGCTGCGGTTTGCGCGCGAGCAGGCCCTGGCCCGCGCTGCCCAAGCACGTGCGGCCCGCACGGCGACGAGCCCGGCCCGCCCCGGCGTGGTGCAGATGGGCGCATCGTTGGCGCTCAGTGGCGGTCCGCGCGGAGCCGACAGCCAGGGCTTGTGGCCCAAGCTGGTGTCTGCGCTGCCGCTGCTGGCCTTGCTGGCGGGCCTGCTGCTGATGCAACGCGGTCAGATCCACGAACAGCTCGTCGCGGCGGCGGAGGTTGACACCGCACTGCTCAGCGACCACCTGCCGCCCGCGGCCTTCAGCGACCCGGGCTTCGCGGAGTTCCTGAGAGATGGAGATGGTCAAGAATGACCGGATGCGCATGACCCGAGCCGCGACGCTGCCGCCCTCCCGCCTTCTAGTGACCCTGCTGCTCGGTGCAGCAGGGTTTTGTGCGTTTGCCCAAACCACGCCGGACGCCCCTGCCGCCGAGGCAGCCAGCGCTCCGCTTGCAAGCCCGACGCCCGCGCCCGCGAAAAAGCCGGTTGCGCCGTGCTGTTTGCAAATCCGGATGCGCCTCGCGTATGAACCGCATCACCGATACGAGAAAAGCACAGTGGCCGCATGCGGGTTCGAACACCCGCAGTTTTTCCAGCGGAATCCGCTCGATCCAATCGGCAAGCTGCCAGACTACGTAGTCCGCCAGGTATCCAGGAGTACTGTGCGTTCCCAGATCTTCACGCGTTTCGTCGGTGACGAAGGCCGACTCGTACACATCGGCCAGCGCCTCGGTCGTAACTCGTCCGAGGTGCGCAAATTCGTTCATTTGCGCGGCGGCCTCAGAGAGCGCGGATCGTTGTTGGTCCCCTTCCACTTTCAGTCGGGCATCCTGCTTGCGATAGTGATTGCCGACCAAGCGAGAGACCGTCCGAAAATCTAGCAGGTTCAGATTGGCGAACGCCCGCACTCCCTTATCCCTTAGGAGCTTTCCGGCCAACAGACGGAACGCCCATTGGAGCATCCAGAGCCCCTGCACTTCAGTCCTGTCCCCGGTGAAGGCCCCGGCAAGCTTGCCGACGACGCGCTCGACGAGCCCGGTCAGTTCCTTGCCCATGTCTGCGTCGATCAATCGCATCAAACCGACGTCGACGAACTTGAGTTGCTGCGGCGTGGCCGATGCCAACAACCGCCCCCTCGTCTTGTACCGGTAAAGCGCTTGCGGATTCAGAACGTCAGCGTTCTGGGCAAAGAACCCTCTCAGTTGACTGGGAGCCAACGGGTTTTCGACGCGTTCCGGCGACGCTTCGCGCTGCTTGAACACATGCAATCGGTTTGCGTGACACGCCATGACCACCGGCGCGCCCAGCGGGCGACACGAAGCCGCGGCGATGGACACATCGGCTTCAACATCCAGCGCCGCGATGCAGGCCGAACGGGCGTCGGTCGGCTCGTGTGCGAATCCTACTAGGGCGACATGTTTCATACCCGCGAACTGCATGCCTGTCTTCAGGCGTCGTCCACGGTAGCCGCACTCTCTCAGAAAGGGCTTGAGCGAATCGGTGGTGAGCTCAGTCATCCCGTCACTCTGACCAAGTTCCCGGCGACCACACCATGTGGCCCACGCGGAGAGAATACCGCTATATGTGGTGGTATCGTAGCCTCAGGTTCGCATCCGTGCAACGAGGGCGCCAAGGGCATCCTGCCCGGCACCCGTCGATGTCTGCGCCGCACTAATACGGCTCAGCATCAGTCACGTTCAATACATTAGGTTTTTGTTCGCACCCTGTCAATCGCGCATATAAGCGGTAGCTGCGCTTGATCTTTTCTTGATCTCGGCTTCGAGGTCGTCGTCGGTGACGTTAGCCTTTACCCAGTTGGAGACATCGGCAAGAGGCTGATGGCAATCGGTTCGCATGGGGGCATGCTACGGATGCCCGGGGCAGGCGTCCAGCGCGAGGGCACCGGCAGATAGCCGGTGCCACATTGGTTGATAGACGGCGCTACACCGGCGGGACGCCGGTGCCACAGGGGTCGGGCGCGTCAGGCGTCGGCGTCGATCATGCCGAGTTGCCACATGAAGAAAATGAGGTAGTCCACGGCGGACTCGATGCGTTTGCTGACCGGCTTGCCGGCACCGTGGCCGGCTTGGGTCTCAACCCAGAGCAGGATCGGATTGCTCGACGCGGTCGCGGCCTGCATGCGGGCCGCCATCTTGCGGGCGTGCATGGGGGCGACACGCGAGTCGGACTCGGCGGTCGTGAACAGAATCGCCGGGTAGTGTACGCCGGGCTCGACGTGGTGGTAGGGCGAATATTCGTAGAGCCACTTGAATTGATCGGCGTTTTCGGCCGAGCCGTATTCGGGGATCCACAGGCGGGCGATCGAGAAGTTGTGGTAGCGAAGCATGTCGAGCAGCGGAACGGCGCAATGGATGGCTTTGAAGAGGTCGGGCCGCTGCACCATCATGGCCCCCATCAACAGTCCGCCGTTGCTCCTGCCACGGGCCGCGAGGTGCTCGGGGTCGGTGTACCCTTCGGCGATGAGCTTTTCGGCGGCGGCGATCATGTCGTCGAAGACGTTTTGCTTCTGGCCGAGCCGACCGGCGGCGTGCCATTCGGCCCCGAACTCGCCGCCGCCGCGCAGGTGGACCAGGGCGTAGACGCCGCCGCGCTCCAACCAGGGGATCAGGCTGTTGCTGAAGCTGGGCAGCAGGTTGGCGCCGAAGCCGCCGTAGCCGTAGAGGATGGTGGGGTTTCGGCGGTTGAACTTCAGATCTTCGCCGTGGACGATGGACATGGGGAGGCGCGTGCCGTCCTGGGAGGTGAACCAGATCTGCTTGGTGACGAAGCGGCCGAAGTCGATGCGCAGGCTGGTTTTTTCGACGACTTCGAAGCGCCGCTGGGCCACATGATAGCGCATGACGGCGGGCGGATAGGCGAAGGAATCGAATCCGAAATAGAGCTCCGGCCGGTCGGGGTGCCCGTTCACGCCCGTGACGCTGCCGATCTTGGGCAGCTTGACCGCTCGGTCGAGCGTGCCGTCCGTGTTGTAGATCATCAGGCGGGAATGAGCGTCTTCGATGAGGGAGAGCACGAGCTTTCCGCCGACGACGGTCAGCGACTGGATCACGCCGGCCTGTTGTGGGATGAGCTCCTTCCAATTTTCGGGTGCGGGATTGTTGGCGTCGGTGACGAGCACGCGTTGCCGCGGGGCCTCGTAGTCGGTGGTGATGAAGAGCTTGTCGCCCAGCGTCGCGCCGGCGAATCGCCCTTGCAGGCCGACCGCGATCGGGCGGAACTCTGATTCGCCGTTGCGGCGAATGAAAAGGTCGTTCTTCATCCAGTCGAGCGAGCGGAACATGAACTGAAAGCGGTTGTCGACCGAGTTGTTGATGCCGACCCATTCCTCTTTCGGCCGGCCCTCGCCGAAGAACTGCGGATCCTGTTTCCAATCGGTCCCGAGCTTGTGGTAATGCACGCGGCGGTAGTAGTTTTCGTCGCCGGCCGGCACGGTCCCGGGGATGGGGTAGCGGATGTAGTGAAACCCGCGCGAGTCGGCGTCCCAGGCGACGGAGCTGGCGCGGGTGTGCGGAATGGCGAGCTCGAGGTCCTTGCCGGCGTCGACATCACGAATGTAGAGCGTGCTCTTCTCGCTGCCGCCCGCCGAGCGTCCGTAGGCGATCAGCCGGCCGTCGGGTGCGGGAAACCACCAGTCCAGCGCGATCGTGCCAGCGGCGCTGAACTCGTTGGGATCGATCGCGACGTGCGGCGCGGCGCCGTAGCTGCCGACCTTTACGTAAACCACGGGCTGGTTCTGGTCGCCTTCACGGCGGGTGTAGAAGTATCGGTTGTCAACGATGCGTGGCGTCGAGACGCTCGGAGCGCTGTAAAGCTGCTTGAGCCTGGACGTGAGGGCCGCGCGTTCGGTTGTAAACGGGTCGAGGAAAAAACGCGTCAGCGCGTTTTGTCTGTCGGTCCATTTCGCGACTTCGGCGGCGTCGCTGTCTTCGAGCCAACGATACGGGTCGGCGATGGAGACGCCGTGGATTTGATCTGTGACGTTTTCGACGCGGGCGTGCGGGTAGTCGATCCGCTGGGCGAGCACGGCGTCGGCCGTGAGTGCGATGAAAGTGCAGGCCATCGGAGCAAGCACGAGCGATCGTCGGCGATGCATGAGATATTCCTCACTGGTTCTTGATTGCGCAGCCAGCGGCGCGCCCGCTCCTCGGACCCGCCGTTTCTCAGAGCGTAGCGGCAGGCACGACCGCTTTCCAGCTTGGTCGGTCGCCGCGAACGGAGCGCGTACGCCGCAGCAGATTCGTGCCGACGACCGGCGGACCGGCAGCATTGTTGCGGCCGAAGAAATTGCGAGCGGATACGCCGAAGCGGCTACTGGGGACCCAGAGCGCGTCTGCAACCGGTTTGTGATGCGTGTCATTGAGGCTCCGCTGCCTGACGGTGCAGGACGTCAGCCGCTGCTGAACGGGCCGGCGTTGATCGTGGGCGAGAATCCCTCTGCCCGCGCACTCCAGCAGCGACTGGAGCAGGTCGGGGTCAAGGCCCTCATGATTCCGACAGCAGACAACTCGGAACAGGTGTTGTCCGAGCTGGACGCAATCTGGAATGCTTGTCAGCCGCTGCACCTGTTTCTGATGACGCCGCACGACGAGGATGCGATCACTGCGCTGAACGCCGACGATTGGAACCGGCGGCGTATGCGCGGCGTGATGATTCCTTATCTCATCTGCCAAAAGTGGTACGGGTTGGTCGCGGGGGAAAAATTGCTCGACAAGGCTTCGCTCGTCGCGGCGACGACAATGGGGGGCGACTTCGGCTTTTCCGGCGGACTGCCGAACATCGAAAGCGGTGGGTTGGCCGGGCTGCTGAAAGGCGTCGACATGGAATTGAAGATGCAGGTTCGCGAGGAGCAATTCCGCACAAAAATCGTCGACGCTGCTGCGACAATCGACCCATCCGTGCTTGCCGAGTGCCTCTGCGATGAACTGGCGGCCAATGACGGTGAAATCGAAGTCGGGTATATCGATGGACGTCGGTATCTGCCGCGGCCTGTGGTTCAGCCGGTCGACCGCGGCATCCCACCGGACGCAGCCGGTGGGCTTTGCCAACCGTCCGACATTCCCCGGGGGGCCACGTTTATCATCACCGGCGGGGCACGGGGAGTCACCGCGGTGGTGGCCCGTGAACTGGGAAAACGGTATGGCCTGAAGCTGAACCTGATCGGCTCCAGCCCGGCGCCCGACGTCCCCGATGCTTACCTCGATCTCTCCGCAGCGGAATCCAAAGACCTCCGGGCAACGGTGATGAAAGAGGCCTTGGCCAACGGCGAGAAGCCTCTCGACGTCTGGGAACGGTTCGAAAAGTCGGTGGAAATCGCCCGCACGCTGAAGTCGTTCGCC
>JACZRH010000305.1 GCA_022574815.1 Planctomycetota bacterium | reverse complement strand
GTGGACGCCATGAGGAATGGCGTTTACAAATTCACCTACGACTTCGCCGACGCCGAGCAGCTCGAGGATTGGATTCCGGACACGGTTCTCTTCCCCGCCTCGGTCCACAAGCATCAAAAGAAGGTGATGCAGATCTTCGGGAAGGTGGACCACAAGGTCCGATTCGTAGGCGACATCTCCGTCGAGTTCACCGCCGCGTCCCGGGCGGCCAGAAACCCCAACATCAACATCCTTCTCAACGATGGGGCTGATGCGGCGTATCTGTTCGGCCTCGGGTTCAAGCCAAGGACGGATTGGGTATCTCTCCAGAAGCAGCGTGGACAGGGGCTCCTGCCAGGGCACGTCGTCCTGCCGGCGAATGTGATCGTTGGCTGGCCCAGGCCGCCCATCGGAGACGGGATGGGGCAGAGCGCCTTTCTGGAGGGGTTGAGATTGGCCGGCCTCTGGGGACAGATGAAGCCGATAGCGACGGTGAATCGCAAGTACAAGATCAAGGTATCCCACCAGGGAAAGGTCCTGCGGTTCGTGGGATTGAATAAAACCCTGGTGCAGATGCCGGAGTATCAGGACAAGGACACGGGGGGGTCGGTTTCGTTCGTCCCGTTCGGTTCCACGATCTTGATCCATCGGGTCGTGATCACCGGAAAGCCGGACGACGAATGGTTGGAAGAGGAGATCACCCGAAAGGTGGACAAGCTATTCGTCGACGATTGACGGATGCTCCATGGCGGGTTTCAGGGGGTTGGAAAATGCTTCGAGCTCTAAGAAGTGTGACTTTGCTTGTCGTTGCAATCGGCCTCGCACTCATCGGGGGCACCGTTGTCGTTGCAGTCACTGCTGGTGCCTTGAGCGACGTCCTGCTGATCGGGAATGCCGTTCGCGTTGCAGTCGTCGCAGTTAATGCCCGCCAGGCAATCGAAAAAGGGATCGATGTCTGCGCCGTTGAGAGTCCGGTCACAGTTCAAATCGCCATTGAGGAGATTGCAGTCGGGAAACGCCGCCCGATAGGCCGCCGGATCGCCGAGCGCCAGGAAGAACGGATCGACATCGGCACCGTCGAATCCGCCGTCGCAGTTCATGTCGCCGGCGGGGATGTTCGAGACGTTCAGCTCGAAAGTGCCCGTCGCGCCGCCCCGGCTATGGACGAGTATGTAATAGTCTTCGTTCGCAACGGAGGCCCAGGCCAGTCGCGAGCGGGTGTCGCATCCGTCATCGTCGGCCGCAACACACACCAGATCGACGCAAGAGCCGGTATAGACGCTCAGCCGCGTGTCGAAATCGGTCGGCTCCGTGCATAGCGACGCCCGCAGCTCCGTGCCCGTGCCTTTGACGTGATACCAAACGCCCGGCGAAGTGATGAGCACACCGTCGCAGTCGGGCGCTTCGTAGTCCGGCTCGGCGCCAACCGTGGATCCCAGGACGACCGCCGGCAGCTCCAGCGGTCCGAATGCGTCCGCGCAATCCTCGTTGGGCGGCGGACCCGGACAGGGACTTGTGATCGTCACATCGTGAATACCGCGGTCGAAGTCGGCGAACGTCGCGAACTGGATGTAATAAATTTCGCCGACCGTGAGGGCATCCAAGCAAATCTCGGAGCGCAGCCCGCCGGCGTCGTCGTTGCAGCCGATCTCGACCAGGTTACCACAGGTGCCGGCATAGACGCCGATGACGGTGTCGCCGGTCGCTTTCGTGGTCGTGCGGATGAGCGCTGAGGTGTGGGTGGCCAGGAATCGAGCCCAAACGGTTCCAACGCCGCCACGGTGGCTGCACGAGAGCAGCGGGTCGCTCGGATCGTTGGTCGCAAACGTGTTGTCGACCGTGAGCGACCCGTTGGCCGGAATGCCGATCGCGTTCGCGCAGTCGTCGTTCGCAGGTGGCGGCCCGATGAGGATCGAGTCCGCCAGTTCGAGATTCAGGCAGAACGCAAAATCATCGTAATGGATGTCGGCGCGCGTGTAGCCGTCCGGCAGCGGGCCGTCGACCATCGCCACACCATTGCCCTCGCCCAGGGCCGCGTATTCCCACAACCAGCCGCAGCCGCTGAGGGGATTGGTGATTTCGATCCAATAGCGCCGTCCGGCTTGCAGGAAGACGCCGCCATGCGAAGCCGTGTACTCGAACTCGGGGAAGGCCCCGGCGAGCCGCCGGCCGGTCGCCAGACGGCCGGTGACGATCAATGTTCCCGCCGTCTGCGAAAACGGTCCGCCGATCAGCGCTGCGGGCTGGCCGTCCAGATCGGCGTAGTAGCGGACTTCAAACTCATCGAAGGTCGAGCCGGGACAACCCGCATCCAGGTACGCGCCGGTCCAGCAGATCTCACTCACATCGCCGCTGCGGACCAAGACAAAGTCGTCCGCGACGATGAAGGAGCTCGCGTCGCTGACGATGCCGCCGAACAGCAAGCCTCCCGCTTGGCAGTTCTCCGGCGGCTGGGCGCAGTTCGGCGCGGGCGGCGGCGGCAGGCACGGCGTGCTGTCGGCCAACTCCAGATTCAAACAGAAGGCGTGGTCGGCGTCGGTGGCATCCTCGAGGTCATACCCGTCGAGCGGCGCGCCGTCCTGCATGCCGCGCTGGTTGCCCGGCACTCCGGCCTGCCAGAACCACGAGCAATTTGTCAGTTGGTTGCTGATTTCCACCCAATAACACGTGCCGCGCGTGACGGGCACCGGAGCGTGCGTCCCGCTGTACTCGCGCTCGCGGACGGCGGCGCTGATCCACTCTCGCGTCCAGACCGGTCCGCTGAGATTCAGCGTGCCGAGCTCCTGCGAGAACTCAGCGAGCAGCGCGCCCGGCAAGCCGTTGTCGTCGACGAAGTAGCGAATCTCAAACGAGTCGGGCTCGGCGCCCGCGCAGTCGCCGTTGCCGTCGTAGTAGCCGCCCCACCAGCAGACTTGCGAGATCGAGCCGTCGACTGCCACCGTGAAATCGTCGGCGGTGCGGTAATTCGTCCGGTCGCTGTTAGATGCGCTCGAGCGATCGGGCGGGCGGCAATTCTCGACAACTTGTTGGCAGACGGGATCGGGCGGGTCGGACAAACGCGGGCAACTCACCCGCAGCGCATGCGTGCCTTGGCTGAGATCATACGTTCGGAATTGCACGAGATAGGTCGCGCCGACCGACAGGTTCTCGACGGAAATCTCCGCCTGGGCACCGCAGGTGTCGTCCGCGCAGGCCAGCTCGACCAGGTTCCCGCAATCACCCTCGTAGAGCGCCAGCAGCGTGTCGCCGCTGTCGAGGCCGCACGTGCTGATCGTGGCGGAGGTGTCGGTCGCCACGAACTCATACCACAGCGCCCCGGCCAAACGCCGACCGCCGCGCGTGCAACTGGGAAGCTGCAGGCTGCTCAGGGGCGCCGCGGCGGCGTTGTTCACGAGCAGCGTCGTATTGCACTCGATGCGCTCGGCGTTCTCGCACTCGTCGTTCGGCGGCCTCGGATCGCAGGTGATCGTGAAAGATCCCGTCCCGCCCGGCCGCGTCGGATAGCTGCCGATGCGGATCAGGTATTCCTGCCCGGCGGCCGCGGTGAACACCACCTGCGACTGAAGGCCGCAGGAATCGTCGTTGCAGCCGATGGCGGCCGCGAGTGGCGGTGGGCAATCGGTGGTGTCGTAGACCGCGACGGTGGTGTCCACGTCAGTACTGCCACAGGTCGAGACGAGCACCTCCGCATCACAGGGGGCGGCCCAGCGAAACCACACGTCTTTCTCGACCGGGCAGCCGATTTGCGTGGACCTGATCCCAAACAACGTGTCGCCGGCGCCCGAATTGTCGAACGTGAAAGTCCCCGCGCCGACGATGGACTGAGCGTCTTCGCAGTTGTCGTTTGATTGCGCGCTAGCCGGTAGCGAAGCCAGCAGTGCGGCCAGCAGTGCCGCTCGCGTTGCGATCGATTTCATTACGTGCTCCCTCTTGCGTTACCCTTCAGGGGTTCATTCGCTTCCGTCTATGGATTGAGCGGGTCGAACGGCTCCCAGGCGCCCTCCCAGGGGTGGTTGGGCCAGAGCGTCCAGCCGGCGCCGTTGAGCCAGCGCGTGTCGAATTCCATGTAGCGTGCGCCGCCGTCGCGAAAGCCCGCGACGTGGTAATTCGTTCGTCCGTGCCAGCCGGTGGTGCGTCTCGGCGATGGGTTGTGCGCGCCGCGCGGCGCGGCGGCCGCGAAGGCGAAGTTGGCCCGGTTCTCGAAAAATGTGATGAATCGAGAGGCCCAGCGGCCGCCCTTGTCCTTCAACAGGTGCTTGCCGAGCCCGGGGACCATCTCTCCGCCTCGTTCTCTCCAAGCTCCAATGATTCTTAGAAATCGATTAGAGCCCGTATAGGGCGGCATGTTTCCGGGAGGCGCGCTGAGATAGTAGTAGGGCCACAGCCAGTTGAGCGGATAGCTCGAGCCCCAAAACTCCCAGGTGGAGAAAGGCGAGCCGATCCCGCGATCCGGGTTCTGCCCACCTACGAGGGGTATTTCAATCGTCGAATCGGACGGGCACTTGAACAGGCCCGGCAGCTTCATGGGTATTTCCGTTCGAGCAGGAGCGCGAAACTCGCGATTCGGATCTGACCACGACACCGCCGGGCTGATGAAGCGGTTCATCGGGCGATCCCGCGGCGGAAGTTGGTAGACGTCGGACCCATATGGATTGAGCCTGCTGTCACCGCCGGCACGTTGAAAGTCGGTACTGCTCTTATCCGGCCGGCCGCCGCCCCACACAAACTCGGTGTACAGGGGCCAAATGAACCGCTGGCCGCGGACGGAATAGGGACTTGGCAAGGCCCACGGCAGGTCGGCGTATTCGGTCAGATAGGCGTTGGAGGCCTGACCGATCGCGCGCAGATTCGACAAACAGACGTGAATCCGCGCCGCCTGTTTCACGCGGCCCAGCACGGAAGTCAGAATCGCCAGCACCAAGACACCGATCACTACCAGAGCGATCAGATCTACGAGTGCAAAGCCGCGGCTCTTTCGAATTTGTGGTCTCATGTGCGCGTACCTCCTCGATCACGTGCTCCCTTGTGCGGTGCATGACTTGGTCGCGTCCGAATCGAGTACCCTTCATGGGTTCGGTCGCTTCCGTCATGGATTGAGCGGGTCGAACGGCTCCCAGTCACCCTCCCAGGGGTGGTTGGGCCAGAGCGTCCAGCCGGCGCCGTTGACCCAGCGCGTGTCGAATTCCATGTAACGTGCGCCGCCGTCGCGAAAGCCCGCGACGTGGTAGTTCGTTCGTCCGTGCCAGCCCGTGATGCGTTTCGGCGGTGGGTTGCTCGCGCCGCGCGGCGCGGCGCCCTTAAAGGCGAAGTTTGCCCGGTTCTCGAAAAAAGTGATAAAACGTGAGGCCCAGCGGCCGCCCTTGTCCTTCAGCAGGTGCTTTCCGAGCCCGGGGATCATCTCTCCGGCCCGTTCCCTC
>JACZRH010000038.1 GCA_022574815.1 Planctomycetota bacterium | reverse complement strand
ATTAGTGAAACGGCTACTAAAATGACCTTATTCATCATCGGGTTTTCTTTCGGTCGCTCTGGTGGCTATTCTGAAAGGGGAAGATTATACGGATCGGCATGAAAATTACTTCCATACAATATCGCGAGGCGCTGGGCCGGTTCGCGACAGGGGTTGCCATCGTCACGTGCCCGGGCAATGGAAATGGCCCGGTGGGGATGACGGTGAATTCCTTCACCTCGCTCTCCCTCGACCCTCCCCTGGTGCTGGCCAGCCTTAGCAGCCCCTCGCGCACGCTGGCGGCCATCCGGACGCGACTGGCATTCATCGTCCACATCCTCGATAGCCGTCACGTCGAGCTCGGCCACCACGCGATACGACAAGTCGCCGCTCCCCTTGCTGGTTCCGCCCGAAAGCAACACCACGTCGGCCACGGCCAGCGCGCCGTGAACGGCCACGCGGAGCCGATTCAAATCGTCGCGCACGATTCCCAGCGGCAGCGGTTCGCCGCCCAGCTCGGCCACCGCGTCGGCCAGAATCTGGGCGTTCGAGTCGTAGACCATGCCCGGGGCCAGCGATTCGCCGGGGGCGATAATCTCATCGCCGGTCGAAATGATCGCCACCCGCGGCCGGCGCCACACGCGCACCGAAGTTGAGCCGATCGCCGCCAACACGCCTGTCTCGCGGCTGGTCAACAGCTCGCCGCGGCGGAGCACCGTTTCGCCGCGCGCGATGTCGGTGCCGGCAAACGTGACTCCCGAGCCGGGCACGAGCGGTTTGGCGATCGACACTTCGCCGCCGGCGGCTTCGGTGGACCGATCTTCGACGGGATTCGGGTGATGGATTGGAGGATCTACCTCTTGCAGGGTGCCTTGCCCGCGGCCGTGCTGGCGCTGCTTGTGCAGGGCTTGTTCGAACTCGTCGAGCGGATCCTCGTTCCGAGAGGATTGCGACTGAAATCGATCGCGTAGCTTGGACTACCGTACTCTTGAAAGGTTGACCGGCCATGCCCGGCAACGTAGCAAGCAAGATCGCCCTGCGCAACTGTGAGCCGGTGACCAAGACGTGGTGCGAGGAAGCGGTGTGAAGTGCGACAAACCCGAGGCGGCACAGTGATTGGGCGGCCGGTGCCATGTGCCCGGACGACTCGGCGATCCGGACGCGTACGCGGGAGGATTATGACGTGCTGACGAAGCGTCGCGTCCAACTGGTTGACTTCGAACCGTGCGAGGGCGGCTTTCTTCGGGACGTGCTCGACGGCCTGGGACAAACGCCCAAAACGCTCCCCTGCAAGTACTTCTACGACGAACGCGGCTCGCGGCTGTTCGATGCGATCTGCGAGCTCGACGAGTATTATCTCACGCGAACCGAAATCGCCATCATGCGCGACAACGGCCGCGCGATCGGCCGCGCGATCGGCCCGGGCTGCTGCCTGGTCGAGTTTGGCAGCGGGAGCAGCGTCAAGACGCGCTTGCTGCTCGATCATCTGGACGACCCGGTCGCTTGCATTCTGATCGACATCTCGAGAAAACACCTGCTAGAGTCGGCCGCGGAGCTCGCGGATCAATATCCCGACTTGCAGGTCATCGCGGTTTGCGCGGATTTCGCGAGCAACTGCGAGTTACCCTGCCCGAGGCGGGCCGCAGCGCGCCGCGCCGTTTATTTCCCCGGCTCCACCATCGGCAATTTCAGACCCGCCGACGCCGAACAACTCTTGAGACGCATCGCACGGATCGTCGGCCGCGGCGGCGGGCTGCTCATCGGCGCGGACCTCAAGAAGGACCGCGAAACGCTCGAACGGGCCTACAACGACCGCGCAGGTGTGACCAGCGCGTTCAACCTGAACTTGCTCCACCGCATCAACCGTGAGCTGGGGGCCGATTTCGACCTGGATGCCTTTCGCCACCGGGCCACGTACAACGCCGCGCACGGCCGCATCGAAAGCCATCTCGTCAGCCGGCGCGCCCAGACCGTGCGCTTGAACGGTTCGGTCTTTCGTTTCGAGCGCGGCGAGACCATCCACACGGAATCGTCGCACAAATACAGCCTCGACGGCTTCCGCGCGCTCGCCGACCGCGCCGGCTTCGACGTGCAAGACGTCTGGACCGACGAGCGCGGCTTGTTCAGCGTCCAGTATCTCACGACGCGCTGAGCCGCATTCGCATTTGCATCCCCGTTCTGCAAGAATGGCCCGCGCGGCCGCGCGGCGCGCGGCGGTTTCGTCCACCCGAGAGATGGCGCAGCGATGGACTGGAACGTCCTCTGGCCGACTTGGTATTGCCTCGGCAGGCAACATCAACCCACCATCGTGGTTGGTGCCCGCTCATTCGAAACCTACCTTGCGCTGCACCGCGCCCGCGTCGCGCGCGTCGTAGTCACCGGGCCCGTCGCCGCGCAGGCCTACCTCGTGGCCGCGGCGCTCGAAGGCGATAACGAGGCGGCTGCCGCCCTGCTCAACCTTCCCGTGCACGACGGGCGCCGGCTCGAAGACTGCCTGCACCGCGTCGCGCGTCGCCATTGCGCAGCGCACGCCGACGACGTCGTCGCCGAGCTCTTGCTGCGCTGGTACGGGGGCACCCCGCAGAATCCGGTCCCGCTTCTGGCGCGCTGGCCGCCGGTGGGCGATTTCTGCCGCTACTGGCTCATCAGCGCGAAACGCCTCGCGTTGGCCGAGTCGCAGCGGAAGCGGCCGCTCCAGGAACTGCCCGACGGGCTCGATCTCGCCGCCGAAAACGCCGGCCCGCCGGCCTCATTTCGCCCGCGCACCCGCGGCGACCCGCCGACGACATCGCGTCTCGCAGAGTTCGACGATTCCGACCCCAATGCCGAAACCGCGACCGAATTCGTCAAGTGCTTCGTCGAACGGCTCGCGCGGCAGCGGCATGGGCAGCGGCGGTTGTGCGTGGTTGCGATCGCGTCGCAGATGGCGGTCGACGCCGCAGTGCGGCAGAAACAGCTCGCAGCGCTGCTCGAGGTCTCCGAGCCCACGGTGACACGCGACATCAAAGCGGTCATCGCCGCGCAAGCCACCTGCATCGAGTTGCTGCACCTCGGCGACGAGCCCCAACGGGCCTGGTGGTGGGGTGACGTGCGTGCGATCGCCGCCGAACACCCCCTGACGATCGATGCACTCTCTTCGCTGCTGCCGCGTGGCGATGTTTCGATCGGGATTCCGGGCGTGGCCGACGCGTAGTGCGCACTATGCTTTGGCGTTTTCGGGCGGCGGGGCAGACCGTTGTCGGTCCTCATCGGCGGAATCCGTGCGCTCTCGATCGACCCGGGCGGCAACCGCGAGCAGCAACGCTGCGATCGCGATTGACATCAGCAAATGCACGCCGTAGGCCCGCGCGGTCTCGGACATCCACGCCACCATTCCGATGATCCAGAGCACGACCGCCGTTCGCGCCGCGGCCCGCGCGCCTCCGGCCTCCAGACCGCCTGACATACGCAGCAACAATACCAACGCGGGCAGTGCCCAGACGAGATAGTACTGGCGAAACAAAGGCGAGAACACGAGCATCGCGAGCACATAGCAGGCGGCTTCACCGCGCAGCCGAAATTCGCGCAGGGCGCGTTGGGGGCGCCGCGTGGTCCAGATCAATCCCGCCGCCAATGCGAGCCACAATCCGGCCGCGACCCGACCGCAGGCCCGTTCGCTTAGCACCGGGAAATTCACGGGGACGGCGTAGCGATGATCGCGGCCAAAGACGCGGTTGACGACCGCCGCGACCGACTGGTTGCGATGGTCGATGAAGTGTTCGCGCAGCGACGGGTCGGCCATGCCCCGGGCCGGGGCGCCGCGCACGTTGTGGTCCCACCACTGCTTGTGATAGCGCGCCGTGTCCGCCGGGCCGAAGACGGCCAGGCACGGCAGGAGAGCGACGACCAGAACCGTTAGGACGAGACTCGCGGCCGCCGACCACTGCCGCTTGAGCAGCAGCCAGACCAGAAAGACCGCCGGCAGCAGTTTCAGAACGGTTGCCGATCCGAACAGGACGCCGGCTCGCATCGCCTTGCCGCGCTCCAGCGCCGCGACCGCGGCCAGGACGAGCGCCAGCACCAGGAAGCTGAGCTGATTGAACTGCGCCGCGACCAGGATCGCCGGCAAGGCCGCGAGCGTTGCCAGTGCGACGCAGGCGAGGCCCGACAGCGGCTGCCCGCGCGCGGTCTCAGCCCAGCGACCGAGGATTCTCAAACACGTGGCCAGGGCGGCGACTTGCAGCACGGTCCACACGACCGCAGCCGGCACGACTCCGCCGGCCGCGATGGGTGAAAGAAGCAGCGCGACCACGGGCAAGTAGAAAGGCAATTGCCGCCGCGCGCGTGGGTCCGCGCCGTCCAGATCTGGATTCAGAGCTTGGTGCTGCCAGACATAACTTGCGTCGCGATAAAAATGGTGAAAGTCATAATCCAGGAGAACCGCCTGACGAAAGGAAACGACCGCGACCACCAGGAGCACGGCCGCGAGAACAATATACGGCCGGCGGGCATCGTTCGCGGGATCAGGCATGAGGGCCGTCGGACGCGGCACGTGGCGGGATTCGCGGTGGTGGTTGCGCTGACAATCGCGACGGATCGCCGGTCAGCGGCATGCACGACGGATCGCGGGCCATCATAAGCAGCAGCAGGATGATCGGAAGGCCGATCAGCGCGACCATCCCGAGTAGCATCCCACGGGCTTCGAGCATGTTCGCACCGATCAATACCTTCGACGGCAGCGCAATCTGCCCGGCGACCACCAGGCCGATGCTGAGCAAGGCCAGCACGGACCACGCCCGGCGAAGACCCAGATGGTGCAGGGCGCCGCCGAACATCGCCAGGCCGGGAAACACCCAGATCATATGGTACCGCCGCATCACCGGCATGAACCAGAGCATCGCCAGCAGGAACAGCGCCCACTCGAAGCGTAGTTGCCACGGCGTCAGGGCCTTGGCCGGGCGGCGGGCCAGCCAGAGCAGTCCGAGCAGACTAAGGCCGAGCACCGCGCTCGCGATCGTCGCGATCGTCTCGAGCGGCAGGTCGACGACGTTGAGCGTGCGCGGCTCGTAGTTCGAGTTCGCCCGCGGCTCGTTGTCGAAGTGGGTGTTGTAATTGGTCGGGTGCAGCCAGCGACTCAGGACGGCGCCGATGCCCTGGTTCCGCCAATCCATCTCGCGTTGCGCCAAAACGAGAGCGCGGTGCGAGCCGGCGGAAACGGCGTTGTTCAGCCAGGCGCGGTAATGATCGACGGTCTTGGACGGTCCGAACGCCACCACGTCACTCGCCGGCCCCGCAATCACGATCGTGAGCAGCGCCACGGCGACGGTGCGGTACTGTCGTTTTAGCGCGAACCACACGAGCATCAGCAGCGGCGTGATCTTGATCAACACCGCCAGCCCGAGCCAGACGCCGGCGATCGCTGTGCGGCGCTGCTGCCAATGAACGAACGCCGCCACCAGCAGCAGCATGGTCACGATGTCGATCTGGTTGAGGTGAAACTCCCAGTGCCAGAAGACCCCCAGGAACAGAAACGGCAGCAGGAGCGTGACCGGCCAGTCGCGCGCCGGCAGGCCGGTCAGATGCGTTCCGACCAGCCGCAGCGTCGTTAGCAGTGCCAGCAGGTTCAGAGCCAGCCAGACCCCGCCCGCCGGCCAGTAGGGCATCCACGCCAGCAGGGTCATCGAGCGGTGCACGAAGGGCCAGTACCAGTCCAACTTGCCGCGCGTGAAGACCGGGCCGCTCGGCTGATCCGAGTAGGGCCAATACCAATGGACCTTGTTGTGCGAGCCGTCGGCGGGCGTCGGCAGGCGCTCGTAGCCGGCGTCGAGCGAGCCGTGCTCGAGCAGCGCGGCGCCGGCCTTGTAGAAATACTCGAAGTCGGGCTCGCCGCGGTAGATATACATTCCACCCGTGGCCGCCAGGATCAGGCCGATGACGCCGAACGCAAACATACAGAGGATGCGCACCGCGCGCGGTGCCTCGCGCGGCGTGTTGAGAGTTGCGTAGCGTAATGCCGGAGAGGCCGCTTCCGGACGATCCATCGTGCCGCGAATCTTACGCGCTGGCGCTGCTCGGCGACAGGGGGCGGATCCGAGGCGCCACGTCGAACGGTCACTTCGGTTGAATCGCCTCGAGCGCAGCCGCAATCTCGGCGTCACTCACATCCGCCACACGCTCCGGCCGGCCGAGTTCGGGCAACAGGACGAAGTTCACCGCGCCGGCGGTCACTTTCTTGTCGAGACGAGTGACTTCGATCACCTGTTCGGCGGGCAGCGGACGCGGCAGACGCGTGGGGAGACCGAACCGCGCGAGCAGGGACCGAATCCGGTCCGCGACGGATCGATCGAGCAGGCCGCGGGCGCGAGCCAATTCGTTCTCGGCAATGATGCCCAGTGCTACGCACTCGCCGTGGCGCAGCTCGTAGTCGAGCAGGTGCTCGACAGCGTGCCCGATCGTGTGTCCGTAATTGAGAATGGCGCGCAGACCTTGTTCGTGTTCGTCGCGGGCAACGACGTCGGCTTTGATCGCACAATTGCGCGCGATCAGCTCGATGATCGTGTTCGGATCGCGCCGTTCAATGGCCGCGACGTTCTGCTCGTGCCAATCGAGAAAGGCCGGGTCGCGGATAGCCGCATGTTTAACGCTCTCGGCCAGCCCGGCCGCGAAATCGCGCTGCGGAAGCGTCTCCAGCAACTCGGTGGCGATGATGACCGCGGACGGCTGATGAAAAGCTCCAATCAAGTTCTTGCCCGCCGGATGATTGACGCCCGTTTTTCCGCCGACGGAGGCATCGACGGCGGCTTCGAGCGTGGTGGGCACCTGCACAAACCGGATTCCGCGTAGCCAGGTTGCCGCGACGAAACCACCGAGATCTCCGATGACTCCACCGCCAAAGGTCAGAATCAGGTCGCGTCGCTCAATACGGGCGTCGGCGAGCTTGTCGTAAAGGCCGCTGATCGTGGCGAGAGTCTTGCTGGATTCGCCGGGCGGAACGCGCAAGACACAGGTCCTCAAAGGTTTGAAGGGCGGGAGCCGTTCGAGGTGCAGTTTCGCGACGTGGTCGTCGGTAATCACGACGAGCTGTTTGACGTCTGGTAGTTCGACAATGCGCGCTGTAAGACGCTCGCCGAGCCTACGTCCTATATCAATGGCGTAAGCGCTCCCGATTATTGGAACTTCTACGATCCGCAAAACCGGCTCCCACGCGCGATGAATCGCAACCCATCCCGAATTCTAACGTACGGCAAGGAGACTGGTCCACCACCGCGCGGGAATCGAGACGAATCGCGACGTGGACGAGCCGAAAACTTGTCCTAACTGTCTGTCATACAGAATGTTACGCACATGGTTTGCTTTGGCGCGGCGGGCTGCGGAACCCCTCGTGGTTTGACGAAAACCAGCATTCCTGGTATCCTGGCGAACATGGCACGCACAGCGACAAAACGACCGAAGACCAAGAAGAAGACCACCCGGGCGCCTTCTCGGACCACCGCGAAACGCTTCCCGGCGAAGCAGGGTCCGAAAACCATTCTGACCTTCCGGTCCGCGATGAGTTTCCTCAACAGCAAGACCAACTACGAGAACATGGTGCGAGTGGGGTACAATCATACCAACTTCAACCTCTCCCGCATGTTGCGGATCCTGTCCGCATTGGGGAACCCCCACAAAGGACTGAAGTGTGTCCACATCGCGGGCACAAAGGGCAAGGGCTCGACCTGCCATATGATCGCTGCGATGCTGCAAAAAGCTGGTTATAGGACCGGCCTCTACACCTCCCCGCACTTCCTCAGCATCCGCGAACGGATCGTCATCGACGCCCAAATGATCAGCGAAAGCGCCTTCGCCCGCCTGTTCGACCGGATTGCTCCGGTCGCGAAGCGGCTCGAGCGCCAGGGGCCCACCTTCTTCGAGTTGATGACCGCGGCCGCCTTCCTGCACTTTGTCGCGTGTGAGACGGACATCGTCGTGCTCGAGACGGGGCTGGGCGGGCGACTCGACTCGACGAACGTCGTCCGGCCCGAGGCGTGCGGCATCACGAATATCAGCTACGACCACGTGGCCCAGTTGGGCAACACGCTCGAGCGCATTGCCGAGGAGAAGGCGGGCATCTTCAAACCGGGCATCCCGGTCATCAGCAGCCCGCAACCGCAGTCGGTCAAACAGGTGCTGAAAAGGGTTGCCGCCAAGGTCGGCTGCCAAATCAGCTTCGTCGGCGACGACATGGAATTCAGCTTTCGCTTCGAGTCGTCCCGGGCCACCGGCCCGCACACGCGCGTCTGCATGCGAACGGCGACCAGCCGATTCGACCACTTACAGGTTCCCCTGCTGGGAGAGCATCAGGCGTACAACTGCGGGGTCGCGCTGGGCATCATCGACATTCTGCGCCAGCGGGGAATCCCGGTTGCGGTACAGGACGCGATCGACGGGCTGGCCAAGGTTCGTGCCCAAGGGCGGCTGGAAGTCGTCCGCGACTACCCCAAGACCGTCCTCGACGCCGGCCACAACGCCGCCAGCATTCGCGCACTGATGCGGGCCATCGGCCAGAACATCGCCTACGACTCGATGGTCGTGGTTTTCGCATGCTCGCTGGACAAAGACATTGACGGAATGCTCAAAGAGCTTCAGCTCGGCGCCGACAAAGTCATCTTCACCAGCACCGGCACGCCGCGCTCCGCCGATCCGCACGACCTTATCGTTCGTTTCCAGGAGTGCGGTCACAAGATGGCCCAGGAGGCCCGCACGCTGCGAGAGGCGTATCGGATTGCGCGCAATTGCGTATCGCGTGAAGACCTGATCTGCATCACCGGCTCGGTCCATTTGCTCGGCTTGGCGAAGCGCCTTCTGGCGAGCGGCAAACTGGACTGACCCCCTCTCCATTATCGATGCACGAATAGGGGGTCCATCGCTATCGCTAGTGGGTCAATTTACGTCCGTTGGCGTCAGAGCCGCCCTGCCCCCAGGGCGGACGCGGTCCAAGATCGAAGGTCCGGAATTATCGGGTGAGTCCGAATTGCGAAGAATCGCAACTTCCGCGCGCAGCCTATAAAACCGGCTCGCACACGCTCCGTTGTGGGGTCCTCATCCCACGACCGCAAAACCATGCATTTCTCGCAGTTTTGCGAAAGATTTATCGGGGCGAGTGTCGATAGTAGCGGTGAGCGAGGATGTACCGGTGCGGACCAAATCGCCGAAGGATCGGCCGGCGGTTCTCAGCGGCGGATCAACCAGGTGATTCACGGATGAAGGGCTGACGGGCGAGCGCGTGCCTGACGCGCATCGTCCACTTTCGGTGTCCAATGTTCGATGTCGTATCAACACCCATGCACGCCGGCCGCCGGCCGGAGATTCCCGAACGCTTCACCTTCACCCGCCCCGACCCGTCGCAACCCCAAGGGCCCCCCGCTGTCGCCGACGATCGCATTGAGCTGTCCGAAGCCGCCCGGAACTTTGAGGACCAGCGCTCCGGTCGCATCCGCGAAGCGCTCGTCGAACGCGTGCGCGGCCAAATCGCCGACGGAACCTACCTCACGCCGGAAAAGATCAACTCCGCGATCGATCGACTGATCGCGAACTTCCTGGGCGACTAGCGCTTCGTTCAACCCCAATCTTCTGACCGTTTCGCAGCGCCGCTCCCCCCATGGCGGGCGGACGGGTGGCCCGTGGCTTCGCCGCGCGGGACGCGAATCGACCATCCGTCGGCGTCGCGCGCGCTGCAGAGCTGGGACCACCAGGCATCCTTGCGCCAAAGCCGCTTATCCCCCTCACCGTCTTACAAGACGCCCGCGCATCTGCCGATAGTAGAGTGAATCCTCGGTCGGCGCGACGGTGCGAGCCGGACCGATCCCCTTTCGGAGGCCCGCGGCATGCTCCTGGCGATGGTCAACAGCAAGGGCGGCGTCGGAAAATCGACGCTGGCCGTTCACGCGTCCGTCTGGCTTTGCGAGCGCGGCCTGCGGGTAGCGGTGATCGACGCCGACGCGCAGGGCAGCACGTCGCAATGGTTGTCACAGGCGGCGCCCGATATTCGCATCGAAGCCTGCCAAACCGCTCAGGAAATCACGGACCGCTGGCAGCGCTTGCGCATGCTCTACGACGTGGTGGTCGCCGACGGGCCGGCGGCGCTCAACGCCGAGACCGGCGCTTTGGTCGCGTCGGCCGACGTGGTCCTGCTGCCGATCGGGCCGTCCATGATGGACGTCCAAGCCTCTTACCGCACGGCGCGGCTGATCTACAAGGTTCGGCTGCAGCGCAAGCGCGGCGGTTTTCCGATCGCGTATACCGTCCTCAATCGGGTTCTTTCGCGCTCGCGGCTGGCCAAGACGGCTTCCGAAGCGGTCGCCAAGTTCGGCTTTCCAACCGCGGCGACAACACTGCATCTGCGCCAGCCGTACGCCGACGCCTGCGGGCGCGGCACGGTCGTGTGGCGAATGGGGCTCGCGGCGAGCAAGGCTGCGAGCGAGATTACGAGTCTCTTCCGCGAAGTGCTCGCGGTGCAATCCAACGAGAGCGGCCGGGGAACGCTGCCGATCGAACGGCTCACGTATCAGGACAAGCCGCTCGAGCCGATCGTCGAAGCCTCACTGCCGACCGCGCGCGGGCCGACGCGCGACATCGCGTCGCCGCCGAAGCTGCCGACGCTTCCGTCCCTGGAATGAGCCGTACCTCTTGCCGGCCGATCGTCTACCAACTCCGCCAGGAAAAATTCTCAGGCTCGAAGAGCGCGACAAGCTTCCCTTCTCCGTCAGACGGAAGGCCTCGTTGCGTTCGCGAAAGGGCAGCAGACCCGCGTCGCTCGTGATCTTCGTTGGATGGAATTCTAGCTTGAGCTTGCCATCAACCTGCAAACGAAGTGCATATTCTCGCCTATCACCCAGCGGGTGCTCCTGCTAAAATGGCCGGAAACCCTATATGGCCGTTCGCGATTCTGGGGCGCGTGGGCGTGTGAATGGCCGCGCGGGCTGAAGCCCACGGCTCCTCCCTGCCGCAAGATCGCTCGGGCACTTGGAATCACAAGCCTAAACTGCTCGAATGACGCCGAAACGAACACTCCGTCGCGGGAAATCCGGGTCTTGATCGAGGCTGGCCGTGGTGGGTACGCGAGCACGCGATTGGCGGCACGCTTGGGCTCGCGGTAGCCTACTATGATTCTGTCTGGCGGTCTTTACGATCAAATGCTAACTTGCTGCAGCCGAGTCAATGAAGGTTCATGAGTCGACCGGATCGGCCCCGAGCTTGCGAAACACGTCGGCCGCCCGGTCGCCCGACTCGATCACCTCACTGGGCGGCACCGGAATCCCGGCCTCCCGCATCAACGCTCGGCGCTGGGACCGAGCACTGCAGATCCCGCACCGGGCATGACGGCTTCGTGTTCTTCAAGGCGAGCTGCCGGGGGTCGCAGGTATAATCGTACGATGGACGGAGTCGCTCGATGAGAGGGTTGTGTGCCTGGACGCTCGCGTGTGTCGTGCTCGCGGGTCTTGCATGCACCGGACCGGCGCGCGGACCCGACTTCGAAGCTCCGCGCTCGACCTACCTCGGGGGCGAGCCACGGCAACTGACCCGGCTGCGGCCGGAGCGGGCCCTCGTCTTTACGCCGGGCGAGGCATGGGCGTATTCGCACCACCCGTACATCGCGTCGTTCGGCGGCCGGCTTGTCGCGATCTGGTCGAACGGTCGGCGTGACGAGGATGCGCCGGGGCAGCGCGTCGTGTTGTCCCGGAGCGAAGACGGCCAGGTCTGGAGCGAGCCTGAGGTCCTAGTCCACCCGCGAACCGACGCCGACGGTGTGGAGTTCGTGCTGACCGCGGCGGGGTTCCACGAGCACGAAGGCGTGCTCGTCGCGTACATCGCCCGCTATCGCGAGGACAAGAGCGAGACCGGGCTCAGCGTCGTCACGACCCGCGACGGGGTCGAGTGGACTGATCCGGTGGACCTCGGCGTCGCGATGGCGCCGAACGAAGGGCCACGGAGCCTGGCCTCCGGGGCGCTGCTCGTCCCCGGTCACAGCGCCTTTGCGCGCACGGACGACCGCGCGGGGCTTGGTGGGTGGACAATGAGCGGGACGTACCCGGCCGAATGGGAGGGCTTCGAGGACAACCCGGCGACCTTCTGGACGCTGCGCGAACGGCTCGAGCGGGCCGCGCCCCTCTGCGAGGCGTCGATCATAGAGCGGGACGGCGTCATCCTGGCGATGCTGCGGGCGACGGGCGACGGGTTCAGCGGCAAGCTGTGGGTAACCCGAAGCGCCGACGACGGGCGGAGCTGGAGCGAGCCCGAGCCCACGGCTTTTCCCGACAACGACCACAAGTTCCAGTTCGGTCGGATGGCCGACGGCCGGTTCTTCTACCTTGGCTGCCCAGACCCGAAGCCCCGGCACCGACGCAGCCCGCTCGTCCTCTCGCTGTCGGACAACGGGCGCGTGTACCACCGGCACTTCGTGCTGGCCGACGAGCCATATGAACGCCGCTACGGCGGGCGCAGAAAGAGCGGTCAGTACGGCTACCCCCGGCTCGTCGAGCACGATGGGCATGTCTGGGTAATCGCCTCGCGGCAGAAGGAGGCGATCGAGGTGCTGTGGTTCCCGCTAGCGGACCTCGACCAGCCGTGAGGCCTAGCGCTCGCGTATCGTCTCGCCGTTGCACCGCCTCGGTCGGCGGCGGCGAGAACGACGAGCGCCCGCAGCACCGGCTCAGGTATACGCTCGGTGAGCCCGCGGCCTTCGGAATCGCGAGACGCGGCGACGATCTCGACCGCCTGTTCCCAAGGCGATTGCCAGACGCCGTCGCCGTCCGCGTCGATCCAGATCGGATTGGAAATTGCGATCGGCAGAATCGGGCGTGTGCTGTCGTGAACGATCGGGGCGAGCGAATCGTCGCCCTCGACCAGCAGCACGATCCATCCGTCACGACGCAGACGGACCGTCCGCGTCGCGCTGAATCGCACGACGTCGCGCGTTTGGGGAACGGCAATCACGTCCACGACGTCGCCGCTCACGACGATCTTCACGCGATCGCAGTCGATCCACGACGCCGCCTGTATTTGAATGCTCAGCTCGACCGCGCCGGACTCCGCCTTGACCTCGGCGCCCATCGGCCGCCCGGAGATCGAAAACTCGACGAACGGCCCGAGCGTCGTAAAGACGTTGCGCTTTCGCAGCGCCGCGGCTACCTCCTTCACATCGATCCGCCCGGGCTCGTCGGTCGAGCTCGGCACGAAATTGCGCGGATAGCCCGCCAGATTGCTGTAGACCGTGTGACTGTCGGAATTGCCGACGGCGGCGTAGCGCTGCCCGCGGTTCAAAAGGTTGAACCAGTCGTGCAAGACCGAGTGCAGACCCGCGCTGGTCGTAAATTCGTGTTTCAAATCCGCGTCGTAATAACCCCAGCCTGAATTCGCGTTGAGCACCTCGAGCGTGTCGAAGTCGGCGCTGTAGGTATTCTTCGTGGGCCGGCCCGTCACCGGATCGAGCCCCGCCTGGCCGAAGTAGTCGATGCTCCCCCAACGCGGGTGATTGAGCTGAATCACCGGCGTGACGCCGTAGCGGTTCGGCTCCGCCCGGATGAACTTGAAGAGTGCGTTGGCGTCGCGCGCGTTCTTGTCGGGTGTCGGGCGGTTCGGATCGAGCGCGAACGCGTTGATATGCCCAATCGGCACGGAAACCTCGTTGCCGGTCACCGCCGTGATGGAGCCGGTCGCGCCCAGACCGCGGATGGTCGGATCATAGTCAGTGTGGTGGTTGTGATCGGTGGCGACGGCCAACTCGACGCCCTCCCCGATCAGGCTGATGATGCGCTCGTTCATGTTCGCGTCGCCGTGCCCGGAATGGGTCAGCGTGCGCAGGTGGAAGTCGGCGCTGATCCAGCCGCGGGTGTCGACCTCGTGACGCAGGCGGGCCGAGAACGTCGCGGTTCGGCCGGGCTCGATGGTCACGTCCTGCTTGTGAATGGACCACTCGAGCCCGCGCGAGGCATAGACGGTGTACGTGCCCGGCGCCGCCGTCACGACCCCGCGCCCCGAGAGCGTATGAAAAGCGGTGTCGCGGATGGCCAGCTCCCGCGGGGCGGCGCCGTGTTGGTTGAAGACCTTGACCGCTTGCCCCTCCGCATCGACGAACGTGATGCGCCCCGGTATCGGCCGGCCGGCTTCGTCGAGGATTTCGAACGCGAACGTGCCGGCCGACCCGCCGGTTTCCGGCTTCCACGCCTCGAAGACCGTCGCGCCGCGCAAGTCTTGTCCCGGCGCCGGACGGGCGGGTGGTTCGATTTGTGATTGTGGTCCTTCCGCGAAGACCGAAGCGACCAAGAGCGCCGATCCGATAAGAACGATTCGTGACGGTCTTGCGAGTTGCACGATGTCTCCTCCGCTTCTCCGCTCCCGCTAGCTTTCGCGGACGGAAGCGCCCAGGGTCTCCAGAATCTCGGCCAGCCGGGCGGTGAATTCCGAACGCGGCAGCACTTCGTCGGCGCCGGCCTCGCGCGTCTGTTTCGCGAGCTCGACCTCCACGTGCGCGAGGAAGGCGAGCACGGGCAGTTGGGGGCGCGCCGCTTTTGCGTCGCGGACCAGTTGCAGAGCGCTACCCGTGGAAACGCTCATGTCGACGATCAAACCGCGTGCCTCGCTCAACGAGTCGAGCACCGCTTCCGGCCGCCGTTCGATGTGGACCAACACGCCCGCCTGTTTGGCGGTGGCGGCGATCTTCGACTCGAAGATCAGATCGGATACGAGCGCGATGATGGGCTGGGTCAAAGGCGCGACCATCGTTCCGGTCCTCCTGGGATTCGCGCGACGTACCGCAGGGGGCGTGCGCGTGTTTCGTCACAGCCGGCCCGACGCTATCGTATCTTCGCCGCCTTGGAACAAGCGTAATCGTACAGTACGCTCGTCGCCCTCCGAAACCCGCACAGGGAGAAAATCCGATGCCCGATGGCGAGTTCACCTACCGCACCGCCGCCGAAGAGACCTGGCGCATCTTCCGCATCATGGCCGAGTTCGTCGAGAGCATCGAGGTCATGTCGAGCGTCGGGCCGGCGGTCTCGATCTTCGGCTCGGCCCGCACGCCGCCGGACAACCCGTATTACCGCCAGGCCGCCGAGCTGGCCGCCAAGCTGGTGCAGCGCGACTTCGCCGTCATCACGGGCGGCGGCCCCGGCATCATGGAGGCCGCCAACCGCGGCGCCCACGAGGCCGGCGGCAAGAGCATCGGATTGAACATCTCGCTGCCGGCGGAACAGGAACCCAACCCCTACCAGAACGTCGCGCTCGATTTTCATTATTTCTTCGTGCGCAAGGTCATGTTCGTCAAATACGCCGTCGCGTTCGTGATCTTCCCCGGCGGCTTCGGCACGATGGACGAGTTGTTCGAGTCGCTAACGCTGATTCAGACACAGAAAATCCGCCCGATGAAGATCGTCCTGATCGGCACCGCTTTCTGGAATCCGCTCGTGGATTGGCTGCGCACGACGATGCTCGGGCACGGCAACATTTCGCCGCGCGACCTCGACCTCTTCACGATCACGGACGACATCGACGACGCCGTCACGCAAATCCGCGCGCACTACGACGCCGACCGCTCGCTCGCCGGACAGCCGGCCGGGGCCGACGAGCTTCAGGTCAAGCTGGAAGAACGCACCACCGCGGAAGGGACCATCTTCGGCATGACCCCGAGAAAAAGGGGTCGGGAGTCTTTTCCTGCGCAACCCAAGAATACGACTGAGCAGTGATTAGAAAAAAGACTCCCGACCCCTTTTTTCCCTCGCTAGGGCAACCGCGTCGCCACCATTCGCAGCAGCCGAATGCGATCGTCGCTCGCGGGGAAGGCGTGCGTCTCGTGCCCGTCAGGCCGCATTCCCGCCGCGCGGTAGCTCGCGATCGCCGGCTCATTCTCGGGAACCACCACCAGCGTCACTCGGCGGGCGTTCTTGCGCGAAAAGGCCCGCCGCAGTAGCAGGCGCGTCAGCCAGGTCCCGAATCCGCGCCCACGATGAACCGGGTCCACGATCAAGTGTCCGAGCCAGTACTCGCGCTGCCGGTTGTGCAGCACGTTCAGCTCGCCGTACCCGATCGGCCCGGCCACGTCCGGCTCCCAGAGCGAAAGCGGCTCGCGGCCCGGCCCCACCCAATCGAGCACGCGCCGGGCCGTCAACGGCGGCCGGGTCGCCGGCGCGAGCAGCCGCGCCTCGTGCTCGTCGCGCACCCATGACGCGACCACGTCGGCGAGGGCGGGGTCGAACGAATCCAGCCGCAGCGAACAATCCGGCTGTGCTTTCCTGATTGGCTCGGCGGCCACGTGCGCTCCCCGGTTGCCCGCGGGGCGGCGGCGTTCATAATGCGCTTCGTGCCCACGAGCCCGATTCCGACTCTCTCCTGACGACGCGCATCATAGCGGCAAACGGAATTACGAAGTATGGCCGAAGCGGCTCCGCAAATGTTTCAGAGATACCCGGTCGTCACGCATGAGGTGTGCGTGGGGCGACAGACCATTCGGCTACTGGCACCGATGGGCGCGGAAAAGCTGCTCGAGCGCCCCGCCGTCGCGAAGCGGTTCGAGCGCGACGAGTACATGCCGTATTGGGCCGAGCTCTGGCCGGCGTCGCTCCTGCTGGCAGCGGAGGTGGGGCGGTGGAGCCCGGCCGCGGGTCATCCGCAACCGCCTCGCGTGCTCGAGTTGGGCTGCGGCCTCGGGCTGGTCGGCATCGTCGCGGCCTCCTTGGGCTATCCGGTGATCCTCTCGGACTACGACGACGACGCGCTGGCGTTTGCCGCCGAGAACGCGCGACGCAACGGCCTGCCCGGTCTGCCGACCCGCCGCGTGGACTGGCGGGAATCGCACGCGGACCTCCGCGCCGAGCGAATCCTGGCGGCCGACGTTCTATACGAAACGCGACATCACCGCCCCGTGGCCGAGTTCATCCGCACCCATCTGGCCGGGACCGGATTCGCATGGGTCTGTGACCCCGATCGCGTAACCGCCGACGGCTTCGAAACGGTCGCGCGGCATTGTGGCTTGTCGGTCGAAACTCGGACGGCTCGCCGTCCGAAGGATGGCTCTCAGGGCGCGGTCAGTGGAAGGGTCTTTCACATACGGCACAAACCGGCACTCGGCGTGCCTTCGCGCGCTGCGCTCTAGCCGCCCGCGCGAAGTATTCAGAGCCGCCGTTGGCGCTGCACTACGAGGACCCCGAAGACTACATCGCGGTCATCTTCGCCAACGGTACCGGCGACCTGCTGCCGCTGCGCTACCGCCGCCGGAACGGCCCCGCGAGCATCGCCGCGCTCGGCACGCTATTCCTTCGGCGACGCCCCCTTGTCATTGTCGCCGCCGTCCGAGTCCTCAGCGCTCGAGTCAAGCTCCGGCAGATCGCCGATGGTCGGCGTCTCCGGCGGCGACGCGAAGATCCGCCCGGCCTTCGGCGAAAGATCCGGCGCCGTGCCCGACGGCGCGTCGACTTCTTCCAGCCCGATCTCGTCGGCCTTCATCGCCGAGGTGGGGGGTGGCGTCACAGGCGAGCTTCCCCGCGGCTTCGACGGATCCTTCAACGCCGGCCCGATCAACTCTTCCAGCGGCCGTCGCCCACTCGCGCGCGGCGCGGGTGTAACCGGCTCCGGCGTGACCGGCTCCTTGCCGGGGCGACCGCGCAGCGACACGACGGCCAGCCAAATCGTCATCATCGAAAAGGGAACCAGAGGCAAAAGACGGTACCAATCGACGGCGTAGTCACCGCTAAATCGGCCCGACTCGTAACGCCGGGAACGCAAGCCGTATTCGGGATCGAGGAAGCCGACCTTGGTCGTCAGCCACGGGTAGAAATGCGTCGGCACGACGAGATCGCCCTTCTTGGCGGCCGGCGCACTCGTTGATTCTGTGCTCGGCGCGCTAGTCGGCGGCGGCGCGGGCGGTTCACCGTCGGTCCACTCTTTGGCATTCTCATCGAAGTAGACGGACGTGTTCCGGTTCTCGTCAACGTAGGCCCAGGCGTCCTTCTCGCTGTCGAAACTGACCCACGTTTGAGCGGCTTCGTGGTATTTCGGCGTGGCAAAGCGCGGATCGCCCCACCACCAGCCGGCGAAGGCCGCGATACCGACGAAGGTCACGCCCATCAACCCGTGCCCGGCCACGAGTCCGGAGGCTGCCAACACACCGGGACTGTGTGTTTCGGACTGGCTCTTGCGCGCCTTGCCGACCAGCCAGCGCAGCAGACCGCCGGCCATGATCGGTGTTGAAAGGGATAGCGGCAGGTACAACCCGACCGCGAACGGCAGCGACGGCAGGCCGAGCAGCTCGACGATCAGGGCCGAGGCGGCGCCGACCAGAATCAGCACCCACGGCAACTCTTGATCGACGACACCCTGGACCAACAGCTTCATGAGGTTCGCCTGGGGCGCGAGAACGGCGTTCGGATGGGCGGCGTCCTTGAAGAACCCATAGCGGTCGTCGATCGTTCCGATCACCCAGGCCAGCGCCGCGGTCGCGGTCAGCACGCCTATGATCTGGCCGATCTGCTGTTTCCACGGCGTGGCCTTGACCAGGTAGCCGGTCTTGAGGTCCTGCGAAGTATCGCCGGCCATGCAGATACACATGCAGACCAGCGCGCCGACCGAGATGATGGCCACTTTGGCGACCGCGGGATCGAGGTCCAACGAGTAGACGATGATCAGCGCCGTGCCGAGCAGCGTCGCGATGGTCATTCCCGAAGCCGGATTCGACGAGCCGCCGACGATGCCCACCAGCCGCGCGGAAACCGTCGTGAAGAAAAACCCGAAAGCGATGACGCAGGCGATGACCGTGATGTTCTTGAACAGTGCATTCAGTAGTGTTTTGGTTTGCACGGTCCCGTCCTCGGCGGTCGCGAGGTAGGTAACCTCGGGCAGGTACCACATCAGAAGCGCGAGGCCCGCTACTAAGAGCAGCAAGACAACGGTGGGAATGTCGCGGTCGGTGCGCTCGCCGCTGCTCTTTCCGCCGATCATGTGAAAGAGCGACCGGCCGATCGTTCCAAGGCTCTTGATGAGCGAGAGCAGACCGCCGAGGACGACCGCCCCGGCGCCGATGTATCGCAAGTAGCGGTTCCACATGTCGTCGGGCGACATCTGCGAAATGAGGCTGGCCTTCTCGGGGAACAGCGGCACGGCGGCATCGGCGCCGAAAAACGCGATCGCCGGGATGATGACGAACCAGCCGAGCACGGCCCCCGCCAGCATGTAGCCCGCGATGCGGACGCCGAGGATGTAGCCGACACCCAGCAGAGCAGGCTCGGCGGCGAGTTGGAATTCGCTCTTGACCAGCGGGAGCCTTTGCTTGGCCGTTTCGGCCCAGAATCCCAGGCCGCGCCAGAACTCATAGATCGCGCCGACGCCGAGCCCCCAGAAAACGGTCTTGGCGCTGACACCGCCGGTCTGGCCTGCTTCGAGCACTTCGGCGCAGGCAGTGCCTTCGGGAAAAGGCAGCTTGCCGTGCTCTTTCACGATGAGCATACGCCGCAAGGGGATCATGAAGAGCACGCCAAGTGTGCCGCCCAACGCGCCCCACACGGTCATTTCCCAGAACGACGGCGCCATGGAAGGGTCGTGATCCGTGTAGGCGAATATAAACAGCGCGGGAATGGTGAAGATCATCCCGGCCGCGAGGCTCTCACCCGCCGAGCCGATCGTCTGCACCATGTTGTTTTCAAGGATCGAATCGCGCTTCAGAATCCCACGCAGGATCGCCATCGAAACGACGGCCGCGGGAATCGAGGCGCTGACCGTCATGCCGACCTTGAGGCCGATGAATGCGTTGGCCGCACCGAACAGCACGCCGATCAGCACGCCGAACAATAGGGCAGTGGGAGTGAATTCACGCATTTTTTTCTCAAGCTCCGGCCCGTGATCGCTGAGGGCTGGGCGAGCAGGGTCGCGGAACGCTGTATCGTTGTCGGGCGGACACTGTAACCGTCACGTCCAGCGCTGTGAACCTTCGTGCCCTTCAGGTGTGTTCGTTTCCGCCAAGGCCGTATTCGAGACATGTCGCCATACGGGCGTGCAAACCCGGGCAAAAAGCATGGGCGAGGCCGTGCGTTGCACAGCCGAATATGCCCAACGCGGTGATCCAGGGGAGGCAGGTATACGGTGACGTTCTTCCGCCTATCGACGGACTCGTCATTTTCTTTGAATCTGAGCCGTAAACCATTTTATGCAAACACGTTACCGGTTCTTATCTCTCGGAATCGACGGTTTTCCGTCCGCCTTCCCTGTACGTGCGTCTTGGCGTTTCGCTGCATGTTTTGTCATAACATGCTTATGCACAATTGGTTAACGCTTGTTTCGCCTTGACCGCCTATCGTGGAACGCCAATTGCCGGACCATGCTCGGAGTCTTAGCGTGGGTCTGCGCGCGCTCAGCGAACGTTAACGACGACGCGCTCATCTTCCGCGTGCAGTTGCAGGTCGCATTCTGATAGCGTATCGTGCGAAATCGAAATTCAAGGATGAATCGATTCTCAAATCCCAAAGGAGAGTTTACATGACAACTCGTCTCGCGGCATGCAAAAGAGCGCTGGTCTTCCTGAGCGTCGGCGGCTCGCCGTTCATCTTCTTCGGCGGCTTCGGCGACATTGGCGGTTGTGTTCAGCCCAGGAACGCCGACTTCGTGAACTTCTACCAGGCCTCCGGAACGGCCTCGATTGAGGCGGTGTCCGACAGCAACATCTTCAACGACGCAACCGCGAATAGCGACTACGACAACATCGTGCGCGCCCCGGCGACGAACTTCGTCACCGCTTTGTGGGACAATTGGGTGTCCCTCCAATTCCCGCTCGACCCGGGTACCGGAAACGTATTCCGCCAGTGACCGCGTCCGGCGCGTCGCAGCAATACCCATTCAATGGGCGGTGGCCGTCGCGGTCGCCGCCCGTTTCCTTGCGTTCTGCTTGTGACCGGACGTTGCCGCGAATACCATGTTTGTTCCGTTGCCGGTGGGAGGCGCGGCCTGCGGCGACTCCAACGTCCAACCCGAGCACGGGATGAGGAGCGCAAGCAAACTGTGTCCTATCAGAAACGATGGCTGACGTTGCTGAGCGGCGGATGCTGCCTGGTGGGGCTCGCAGTCGCTCAGGAGACCGGACCGGCGGCACAAGGGCCGGTCGACGAGAAACTCGCCCGTCTCACGGGGTTGCTCGAGGCGCAGCAACGCCGGCTTCAAACCCTGGAGGCACAGGTCTTCGCGGTACACACGCGCGACGCGGAGCGGGCGCGGGTCGAGCTGATGCGCGCCCAGATTCGCGAGGTGCTCGGCGAGTCGGAATTTCGCGAGAGCCTGATGCAGTCCACGACGCAAGCCGGCTACAACGGCGGCTTTTTCATTCGCAGCAGCGACGATCAGTTCGAACTGAAGATCAATGGGCGCATTCAGTTCCGCTGGACGCATTACGCGACCCGCTCCGGCAACAAGTACCTGAACCCGGGCTTGCAGCGCGACGACCGCACCGGGTTCGATGTGCAGCGCATCCGGCTCGGCTTCCGCGGGCACGCTTACGACCGCAACCTGACCTATCGCGTCGTGCTGCGCATGGGTGCCTCCAACAGCTACGACACCCGCCTCCATTACGCCTACCTGAACTACAAATTCCGTGAGGAATTCCAGTTCAGGGCCGGGATCTTCAAGATCGCCTCGACCCGCGCCCAGATGACCTCGTCGGCCAACCTCCAGTTCGTTGACCGCCCCGCGGCCGACGCCGTCTTCCAATTCAGTCGCGGGCTGGGCGTCCGCTTTTGGGGACGCCTCTTTGACAAGCGCCTGGACTACTATCTCGACATCGTCAACTCGTTCAACGGCGTGAACAACCGCACGATCACACCCGATCCGGCCGAGCTCGACGGAAATCCGGGCATCGTGTTTCACGCCGTCTGGCACGCCTTCGGCGACAATCCCGGCAAGGATTTCAAGAGCCAGGCCGACCACGCCTTCCACGAGTCCCCCGCGCTAGACTTCGGCTTCCATTACGCGTTCAACGACGACCAGAGCGACGCGCGAACGACGCGCATCCCCTTCAAACTGCCGCGCCGCTTCGGGACCGGCGGCTTCGGGAACACGACCACCAACGGCCTTCAGATCAACCAGTTCGGATTGGAGAGCGCGTTCAAGTGGAACGGCTTCTCGGCGACCGGCGAGTACATTCTGCGCATCGTCGACGTCCGCCGCGCCACGCGCCGCCCCTTCACCCCTTTGTTTCTCGCGACGGGCGACGATTCGACGACGACCATGCACGGCGCGTACCTGCAAGTCGGATATTTTCTGCCGATCCCCGGCCTGGAGAAGAAACTCGAGGCGGTCGGCCGCGTCGGGGGCATCTCGGTTCTGTCGGGCGGGCAGGAGGGCACCTGGGAGTACGCCGGCGGCCTGAACTACTACATCCAAGGCGACAAGGTCAAATTGCAGACCGATGTGACGAAGGTCTCCGAAGTCCCGATCCGCAGCTCCAGCGGGAGCCTGGCCAACGTCAACGACGACGCGCTCATCTTCCGCGTGCAGTTGCAGGTGGCTTTCTAGCTCCATCAGCGCTTGCAATCCCGCAACAACGACGAGCCGCGGGCTTCAACCCGCGCGGTGCTCTGCGTGCAGACCGTCGCAAGACCAGAAACAGCTACTTATTATCCAGAGCGAGGAATGTTGGGCAATGTCATTCCGAGCGCAGCGAAGAATCTGCAGGTCAGCGGGCCGGATGCTTCGCTTCCCTTAGCATGACGTTGAACACTTCGCGCTCCCAGTAGTTGGTCGGCGAACGATCGAATTCATCCTGCTTGGTTGATCCGGCGTCAGTGAGGCAACCGTCACTGTCCGCCGGGCACAGAGGCCCGCGAAACTCTCAACCGCGTGCTGCGCCCCGGTCATCTTGATGGCCGCACCGAGGGAGCCTCGCCGCCGCTACCGGGTCGGCGGGCGTCGCGCTCAGTGATGGAATTGAAGGCGACCAACTGGAATGCCGACATAACCCAGAGTGGCAAGAAAAGGCGGATTCCGCTCAAGACGTTAACGGCGGAGTGCTGTCAGGTCGATGAATCGCAATAGATCGCACCTCCATGGTCTGGCACGCGGCAAGCTACTGTCCCACCAAGCCCCGCTATGGGTGTGCATCAGGTGACCAGGAATCCGGCCGCCCGTGACCGCAGCCGCAAGGGCTGAGCACTTCTTAAGAGCAGGAGACGAGTCCCAATGTTCAAGAACATGTCGCTCCGAGCGAAAATCATGGGCGGAAGCAGCATTCCGCTGGTGCTGTTCGTGGTGCTGGGGTCAGCAACGGTTTCTTGGCTCTTGCGTGATCTGTCGCTCTCCGGACTGCATGCGGAAATGAGGATTGCCAGGGCGACGGGCAATAAGGCAAAGGACAAAAACCGCCAGTTCGAGCGGCGGGAACATGAAATAGTCGATCTAGTGAAGGTCGTCGGGGTCGTCGTCGGCATGGTTTTGAACTCTCCACCTGGCTGGGATCAGCTTTTTTAGTAGCACAAGATCTACGGGGCTACCGGCGTAGTTCTCAAACCCACAATCGAGCCTCGAGCAGCAGCTCGACTAGCGACTGACTACACATGGGGTGCGGGCCTCCAGAAGGGAGAACGCCCCGGGTTGTTACACCCGGGGCGCCTCAAACTCGATAGATCGAAAAGACCCGATCTACTTACTACTTGCGGTTGGAGCGACCCATTACGCCGAGTCCACCGAGACCGAGCATCATGAGCAATGCCGTTCCGGGCTCCGGAACGACAGTGAATTCGCCACCGCTGACGGTGACAACATCCGAACCGGCGTTGTTGGCGAAAGCCCCAAGTCCCGGGTGACTATATCCGCCACCCACAAAGGAGCCGACCCCATCTACCGTAATCGTAACGGTACCGATCATCGCTGGGTTGCCTTCAGACGTGAAAAATGTGGTGTCATCGATTTTAATGCCGAATTCGCCCCAGAGGGCTGAGACTGCCTGCCCGAGGGGGCCTTCACCGACTCCTTGAAAACGAAGGGTATTTCCTCCGAAGCCTATATCCACCTGATTCTTACCACCGGTGTCACCACTTTTCTTCGTGTAGTGCCAAGTCCAACCGGTCACTAGGTGGTTGACGCCGACCCAAGTAGGCGATGCGGCGGATCCGTCCAAGATGGCCGGATTCGTGTAATCACCACTGAGGGTCCAAAGGACT
>JACZRH010000304.1 GCA_022574815.1 Planctomycetota bacterium | reverse complement strand
ATCGTCCGCCGGCTGATCAACTTCATGGGCTTCACGTTCTTCGTCTGGGAACCGGTCGACGTCGATTGAGCCGGGTGCTGGTTGCCCATTCCCGGCCCCGATATCATCCAAATTGTCAGGCAAACTGATTTCCCGCAACACACGCATGAAGGAGGCGGTGCGATGAAACTCGGCGTCATGGGAGCCGGTCTCGGGAGCATGGGTTGGGAAAAGGCGCTCGACTACTGCCAGAAGGTCGGGCTCGAGGCGATCGAGCTGCCGGTCGGGGCCTATCCCGGCAAACCGTTCTTCGAGCCCGCGGACGTGCTGAACGACGCCGCCGCTCAGAAGAGAATCATCGAGGACTGCAAGAAACGCGGGCTCGAGATCATCGGCCTCGCCGTCCACGGCAACCCGGTCAGCCCGAACCCCGAGATCGCGGCCGAGCACGACCGAGCCCACGACGTCGCCGTGCGCTTGGCGCCCAAGCTCGGCACCGACGTCGTGATCAACTTCAGCGGCTGCCCCGGCGGCGCGCCCGGCGACAAGGCCCCGAGCTGGGTCACCTGCCCCTGGCCGCCTGAGTTTGAAAAGGCCCTCAAGTACCAGTGGGATGAAGTCCTCATCCCGTATTGGAGCAAGAAGAACGCGGAAGCCGCCGACGAAGGCGTCAAGATTGCGTTCGAGGCCCACCCCGGCTTCTGCGTCTACAACACCGAGACGATCCTGCGGCTGCGCGAGGCGGGCGGCTCGCAACTCGGTGCGAACCTCGACCCCTCGCACTTCTTCTGGCAGGGCATCGACCCGGTCGAGTCCGCCCGCGTGCTCGGCGACGCCGGCTGCATCTACCACGTGCACGGCAAGGACACCGCCATCGACGCACACAACACCAAGATCAACGGCACGCTCGACACCAAGAGCTACGCCGACCTGCACAAGCGAAGCTGGGTGTTCCGCACCTGCGGCTACGGGCATGGCGACGAGTTCTGGAAGCCGTTCGTGAGCATGTTGAAGCTGAAGGGCTACGACGGCGTGATCAGCATCGAGCACGAGGACGCGCTGATGAGCATCCAGGAGGGCTTCGAGAAAGCCGTCGAATACCTCCGCGGCGTGATCATCAAGCAGGAACCCGGAGCCGCGTGGTGGTTCTAAGAGAGGCACGTAGGCACGTAGGCACGAAGGGTTTGGGCGAGCGTCTTGCGCGGCGGGGGTAGCGGGCGGGCTTCGGGGCGGCCGTTTGGAGTCGTTGCCGGGGTGCCGGGCGGGGCAAGGTGCGCACGAAGGGCGGAGTGGGTCCGGGAATAGCGGACTCGAGAGTCGGGCAGGGGAAGGTGCGCAACATGCGCAAATCGGCGGGAAGTGTTTTTGCGCACCTTGCTTTGTAGGGCTGGCGGCAGCCGGCGCGGAGGCAGCAAAGGTGGTCGGACGGGTGTGGGATTGGCGGCCGCGGGTGCATGGCGAGGCTTCCTGACGAGACCTTCTGTCTAGGTATTCTAGTGAGTGGAGGCGGAAGTGTCAAGGGGGGAGGGCGAATTGCGAACAGCGGATGGTGACTTGGAAGGCGCGAGGGGTACCTGAGGGATTGAGGACAGCGGGCGGCTCGGCCGGCGGCGGCGTGTCGGCCCCGAGCGCGGCCCTGGCAGTGCGAGCGCCAGGTTGCAGGTCCGGCGGCACGATTGGCGCGGCCCACTGACGCTGGCGCGTAATCAGCGGTCGCGCAGGGTTTGAACACGGCCACTTCGTCAGGCCGTGCCGCGTCGTTGATTACAAATTTTGGCGATTGTCGTAGTCTGGCCCGCGGGCGGCAGGCCTATACTGCCGATTGTGAATCCTCATCAGCTCAACGGCGAGCAGAACTCCGGGACGATCGGCACCGATCAGCCGTGTAGGGAGTGCGGGTACAATTTGAGGTCGTTATCGCTGGATGGCGTTTGCCCCGAGTGCGGCCGGCCGGTTCGCCGCTCGATTATTCCCGACGGCCTGAGATTCGATTCCTTCCGTGCCATGCGCCGCACGCGGCTTGGGATCGGCGTCTGGGTCCTCGCCCTCGCACTACCGGCTATGGGCACCAGCGCCTTCAAAGTTGTGACTCTCGTCACGCCACTGATCTGGGGCGAGCTCGCTCCACCGAACCAGCCATTCCGTTTCCTCTATATGGCCACGATCTACACGTGGAGCTTTGCCGGGGCCGCTGCCGGCTTGCTCATCGGCCTGGGCGTCTTGCTGATCACGTTTCCATTCACGCGGCGCACGGCGCTGTACCGGCCCAAGCTCGCCATTTGCGCCGCCGGTGTAGCGCTTCTGTTGATGGTTACCGCGCTGATATCCAGCGCTCTCTGGCGACTTCTTCTTGCGCCTGGGCTTTCGTTGCTGCCACTCATATTAGGAATTGTCGGAACGTGCGCCCACGCGGCCGCTTTGCTGCTGTGTTGGATTTACTTGATGCTGCGCTTGGATCGAGAGCATTGTCGGCGGCTTCGGCTGGTCATGTGGGCCGGCCTGCTCGCCTTCGGCCTGCTTGTTTCAGAACTCCCGCTGCAAATCCTACTCAGTTTTGGCAACCTGTGGGTGACACCGGTGGGTGGCGTGGGCTTTACGTTCGATCCACCCGCATGGTGGGACCCGGTCTTTGCGTTTCATCAAACGTGGGCCAGGTACGGGGGGAATACGTGCTATGTTCTTATGATCCTGTGCCTGTGGGCGTATGCTCGCACGCTCAACACAGCGCTACGGCGCCTCGGATGAATCGCGGCCGATCGGGAGCGACGGATGTCTCTTCTCGGAACAATCGTACTGAGCCTCAATCCGGCGTTTTGCGGTGAATTGGAATCTGCGTCAATCACTTTCAACGTGACCGTGCCGGGGAACAGGGCGTCCGATGCGAAGGTCTACATCGCCGGGAGTCACGCGGCGGCCGGGCGCTGGAAGCCGGCCAGCGTATTGCTGACGCGTCGGGATGATGGCCGCTTTCATGGGCAAGTCACGCTGCGGGTCGGGTCCGTGCTCGCGTACAAGATCACGCAGGTCTCGTGGGAGACGGTCGAGCAAGATGCCGGGGGCGGAGAGCTCGCCAACCGGCGGCTGCGCGTCGACAAAGATGTGAAGTTGGGCCTGGTTGGAAAAAGGGGTCGGGAGTCTTTTTCTTGCCGCGACAGAACTCACGCGATATGATGCGAGCATGCCGCGGCGACCTCGAATGGCGATGGGCGGACTGGCCTACCACGTCCTGAACCGGGCGGTGGGACGGGCGACACTCTTCGAAAAACGCGCCGACTTCCAAGCGTTCGAAATCGTTTTGGAGCAGGCCTGGAAGCGGTTTGGCACGCGCATCGCGTGCTACTGCGTCATGCCCAATCACTGGCACATGGTCCTGTGGCCGCGGACCGACGACGAACTGTCGCACTTCATGCGCTGGCTCACCGTGACCCATTCGCAGCGCCGCCACGCGCACTATCAATCGGCCGGCACGGGCCCCGTCTATCAAGGCCGCTTCAAATCGTTCCCCATCGAGCGCGATCACCATTTCCTGACCGTGTGCCGGTACGTCGAGCGCAATGCCCTGAATGCCAATCTGGTCAAACGGGCCGAGGACTGGCAGTGGGGCAGCCTATGGCGACGGCGTAACCAGAAACGCGCCGAGCGCGCGTTTCTCCAGGAGCCCGAAGAATGGCCGGTGCAACCGCCGCGAAACTGGTTGGCGGTCGTGAACCGAGCGCAGCCGCATGAGGAGCTCAAGGCGCTCAGGCGCTCGGCGGGGCGCGGGGCACCCTTCGGCAGCGAGCGCTGGCAACTCCGCATCGCGGCCAAGCTGGGATTGGAATCGACACTGAGACCGAGGGGCCGCCCGCCAAGACCGAAGGTCGAACCCGCCCGTTAAAGACTCCCGACCCCTTTTTCAGTCCTATGGACAATTCCCGCCGCCCAGGCAGGTGAAGAACGGATCGATGTCGCCGCCGTTGACCATTCCGTCGCGATTCATGTCGGCGTTGTTGATGTCGCAGCTTGGAAACCGGGCCAAGTACGCGGCCGGGTCGCCGAGCGCGAGAAAGAACGGATCGATGTCGCCGCCGTTGAACGCCCCGTCGCAGTTCAGGTCGCCGAGTTGGAAGGGGCGAAAGATATCGACGAACGCCGTGGGGCGCAGCCCCTGGATGGTCCCGCCGCCGGGTAGCATGATTCCATCGGAAACCGCGACGGCGCCCAGCCCGTGACGCGGCACGGGCATCGGCGCGGACGTGGACCAGGTGTCGGACGCCGGGTCGTACACCTCGTTGATCGCGAACAGCCGCGGGATCTCACCCCCCATCACATAGATCTTGCCGTCGAACGTCGCGGTTGCCATGGCGCTGCGCGCCGTGGGCATCGGTCTCATCACGTGCCAGGCATTGTTGAGCGTGTCGTAGCGCTCGTTGCTCGCGCGGGCCGACCCGACCCGACCGCCGATGACGTAGATGTCAGTCCCGACGGCGGCGGCGGTGAGGTGCTCGCGCGCGGTCGGCATATCGGCGCCCCGCGTCCACTGGTCCGCCACGGGATCGTAAATGAATACCGTCCGCGTCGCCGCACCGCCCGCGCTGACGCCGCCGATTGCGTAGACCCGGTCATCGACGGCGACGATCGAAAGCGCGCCCCGCGCCGACGGCAAGGGCGCCCGTGATCGCCAGGTGTCGTTGATCGGGTCGTATTCGAAGACCGTGTTCTTGGCCTGAAAGTCGGCCGCGTACCCGCCGATCACATACAGCCGCTCGCGGACGACCGCCGCCCCGTGGTGGTCGCGTGACGCGGGCATATCGGCGACGAAATCCCAGCGGTTCTTCAAGTCATCGTAGCGCTCCATCGAACGCAACGCCGTGCGACCCGATACGAGCCCGCCCATGACGTAGACTTGGCCGCGCAGCACGGCGCTGGCGGATTCCTGCCGCGCCGTGCTCAGGCTCGCGAGCGGCGTGTACGATCCGCCGGCCAAGAGCGTTTGACCCGCAAGCGAACCCGCCACGACCAACGCGCAAGTGCGACATGCGATACGATTCCTGGGTTCATACATGAAAAGCCTCTCCCGTTCCTCGCCGCCTTCCGAGCGTAGCGGAATCGTCGTGAAATTGCCAGTCCGGGACCGACCGATCTCGCTGCAATCCGCCGAAATGAGTAGCGCCAGAATCTCTTTCAATGCCCGTGGAGCCACAGGCTTCAGCCAGCGCGGTCTTGCGTCGTGTTTGGAGAAGGGTCGCTAGCCCTTCATGATTCCACGCCAGGTCTTCCACGGCATGATTCGACCATGCCGCGGCGACCTCGAACGGCGATGGGCGGACTCGCCTACCACGTCCTGAACCGGGCGGTCAAACGGGCCGAGGACTGGCAGTGGGGCAGCCTATGGCGACGGCGTAACCAAAAGCGCGGCGAGCGCGCGTTTCTCCAGGAGCCCGAAGAATGGCCGGTGCAACCGCCGCGAAACTGGTTGGCAGTCGTGAACCGAGCCCAGCCGGATGAAGAGGTCGAGATCCTCAGACGCG
>JACZRH010000037.1 GCA_022574815.1 Planctomycetota bacterium | reverse complement strand
CCTGCTGGGCAAGCGGGTCGACTATTCGGCCCGCAGCGTGGTGGTCGTCGGCCCGGAGCTGAAGCTGCACCAGTGCGGGCTGCCGAAAAAGATCGCGCTCGAGCTGTACCAGCCGTTCATCATCCGCAAGCTGCGTGAGCGCGGCCTGGCGGACACGATCAAGAGCGCCAAGAAGATGTTGCAGCGGCGCGACCAGCAGATTTGGGACATTCTTGAAGAGGTGATCTATCAGCACCCCGTGCTCCTGAATCGCGCGCCGACACTGCACCGCATGGGCATCCAAGCCTTCGAGCCCGTGCTGGTCGAAGGCAATGCGATCATGATCCACCCCCTGGTCTGCAAGGGCTTCAACGCAGACTTCGACGGCGACCAGATGGCCGTACACCTGCCGCTGTCGATCGAGGCCCAGGCCGAGGCGCACGTGCTGATGATGAGCACGCACAACATCTTCAGCCCGGCCAACGGCTCCCCGATCATGTCGCCGTCGCAGGACATCGTCATGGGCATCTATTACCTGACCTGCGATCACCCCGGAGAGGCGCGCAAGGTCAAGGCGGGGCGCGAGCGGGCTTTCGTTTCGCCCCAAGAAGCGGTGCTCGCGCTCGAAATGCGCCAGATCGTGATGCACACGCCGATTCGCGTTCGGATTGCCAACACGGAGGTCATCAACGACCCCGACGAGGGGCCCGTCGCGGTTTCCGAAAACGGCACCATCCGGACGACGCCGGGGCGTTGCATCTTCAACGACGACCTCGACATCCGAATGCCGTTCTACAACTACCCCTTATCGCAAAAGGGCGCGTCGCGGGTGATCGCCGACTGCCACCATCGGCTGGGGCGCAGTGAGACCATCGGGTTGCTGGACCGCATGAAGAGCCTGGGCTTCCGCCACAGCACGCTGGCGGGGCTCTCGCTGAGCCTGTCCGACCTGCGCATCCCGGAAGCGAAGCAGAAAATCCTCGACGCGGCTCAGAAAGTCGTGGACCGCATCGAGAAGAACTACCAGAACGGCGTGATCACGCCCATGGAGCGCCACAACCAGCTCATCGACGTTTGGGTCCACGCCCGCGAAAGCGTGACGCAGCAGATGATGGCGACGCTGCGCGACGACTGGCGCTACGAGGACGGGCGCGAGGCCAAGCCCGGAGCGGCCAAGGCCGAGCCCTACCTCAACCCCATATTCCTGATGAGCGATTCGGGTGCCCGCGGCTCGGTTGACCAGATTCGCCAGCTCGCCGGCATGCGGGCCCTGATGGCCAAGCCGTCCGGCGAGATCATGGAGGCGCCGATCAAGGCGAACTTCCGCGAGGGGCTGAACGTGCTCGAGTACTTCAGCTCGACGCACGGCGCGCGCAAGGGTCTGGCCGACACCGCCCTCAAGACGGCCGATTCAGGCTACCTGACCCGCAAGCTCGCCGACGTGGCCCAAAACGTCATCGTGACTCAACACGATTGCGGCACGATCGAGGGCGTCTCCAAGAGCACGGTGTACAAGGGTGAAGAAGTCGACATCAAATTGTCGCAGTCAATCATCGGCCGGACGGCGCGGGACAACGTCCGCGACATCCGCACCGACGAGATCATCCTGCGCGAAAACGACCTGATCACCGCCAAGACCGCCTTCCGCATGGAAGCCTCCCCGGAAGACGGCGGGCTGGGCCTGGACAAGATCCGGGTGCGCAGCCCGCTGACCTGCGAATCCCCCCTCGGCATCTGTGCCCACTGCTACGGGGCCGACCTTTCCACCGGGAAGCTGGTCGAGGAGGGCTTGGCCGTGGGCATCATCGCCGCCCAGTCGATCGGTGAACCGGGGACCCAACTCACGATGCGGACGTTCCACACCGGCGGCGTCGCCAGCCGCGCCGTCGTCGAAAACGAGATCACCGCCTCGCAGTCCGGCCGCGTGGTCTATCACAATCTGAACGCCGCCGAGATGATCGACGAGGAAAGCGGCAAGACGATCTTTCGCGTTCTGAAGCGCAACGGCGAGATCGCGACCGTCGATGAGAAGGACCGCGAGCTCGAGCGCTACAAGGTGCCCTACGGGGCCGCGGTCCTGATGGCCGACGGGACGAAGGTCTCCGCTCGGACGGCGATCGTGAAATGGGACTCGCACTTTACGCCCATGCTCGCCGAGGCCGCGGGCTTCGTCCGCTTTCAGGACATCGTCGAAGGCGAGACCGTGCGTCTCGAGCAGGAAGGGCGCGAGGGCAGCAAGTGGGTCGTGATCGAGCACAAAGGCGACAAGCACCCGCGCGTGATCATCGAGGACAAGGAAGGGAAAATCCTCGACTTCCACCACCTGCCCGCCAAGGCCCGGATTGAGGTGCGCGAAGGCGACACGCTCAAGCCCGGCGTCCTGCTCGCCCGCCAGCCGCGCGAAATCAGCGGCACGCAGGACATCACCGGCGGTCTGCCGCGCGTGACCGAGATCTTCGAGGCCCGCAAGCCGAAGGAGCCCTCGATCATGGCCGAGATCTCGGGTGTGGTCGAGCTGCTAACCGAGAAGCGGCGCGGGAAGATGACGATCGTGGTCCGCTCCGAGTCGGGCATGGAAAAAGAGCACCACGTTCCTCAGGACAAGCAGTTGCTCGTCCACGCCGGCGACTTCGTCCAGGCCGGTACGCCGCTGATTGAAGGGCCGCTGATTCCGCACGACATCCTGCGGATCAACGGCGAGGAGGACTTGCAGCGCTATCTGCAAAAGGAGATTCAGGCGGTCTATCGCCAGCAAAACGTGAACATCAACGACAAGCACATCGAGGTCATCATCGCCCAGATGCTGCGCAAGGTGAAGCTCGACAGCGAGGGCGACTCGCCGCGCTTCCCGCCCAACGAAGTGGTCGACAAGTTTATCTTTCGAGCCGAGAACGAACGCCTCGCCAAGTCGGTCAAGATTGCCGATCCCGGCGACACGGACTTCGAAGTCGGCCAGATCGTGCTCAAGGAGGACTTCGTCGCCAAGAACGACGCGGTCGACGCCGACGGCGGCACGCCGGCGAAAGGGCGCAAGCCCAAGCCCGCGTCGGCCAAGACACTGCTGCTTGGGATCACCAAGGCCAGCCTTCAGAGCGAATCGTTCATCTCCGCCGCTTCGTTCCAGGAAACCACTAAGGTCCTGACGCAGGCCTCGTTGGCAAGCCAGGAGGATCGGCTCGTCGGTCTCAAGGAAAACGTGATCCTGGGCCGGCTGATTCCGGCCGGCACCGGGTTCCGCAAGTACCAGAAAATGAAGATCATCGCCCGCGGCGAACCGATCGAGGCGCCGAGCGTCGCGGTCGAGCGGCCCGCCGAGTCGCTGCTCTCCGCGAAGCTGCCGTCGGTTCCGCTGTCCGCTCCGAGCGCCTCGAAAACGCCCAGCGAAGCTACGCTCGGTACGCCGGGCGCATAGCCGTCTGTGGTAGGGAGCGGCCGGGCCGTCTCGGTGCCGCTCGGCCGTACACTCGGTCTCGTCGCCGGCCCGGCGTGATCGAAATGCGACAGCGACTTGAAACCGCGCGCAGCGGGCTCGCCGAGGGTGGCGAGCCCGTTTGCCTTGCGCGGCGCGCTCGACAGGCTTCGCTCACGAAGCTTGAGCGCGCGACCGCGCGGCCCCGGCGCGCCAGGACAAATGGATGAGCAAGACGGAACACCTTCGTTTGGTGCTGGCCGGAACGGAGGACGTACCGCCGGCCGTCGGTTGCTGGTATCACTTTCCACCCGAGCTTCAGGAGCCGGCCGCCGCCGCCGAGGCCCACCTGCGCCATCTGGACACCTACGACCTCGACTTCTTGAAAGTGATGAACGAGTTCGGCTATCCGCGCCACACGCTCGGCTCGGCCGGCGTGATTCAGTCCCTGGACGACCTGCGCAAGCTCGAAGACCTGCCCGGCGACGCCGAGCCCTTCGACCGGCAGCTCGAGCTGATTCGACGGCTGGCCGAGCAGCTTGACGGCGAGGTGCCGATGACGACGACGATCTTCAGTGCCTGGATCACGCTGCGGAACCTGACCGCGCCGCACAAGAAAAAGCACGGCCCGCCGACGGTCGGCGTTAGAGACGACCCGCGCGACGCGCTCCTGACGCGAATGCTGCACGAAGACTGGGCGGCGATGGCGGCCGCAGTTGACACGATCGGCCGCTCGCTGGCGAACTTCGCCCGGGCATGCATCGAGGCCGGCGCGGACGGCATCTACCTCGCGACGCGCGACGATTGGGTGGACACGCCCGCGAACCGCGAAGCGTTTGCGGCGCACCGCGCGCGCAGCGCCGAGGAGGATGCGAAGGAAGCCGCGGACGGGCCGACCGCCGGTGCTGAAGCCGGAGGCCCGGCCGACGCCGAACGCCCCGCCGCCGCCGAATCGCCCGATCCGTACGACGAACTCGTCGCGCTGACCGACAACACAATTTTCTGGGCCGCCGAGGACGGGTGGTTCAACGTCGTCCACCTCTGCGGAACGCCGCGGCGGTTCGGGCGGCACCTGAGCGAGCCGGTCGTACACGTCGTCCACTGGGCCGACCGCATAACGGGGCCGACGATCGGCGAGGCGCTGCCGCTGCTCGAATCGACGCGCGACTTGGGTCGTTCCCGACCTCCGGCGATCGCGGCCGGCGTCAATAATCTCGAAACGCTGCCCAACGGCACGCCGCAAGCCGTCGCCGGTGAGGTGCGCGACGCTCTGGCGGCGATGGGCGAGCGCCCGCTGATCGTCGCTCCGGGCTGCACGTACGATCCGGAAAGGGTCCCCGAGGAGAACATCCGCGCGATGGTCGCGGCGGTGCGTGCCTGAGCGTATCGCGCGGGTCGTAACGCCATCGCGGATCGGTCCGCCGTCAGCGGTTCACTGAGACCTACTCATGAATTCGGCAGCCGCGATCTCCGCTTGGGCGCGCGTCTCGGGGTCCATAGCTTGTTTGGACCCGGCCCCTCCGCAGGCCGGGCATGAGACGCGGCCCTTGTTGCATTCAGGACATGAAACCGTCTTTCGCACCTTGAGCTTGCCCTTACATTTCTTGCACGTCACCTGCCCGGCTCGGCACTTGATACACGGCTTGTTTCCGGTCCCATTGCACGCATTACAAGTCCTAAAGGTCGGAACGCCCGTCTCGCCCGGCTTTTGGCGCCTGCGCTTCTTCCCGGTGCCATTGCAAGAGCCGCAATTGACCCTTGCGTCTCCGCCGCACTTCACGCATGTGACCGTTCCCGTCGCCCCGCAGATCGGACACGGGAATTCGTCGACGCGCCGCCCCTTGCCCGCGCAGAATTCACATTCCACCCGGCCGGAGCCGATGCAGACGTAGCAGCCGTTCTCGAGCCAAGCGAGGCAAGCCGTGACGAGCGCGTCGGTCGCCCGCGTCACGCCGGCTTCGTGCTCGGACAGACCGATCATCAGGCCGACTACACTTTCCAGCGCGACGATCGCGTCCTTGCCGTCTCGCCGCTGGATTTCGATCCATTTCAGAGTCAACTCGATGGCCGTCTCCGGCGTCACGTCTTCGATCGAGACGGTATCGGCCACGCGCACGGATCGTAACTTCCCGTCGGGAAGCGATGTCACCGAGAGCATTTCCAAACCTTCGCTCGCAATGCGCGCCAGCAAGTCCGGGGCGTCCTTGAACTTGATGCGACAAATCCGAAGCCCGCCGCGCTTGAAACTGCGATGAACCTCATCCTGCGTCCGTGCAATCACGATTCGGGCCAACTCGGCCTCAATGGCCCCGGCTTCTCCATAGTACCGGGCGGCAAGCCAGTACGCAGGTTGCGAATTCGAGTGTTCGAGCAACAAGAGTGCCCACGCCGCGGGAGGGGCCAACGGCCGCAAGTCTACTTCGACCGTCGTCAGCTCGCCGGCCTCGAGATTCACCTGGAATTCGGAGGGAAAGTGCCCGGGGGCTTGAACGTGCAGCGTTACCGCGCCGGGAGGAAGTTCCCATTGTTCCTCCGCGGTCACCTGTACCAAACGTTCGCCCAGATGAGCCTCCAGGCCGTCGATCGACTGCGAAAAGCGTATGAGCAGACCGGCTCCCATCCGGGTCTGTACTTGCCGCTCCAGCGCATGCAACTTCGGATTCTCCGGATGGAGCCGCCGGGCCGTGGCAAGCGACTCTTGGACTTGGCGCCACCGCTTGTTGGCAACTTCTTCCTCGATCTGCACAAACAGGTCGAGCTGTTGGCGCCGCGCTTCGACTCCTTTCCACTCCATAGGGAGCGGAGCGGGCGCGGCTTGTTTCGCGAGGGCGGACAGGCGGTCAACGGCCTCTCGGTCCCCTTGCCGTAGGGCCGTCCGGGCGCGACCCAGAAGATCGCGCAAGTGCCCACTCAGCTTTCGATCCAACAGTTCCTTCATTCGCTCGAGCAATTCCGGCGAGTGCTCTTCTTCACCGGATTCACGTGCCCAAGCAAGCTGTGTTCGAGCCGCTTCAAAATCCTTTTCTCCCAGCACCCGCACGAACTCCGACGGAATCTCGATCGGGTCCGTTTGGCCGCTCCCGGCAGTCGTATCCATGCTCGCGAAGTAATGCTGTTTGGCGAAGAGAGATCCCCATGTCGCGAGCGCGAGCAACGCCACCACCACGAGTAGGCGCGTGGCGAGAGACAGCGCGTAGCGCCGCGACGAAGACTTTCCCGCCGCCTCGAGATATTCGGGCTGGTATTCAAAAAACTCACCCGCCTCGCGGAGCAGGCGCTCTTCCCTGGGCACGTCCGATTCAGCCGCGGCCTCCGCCTGCGCGACGTGCAGCGGATTGGCTTCTTTCTCCGGAACGACGATCGGTTCCGAGCCGGTCGGGGGTGATGTAAGCGCCTTGCCGGGGGAAATGAACTTGAGCTCGTAGGCGCCGACCTGAATGTTCTCGCCGCCGGTGAGGGCCTCTTTGGTGACCGGCAGGCCGTTGACCTGGGTCCCGTTGGTGCTGTTGAGGTCCTCGAGCACCCAACGGTTGTTGACCCAGTGCAGCGAAATGTGGCGGCGCGAGACCGTGGGGCCGGGCAGTTGCTGATCGCAGGTATCCGCTTTGCCAAAGGTATAGCTACGATCCGGATCCAGTATGCATTCCGTGTCCACAAAAGCCGGCCCGGACTGAATCCGGATTCGAAAGCGCGCGGGTGCACCCACCGCGGCCAATTCGGCGAATGTGCCGGGCACCCGCAGTTCCTGCTTGCATTGGGGACAGCGAACCCTCTTGCCGACCGCCGACTCTGGAACGCGGAAACGCGCGCGACATGCCAGCGATGCGCACGTGACAGGGTGATACTTCATGGCACGCTTCCCGACTTGGGTGAACCAACGTGGACTCTGAGAACTGCCCGTGCAGATTGTCGCAGAACGGTTGCTCGCGGGCAAGCGGCCTATCCCACGATTCATTGGCTGTCCCCCTGATAAGCTGCCGTCCAGGGCCTCTGACGGGACGCCGCGGCAGGTCCGCGTCGGCGTCGGTCCTCGGGTCGGTTTCGCGCTTGTTTAGCCAGGTCCGCGGGCGGAGCCATTGAACCGGCAGTGCATTCCGAGGATCATAATGGCCAGGATCAGCGCAGAGGCCTGAACGTGAAACTCGCACTCGTACAGCTCAATCCAACCATTGGCGACATCGACGGCAACACCGCCCGCATCCTGGCGCAGCTCGAGCGCGCCGCGGTAGCCGGCGCGGAGCTCGCCGTCTTCCCCGAGCAGGCCATCATCGGGTATCCGGCCAAAGACCTGCTGCTGCGGCGGGAGGTCGTCGAAGCCAACCTCGCCGCGCTGCGCACCATTGCCGAACGGGCCACGCGCTGCGCCGCCATCGTCGGCTACGCGGCGTTCAACGAGGGCGCCTACGGGCGGCCGCTCTATAACGCTGCCGCTCTGTTGCATGAGGGGCGCGTTTGCGCGACGTGGCGTAAGCGGCTGCTGCCGACGTACGACGTGTTCGACGAGCTGCGCTATTTTGAACCCGCAGGCCCGCAGGAGCCGACCGCGTTCGGCGGCCGACAGCTCGGCGTCACCGTCTGCGAAGACATGTGGTGCCAGGAGGAACTGCTCGCGCGGCCGCTCTACAACTGCGATCCGCTCGGCGAACTGGCGCGGGCCGGGACCGACCTGCTGATCAACATCTCGGCTTCGCCTTACGGCTACGGCAAGCACGCCGGGCGGGTCGAGCTGATTGCCGATCACGCGCGGCGCAACCGGTGCATTACGCTCTACGTCAACCAGGTCGGCGGCAACGACGAACTGCTCTTCGACGGGGCGAGTTGCGTGGTGGACGCGAGCGGTGCGCTGATTGCCCAGGCGCGCTGCTTCGAGGAAGACTTGCTGCTGATCGATCTCGAAAAGCCGGGCGAGGCCCGCCGCGAGACTCTGCTCGAAGGCCCCGCCGAGTTGCACGACGCGCTCGTCATGGGGCTGCGCGATTACGTGTGCAAGTGCGGATTCCAGTCCGTGGTGCTGGGCCTGTCCGGCGGAATCGACTCGGCGGTCGTGGCCGCGCTCGCCGCCGCCGCCCTGGGCCGCGAGCGCGTGCACGCCGTCGCGATGCCGAGCCGCTACAGCAGCGCAGCCAGCCTGACCGACGCGCGCACGCTCGCCGAGCGTCTCGGCATCCGCTTTTCGCGGATCGAGATCGACCCGATCCACACTGCCTACGAGAGCAGCCTCACGCCGCACTTCGACGGGCGCCCGCCCGACGTGACGGAAGAAAACGTGCAGGCCCGCGCGCGTGGCGGCATCCTAATGGCGCTATCCAACAAATTCGGCGACCTGCTGCTGACCACCGGCAACAAGAGCGAGCTGGCGGTCGGGTATTGCACGCTGTACGGCGACATGTGCGGCGGTCTGGCGGTCATCAGCGACGTGCCGAAGACGAAGGTGTACGAGATCGCGCGGCAGGTCAACGAGCGCGCGGGGCGCGAGATCATCCCGGCGAGCACGCTGACCAAGCCGCCGTCGGCCGAGCTCAAGCCCGACCAGACCGACCAGGACACGCTGCCGCCCTACGACGTGCTCGATGCGATTTTGAAGCGCTACGAAGAGCGGCTCGAGACGGTTGACCAGATCGTCGCCGCCGGCTTCGAGCGCGCGGTCGTGCGGGACGTCGTTCGCAAGATTCAGGTCAACGAATACAAACGCCAGCAGGCCGCCCCGGGTCTGAAGGTGACGTCGCGGGCGTTCGGCTTCGGTCGGCGCATGCCGATCGCAGCCCGATTGAACTCGTGAAAACGGGTTGCGGCCCGGCGAGGCGCGGGCACCGAAACGCACGGGACCTGCGAAATCCGGCGTTTGCCGCTTGGCTCGGCATGTCCAAACTGCTATTGTGGAGGGCAGGGGAAATGTTTGGGGTTCATGAGGCCCCGCTGGAATATATCCTTGATTCAAGCAAAGGAGTGGCAAAATGCGCCGTTACACCACCATGGGGCTGGTCTGCGCGCTAACCGTCGCGGCCGCCCAGGCCGTCGACGTGCGTCAGGCCCGCGAGCAGTTTCGGCTTGAGCTTCCGGATGTTCACTTTTTCGAGGTGGGGACCCGCATCACGACCGTCTACGGCGCGGCATTCGGGGCCGGCAACAGCCCCGAAGAGGTCGCCGAGCAGTTTCTCGAGAACCACGCGGGGATTTTCGGCGCCGAATTCGCCGACCTGGAGCCGTACAGCCGGCTCGCTGACGCGCGACATACGACGGGGCTGATGTATCAGCCCCTGACCGACGACTACAAGCTCACGCTGGTTTACTTTTCGCAGGCCCGCTCCGGCATTCCGGTCTTTGGAGCCGACGTGCGGCTGGTGGTTCGCAACGATCCCGGTTTCCCGCTCGTCCTGGTTCGCAACGCGTTGCACGATCTCGGCGACTTTCAGGTGCCCAAGCCGGTCCCGCCCATCCGAATCGACCTGGTCGAAGAGGCCGCGCTGGAAGAGTTCCCCGGAATGATCAATCTGAGCAACCCCGAGCTCGTGATCTGGGCCGGCGGCGAAGACGAAGACGTCGCTGCGAGGCTCGCGGTCAGCATCGTCGCCGATAACGCCAAGCCCGCGACGCCGGAGTATGAGAAGTTCCTGTTCGTCGTCGACATCGCAACCGGCCAAATCCTGCACACGCAGAATCAGATCCTGGACATCGACATCACCGGCAACACGAGCGGACTGGCGTCGCCGGACTTCCGGGCCGACGCCTGCATCAGCGAGGTGCCGTTCGGGTTGCCATACGCGCAGGTCCAGGTGGTCGGCGGCAACTCCGTGTTCGCCGACGTGCATGGCGATTTCGTGATCCCGCACGCCGGCAACTCGCCGGTCACCGTGCGCTCGCACGTCAACGGCGAGTGGTTCACGGTGCGCGACCAGGCCGCCGGCAATTCGCACCTGACGCTCGACCAGACCGTGACGCCGCCGGGTCCGGTTGATTTCCTGCACAACCAAGCCAATAACGAGCTCACCACCGCGCAGGTGAACACCTACCTGCAAGCCAACATCGTTCGCGACCTGACGCTCGCGGCCAATCCGGACTATCCGACAATCGGCGGAGCGTTCCCGCAGAGGGGTTTTCGTGTCAACGTCAACCTTTCCAGCACCTGCAATGCGTTTTACGACGGCACGTCGATCAACTTTTTCCGCTCGGGCGGGGGCTGCAACAACACCGGCTTCGGCGACGTGGTCCACCACGAATACGGGCATCACCTGGTTCGAGTCGGCAACACCGGCGCTGGTCAGGGTGAATTCGGCGAAGGCATGGGCGACGTGATGGGCGTGCTGATCACCGAACGCTCGGCGCTCGGCGTCGGCTTTCGGAACTGCGGCAGCGGCATCCGCAACGCCAACAACAACTGCCAGTATCAGACCAGCGGCTGTTCGAGCTGCGGCAGCCAGATCCACGCCTGCGGGCAGCTCATCTCCGGGTGCGTCTGGAGCACGCGCGCGGAGCTGATGGTGACCGAGCCGCTGAACTTTCGCACGATCCTGCGGGACCTCGCGATTAACACCATGTTCGTGCATACGGGATCCAGCATCCGGCCCGACATCACCATTGACTGGCTCATCTTCGACGACGATGACGCCAACATCGGCAACGGCACGCCGCACTACTTCGAGATCGCGGCCGGCTTCGGCGCTCACAACATGGACGCCCCGCCGTTAGAGTTGATCGAGTTCCGTTTCCCGAACGGGCTGCCGACAATAGTCGACCCGACCGGCGGGACGACGGTGCGGGTCGAGGTGCTGCCGAACGTCGAAGACCCGCAGCCCGGCTCGGGCCGCTTCTTTTACAACTCCGGCGCCGGCTTCGTGGAGGGAACGATGAACGAAGTCACGCCGAACGTCTACGATGCCATCTTCCCCGCGATCGCGTGCCCGACTGCCGTGGCGTACTACTTCTCGGCGATGACGACGATCGGCAACGAAATGCGCAGCCCGGCCAACGCCCCGGACACGTCGCACGCGACTGTAGCGGCCGTCGGATTCGAGGTCGTCTTCGAGGACGATTTCGAGCTGAATCGCGGCTGGTCGGTGACGAACCAGAATCTCGCGACCGGGCCGTGGCAACGAGGCGTCCCCGCGGGCGGGGGCGGCCGCGGCGACCCGCCTAGCGATTTTGACGGCTCCGGCCAAGCCTGGGTCACCGGCAACTCGCGCAACGAAGATGTCGACGGCGGGCCCACAACCTTGATCTCGCCGGTGCTCGACCTCTCGGGCAGCGGATCGTTCCGCATCAGTTACGCGCGCTGGTTCACCAGCACGAACGGCGCGCCGGACCGCATGTCAGTAGAGATTTCCAACGGCGGCCCGTGGGTCGTCGTGGAGTCCGTGCCCAACAGCAACGGCTGGATCGTGAACTCGTTCGACGTCGAGAGCTTCGTGGCGCCGACAGCGACCATCCAGATGCGTTTTATCGCGATCGACAACCCGAATGATTCGATCACCGAGGCCGGGCTCGACGCGTTCCGCGTAACGCGAGTCGACTGCGCGCCGGCGTTCAACAAAGGTGACATGAACTGCGACGGCGCGATCAACGGGGCGGACATCGATCCGTTCTTCCTCGCGCTCGGCGACCCCAGTGCCTATACCGCGCAGTTCCCGAACTGCGACATCCTCAACGGCGATATGAACGGCGACGGCCGCGTCAACGGCGGCGACATCGACCCGTTCTTCGTGTGCCTCGGCGGAGGCGCCTGCCCGTAGCACGACACGCGAGATCCGGAGTTTGAGGTCCGGCGTCTATCGGACGTCGGATCGAAGAATCCCCCAAGCGAATAGCCCCGGTCAGCCCTGGCCGGGGCTTTCGCTTTCTTGGCCGGTGTGGGTGTGCGTGCCCCACCCCACGCTTCGTCGCCCCGAGCCCTGATAAGGGCCCGTAGCCAGGGGCGCGAGCCGGCTTGCCCCCCCGGGCTACCAACTGTCGTCCGTCCGGGACTGTCAGACCGGAACACCGCCGCTACCGCTGCGCCGTGCTCTTTGCAATCTCAGCCTGCGTCGCTGCGATCGCCGCGTCGAGTTGCGGGAAGCGCCCGTTGACTTCGTCGGCCGGCGTGACCGGCAGCTCGACATCGGGCACGGCCCCCTTGTCTTCCATGTCCTTGCCGGCGGGCAGCGTGTACCACCCGCGGAAGGGCATCCGAATCCGCGCTCCGTCGATCAGCCCGTAGGAGCCGGTGCTGATCACCGCGCCGAAGGTCGTGCGGCCCACCAGCGGGCCGCGGCCGAGGTTCTTGAACGCGTGCGAGATGATCTCGGCGTTGGAATAGCTGTACTGGTTGCACATCATCGTCGCCGGCTTGGTCCAGGCGTAGAAGATCAGCCGGCCCTGCGGGTAGCCGCGCTCGCCGCCGCGCGGAATCGTGTACGCGTGCCGCCGAACGCTGAGCACGGCCATGACCCAGTCGGCGGTCCACCCGCCGCCGTTGTTGCGGACGTCGATGATCAAACCGTCCTTGCCGTGGGCGGCGGCGTAGAGGTCGCGCTCGAAGGTGTAGAAGCTCGACTCGTTCATGCCGCGGATGTGCAGGTAGCCGATGCGCCCGTCCGACTTTTCCTCGACGTACTTGCGGTTGGCTTCGACCCAGGCCTCGTAGCGCCGAGCGGCAAACCCGCCGTAGGACGTGGGCCGGATGACGATTTCTAGCGTCGCCGCCTCACCGTCTTGCTCTTCGTCCGCGTCGTCGGAAGCGTTGGAATCGTCCGACGCCGAATCGTTGTCCTCATCTTTGGCGTCCTCGTCGTCGGCTTCGCGTTCGGGCGACGGTTGAAGCTCGAGAATGACCGGGTCGTCGACGGTGTCGATCAGGGCTCGCTCGATGGGGCTGTCGGGTCCGACCGGCTCGCCGTTGACACTGAGAATGATGTCGCCGGGGACCAGCCGGGACTCGTCGCGGAACGCGGGCGTCTTGGGTGTGATGTCCGCGACCTTCAAGCCCGGTCCCGGATAGGTTCGGTCGAAGCTGCACCCGAGGTAGCCGATGCTCTCGCGCGAGCCGCGCGGTCCGCCGCCGGAGATGCCCAGGTGCGACCCGTTGAGCTCGCCTTGCAGCAGGTTGAATACTTCGTTGAATTCACTGACGGTCCGGGTCTTGAGCGCCAGGGCGCGATACTTTTCGGTCAGCGCCTGCCAGTCGAGGTCCTTGAGCGTCGGGTGATAGAATCTCAGGCCGAGCGCGCGGGCGGCGTCGTCGAACTTCTGGGCCGCCTCGGCGGCGCGGTCGATCGCGATCTTCGCGCGGAAGGCGTGCGACTCGGCGTCCGAGCCGCCGGCCTCGCACGAGTTCGGCACGCCGTCGCGCAGATAGAACAGCCGCGATCCGTCGAGCTGCCAGTGCAAGGCGCCGGCGGCGGCGGAGACGATCTTCTTTCGATCCTGGCCGTTCCACTTGATCTGATATACGGCGGCGCTGCCTTCGTGCCGCGAGCTGAACGCGAGCAGTTCCCCGCTCGGCGCGAGCGCGAAGCTGAACTGATCGCCGGGCAGATTCGTCACCCGCCGGATGCGTTGATAGGCCGTCTCGAGCTCGTAGGCATACTTCTCCGCCTTATCCTTCGTCTTATCCGAGTCGTCATCATCGGGTTCGTCCAGCACGCTCTTGACGACCTTGCGCAGCCAGCTCTTCAACTTCGCCACGCCCTCCTTGTCGTCATCTTCGGACTTCTTCGCCTCGTCCGGCTCATCTTCCTTCGGCTCCGAGCCGGCCAGATGAATCTTGCCGCTCGCGACGGAGCTCTTGGCCGGCTTGAGCTTTTTGGCCTTCTCCCCGGCCTTCTTGAAATACGCATCAAAGTCGACGGACGAGTCTTCGTTGAGTTTCGGCGAGAGAAAAACGAGATACAGGTCGGTCTCGGTCCCGTCGCGCTGCGAGGCGAAGGCCAACACCTGACCGTCGGCCGACCACTGCGGATTACTGTCGTTGTCCGGATGCTGCGAGACATTCACCGCCGGCTTGCCGCCGTCCGCGGGGACAATCCACACGTCGGAGTTGAACTCGACGTCCTCGACCGCGTAGGCGAGCCATTCGCTGTCCGCCGACCAGCGCACCGTCGGCTGATTCCAACTCGCAAACAGCAGCGTCTCCTCGCCGCTCTTCAAGTCGCGGACGTACAAATCGCCGCGCCCGCGCGTGAAGGACAGCTTCTTTCCGTCGGGCGAGACGCGCGGCTGCGATTCGATTTGCGGGTTGTCGGTGACGCGCTCGATGGTGAATCGCAGCGATTCGGACAGGGCCTTAGCGGGCTTTTCGGCCGAGAGCGCCCGGTAGATGTCCTCCTGCCCCGCGCGGTCGGAGATGAAGAACAGCGCCTTGCCGTCCGGCGACCAGACCACGTCGCGGTCGCGGTACGGCGAGCGCGTCACGCGGCGGGTGGATTTCTTCGGCTCGGTCTTGATCACGAAAATCTCGCCGTGAACGACGAGCGCCAACTCCTCGCCGTCGGGCGAGGCCTCGACCTCTTCGGCGCCGCTTGTAAAAGTGCGCAGGTCGATGGGCTGCACCGGAGAGTCTCCGCCGGCTGAGATCTCAATTTGCCGCGGCTCGCCGTCCGGGAGCGTCTGCGAGAAGACCTTGTCCCATTGCGTGAACACGAGCGTCTTGCCGTCGGCCGAGACGGCGTAGTCGCGCAGGTCGTCGCCTTCCAGGGTCGTGATTTGCCGCGCCGTCCCGCCTTCGAGCGGCTGGTACCAGACGTTCTTGATGCCGTTGCGGTCCGAGACGAAGTACAGGCCGCGGCCGTCGGCGTCCCAGGTGGGCAGGCGGTCGGTGCCCTCGAAGCGGGTGAACTGCCGAAACTCGCCGGTCTTCGTGTCTTGCAGCCAAAGGTCGTGGTTGGCGCTGCCGCGGTAGTGCCGCCGCCAAATGCGCGAGCCGCCGCGCGTGAACGCGAAGTGCGAACCGTCCGGGCTGAGCCGGGCACTGGCGGCGAAGCAATCCAACGCGGGCCAGGCTTGACCGATGCTGACCGGGATCTTGTAAACGATCGGCTCGCGGTAGATTTGCCCCTCGCGACGCGAGTGAAAGTAAATAGTCTTGTTGTCGAGCGACCAGTCGGTCGGCGTCTCCGAGCGGTCGGAGAAGGAAATCCGTCGCACGCCGCTGCCGTCGCGAGTCATGACGAAGACGTTGGCCGCGCCGTGGCGGTTAGACGCGAACGCGATCCGGCTTCCGTCGCGCGACCAGACCGGGTAGCTCTCATGGGCCGGATTCACGGTCAGGCGCGTCGCGGACCCGCCGGCGGTCGGGACGGTCCAGATGTCGCCCGCCCAACTGAACGCGAGCGTCTCGCCGTTCGGGGACAAAGCCAGGTGTCGCGCGAAGACGACCGGCTCGGCCGCGGTATCACGCAAGCCAAGGCCGGTCACGGCCGTGATCAACAGAAAGGTCTGAAACCATCGGCGAGAGTGCATGAGGCGTTCTCCTCCTCGTGGCGGCTCGGGGGGTCATTTCGAGAGCGCGATTGTACAGACTGCCCGCGCGCGGCCCAACCTCCGCCGACCTGATCCGACAACTCCGGGAGAGCGTTCGAGAAAGGGCAATCCTCCTACGAGCCCTAAGCGCAAGCGCCGGGCCCGGCGCCCGTGTGCTTCCAGACCCGTTGCTCGCGCTCGGGGCTCGTCTTCGCGGGCTTGACAGAGTTGCCGCTACGCCTGCCAATGTCATCGAGGAAGAAGCGCCCTGTCCGATACGCGGGTTCGAGGTGATTCGTGACCGAGTTGCTGGTGTTCATCGGCGGGCTGTTGGCCGGCGGCTTGGTCGCTTGGCAGATCGCGCGCGGCCGGGCGCTGACGCGGGCCGCGAGCGAGCGGTCCGCGCTCGAAACGCGCGTCGGGGCGGCTGAAAGCGCCGCATCCGAGCTACGAGCACAGCTCGGACAACGCGAGCAGGAAGTCGGCGAACTGCGGCAAGCGCTTCAGGACGAACAGCAGTCGCGCGTCGCTGCCAAGACGCGCCTGGACGAGTCGCTCAAGAACATCGCGGCGCAGAAGAAGCTGCTGGACGAGGCCGGCGAGAAGTTTCGCGACGCTTTCGCCGCCCTTTCGGCCGACGCGCTGCGCAAGAACAGCGAGGCGTTTGCCGCCCAGACCGCCGAGAAGGTCCGCCCGTTGCGCGAAGCGCTGCAGCAGTACGAAGCTCATATCACCGCCGTGGAAAAGACCCGCCAAGAAGCCTACGGCGGCGTCAAGCAGCAGTTGCAGGCGCTGGGGACGACGCACCAGCAACTCTCGCGCGAGACTGCCGAGCTGATCTACGCGCTGCGCGATCCGCAGGTCAAGGGCCGTTGGGGCGAGCTGCATCTTCGCCGCACGGTCGAGGCCGCGGGCCTGTCGAACCAGTGCGACTTCGTCGAGCAGTTCAGCGTTCAGACCGAGGAGGGCCGCAAGCGCCCCGACCTGATCGTGAAACTCCCGGGCGACCGCACGATCGTGATCGACGCCAAGGTCTCGACGGACGCCTACCTCGATGCGGCGGCGGAGCGCGACCCGTCGAAACAGGCCGAGCACCTGGCCCGCTACGTCCGCGCCATCCGCACGCACGTCCAGGACCTTTCCAGAAAGGCGTACTGGGAACAATTCGAGCGCTCGCCCGATTTTGTGGTCATGTTCCTGCCCGGGGAGTCGTTCTTCAGCGCGGCGCTGGAGCAGGATCACAAGCTCATCGAGGACGCGATGCGCAATCGTGTAATCCTCGCTTCACCCACCACGCTGATCGCCCTGCTGCGTACGGTCGCGTATAGCTGGCAGCAGCAGGAACTGCTCCAAAACGCCGACGCGATCGGGAAAACCGCCAAAGACCTGTTCGAGCGCGTATGCACATTCGCGGAGCACCTCGCAAGAGTAGGCGACGGCCTGCGGCGGGCGACCGAATCGTACAACGCCTCGGTGCGGTCCTGGGAAAGCCGCGTCGTTCCGATCGGCCGGCGCGTTACGGATCTAGGTGTCGTCCCCAAGGACCAAACGCTCACCGAGCTGCCGCCGGTGGATGCGACGCCGCGTTCGCTGCCGCCGCTCGTCGTCAAACAGCGGTCGCAAGAGCGCCTCGGCGCCGAATCCAACCCGGAGTCCCCGTGAGCACGCCAGACGCCATTCCCGTCCCGCCTTTGAACCTGGTGGCCAGCTTCGAGCAGGTCCGCGACGAGATCCTCGCCGAGATGCAGGAGGTCGCTGCCTCGGGCCACTACGTGCTCGGGCCGAAGGTGGCCGCCTTCGAGAAAGCGCTCGCCGAGTATTGCGGAGTGAAACACGCGCTCGGGCTTTCCTCGGGCACCGACGCGCTGCTGGTCGCGATGATGGCGCTCGGGATCGGCCGCGACGACGAGGTCATCGTGCCGGCCTTCACGTTCTTCGCGACGGCCGGCTGCGTGGCGCGGCTCGGGGCGCGGCCCGTGTTTTGCGACATCGACCCCAAGACGTTCAACATCGACGTCAAGCAACTCGAAGAACTGATCACCCTACGCACCAAGGCGGTGATTCCCGTCCACTTGTACGGACAAATGGCGGACCTGCGGCCGATCTTCCAAGCCGTCAACCGGCACGGCATCGCGCTCATCGAGGACGCGGCCCAGGCCATCGGCGCGGTCGAGCCCGAACCGCACCGCGGCAAGGCCGGGGCGCTCGGCACGTTCGGCTGCCTGAGCTTCTACCCGACCAAGAACCTGGGCGCGATGGGCGAAGCGGGGGCGTTGCTGACCAACAGTGACAAGCTGCACGATCTGGCGACCAAGCTGCGCCTGCATGGGGAGACGTCGCGCTACCATCACGCCCGCATCGGCGGCAACTTCAAAATCGACGCCCTCCAGGCCGCGATCCTGTCGGTCAAACTGCGGCACCTCGACGGTTGGATCGAGCAGCGCCGCGCGCGGGCCGCCGGGTACACCGAGCGAATCACGGCGGCCGGTCTGGCGCCCGACCTCGTTCAGCCGCCGGCCGAGCTCCACGGCCGGCACGTCTACCACCAATATGTGATTCGCGCGCAGCGCCGCGACGAGCTGGCAGAGTTCCTGCGCGGGCGCGGCATCGGCGCCGGCGTCTACTATCCGGTCCCGCTGCACATGCAGGAGTGTTTCGCGTACTTGGGCGGGCGAGAAGGGGATTTCCCGCATTCCGAACGGGCCGCGCGCGAAGTTCTCGGGCTGCCGATCTACCCCGAACTGACTGACCCGCAACAAGGCGCGGTCGTCGCGGCCCTCGCCACCTTCTACGCCCGCCGCCGCGCCACAAACGCCTGACAGAGGGGGCGGGGGAAAGGGGTCGGGAGTCTTTTCCGGCGCATCGCAAGGGGCGACTGGGCCGTGACTCAAACAAAGAGACTCCCGAGCCCTTTTTCACCTTTTTTGGCTTGCCCGTGCCGGCTTCGCCGCGAGTGCCTGAGCGATTGCGGCGCAGGTTTGGCTTGACTTGCGGGTGCTCGCTCGCTAGGCTATACATCGAGAGTGAGGTTCGGATCTCAGCTCTATTCTGAACCGGTGCGCTAATCTCGAAGCGCGGACAATGCGACTCTTCATTTGGTGACGTGAGGCGGCGGCCCGTTGGGTCGTCCATTTCGGTGTTTCATTTTCGAGCCGGCCGACGCGACGGCTCACATCGCTCTGGAGGGCGATCCATGACGAGAGAAACGTGTACAAGCATTCCACGGCTGCTCGCGGTGGTGAGCGTTTTGCTGCTGACGCTGCCCGCGGGGCTGGCACAAACAATCACCAGCCCGGACGGGACCTGGTCCGTGACATTCCAGGGCCTGGGCTTCGGCGAGATCGATAGCATGGACGCGCCCACCAGTCCCGGCAACGTGTTTGAGACGATCTGGTACGACGCGACGCCGGCCAACATCGGCGGGACGTCAGACCGCGTTACAAACAACTACACGCCCGTCAGTAGCAACGTCGGAGCCAATTCCGCGAGTTTCACCGTGGACCGAATTGGCGGCGGGCTCCAGTTGGTCGTCGACGTCACGATGCTAGACGGCTCCACCGGCGGGGCTCTCGTTGAGTTGACGTGGACCAATACCAGCAACGCGACCACACCCCTCAAACCCTTCGCCTACGTCGATCTCGACGTCTTCCAAAAATCGTTCCCTAACGACTTCGCCGAGTGGCTGCCGGCAGAGCAGGCGATCCAGCAGCGCGACGACCCCAGCGGGGAAACCCTATGGGTCGGCGCGGTCGGCCCGTACGAGGGTTGGCAGCTCGATGAATGGCCGTTCTTGCGGAACGACCTCGACTTCGGCCTAGCCACGCTGCGCAGTTCCGGCGGCGGATTCGTCGCCGACTGGACCGCGGCACTCACCGTTGACGAGGCTCAACTGGCGCCCGGCGGCTCGGTGACGATCTCCTTCGGGATCGGCGGCGTCGGTTTCACGCCCGGCGGCGGGTGCAGCGGCTTCCTCTGCGGCGACGCGAGCTGCGACGGGAGCTTCAACGGCGGCGACATCGACCCGTTCTTCGAGGCGCTCGGCGACCCAGCAGCCTGGCAAGCCGCCCATCCCGGGTGCGACCTGCTCTGCCTGACCGACATTAACCACGACGGCAGCTTGAACGGCGGTGACATCGACCCGTTCTTCGAAGCTTTGGGTGTGGGCATGTGCCCGCCGTAGAGCGGTTCACAGACACCTGCAGCGTCCGGGCTCGGTTCCGGACGTAGTCTGGAAAAAGACGTTCGTCACCCCCCGCGGCCGGAGCACAGTTGCTCGAGGCCGTGCGGTTGCGGGACAAAACTCTCGCCGCATGCCACGGCCTTCGTCGGCATGCGGCGGTTGTTTTTCGCCCTCGAAAAGGGGTCGGGAGTCTTTATTGTCGTTCAGTGCGGCGCAAGAAAGACTCCCGACCCCTTTTTCTCTTTCGCGCTGCGCCCGGTGTTTGCACGCGGCGCAGCGAAGTTATCGCGAACCCCTATGGGCAGACACCTCCGCCCAGGCACGCGAAGAACGGGTCGATGTCCGCGCCGTTTACGCGGCCGTCACCGTTCATATCCGCCAATTGTGCGTCGCAGTTGGGGAACGCGATGGCATACGCCGCCGGGTCGCCGAGCGCCAGGAAGAACGGGTCGATATCGCCGCCGTTTACGCTGCCGTCACAATTCAGGTCGCCGGGGCGAAAGGCCGGTCCACACGTCACGGTCGTGATCTTGAGAGCGTCCAGGCCGGCCTCGACGATGCTCTGCGGGTTCGCGTCGTTCGCGGTAAAACGCAGCCGCATCGCGGTGGTCATGTTCACGCCTGCGGCGTTCAAGGCCGCTTGGTCGATCACGTGCGTGCGCCAATTGAGATCGCCGTTGGTGACGTGCCGGGCGATCTCGACCCACGGGCCCGCGAGGTCGTTGCTGCTGATCTCGACCGTTAGTTGGTCGACACCGCCGGTCGCGTTCGTCAGGAAGAGGTAGTAGTCGTAGCTGATGGCAACGTTGCCCATGGACAGGTCAAAAACACCCGAGGTGACTCGCACAGCCCCATTATCCACGTCGGTGTTGCCGAACTGGTTCTGCGTGACGTAGCACTGCCCGCTGCCGTCCGAGTCGGAGATCGGGTCGTAGGCCCAATTCGGATCGTTGACGGGCACGCCGCGCTCCCAATCACCGCTCGTGGCCCCGAGGTTCTCCGCGAACCACCCGGGAGCGGTCTCGAAGTCCATGTCGACAATCGTGACGCGCGTGCCGACGCCGGCGCTGAAGAAGCGCGCGGGAGCGTCGGGCGGCTGCGTAACGATGCCACTCGCGCTGCCCTCGGCGCTGAAAAAGAACTCCGGCGAGTCGGCGCAGGTGGGCGGCGGGAACGTCGCGGTGAACAGGTTGCCGCCCAGGGGCGCGAGCGGCGTCATCAGAAAGGCACCGCCGTCATAGCGGTAGTGCAGCATAGCGCTGCCGGCGATGAGGCTTTCCGAGCCTTCCTCGATCTGAACGGCGAGGTCCAGCGGCTCGTTCGGTGCCATCAGGTCGGGCAGCCCGTTCGGAAACAGGATGCGCAGCCCGCGCGTGATGCGCACGTAGTAGACGTCCTGCTCGCCGTTGAACGTCGCCGAATAGGCCAGGTCCGCGCCGAGGTCGTCCGAGACCATTTCGCAGTAGTCGCCGATCTTGTTCTGGTTCGGGTGCCCGACGAGTGGATTGAAGGGCTCACTGATCGACTGATTCGGTGACCAGGTCAGGCCGCCGTCTTGCGAAAAGGAATAAAAAACCTCGGACATGACCCCACCGGGGTCGTTGCGCGTGTCGTTCCAGATAGCGTCGATGCGCCCGTTGGGTGCGACGGACATCGTGCCGAACCACTGGAAGGCTGACGTGCCGGGGTCGTCGTTGACGCGAAGGGGCGCGCTCCACGAATTGCCGCCGTCGGTGCTGCGGGCGAACATCACGTCGAGCGGATCAGGCGTGGAGTTGCGTCCGACCGACGCGAGCAAGTAGACGTTTCCGTCGTTCGGCCCGTTGGAGCGGTCGACGGCGATCCAGGTCTGCCCGAGCAGGCCGCCGGGGTTGGGGCCGCCCCCAAATTGCAGACTCCCGTCGAGGTTGACGTTTCGCTGAAGGTCCCATTGCAGCGGCGCGTTCGGATCCTGGACCGTGCTGGACCGCGACACGACGAAACCGTCGCCGCACACATACAGCTCCCCGTTCGGTCCGATCGCCAGAGTGCCCCATTGCGGCGTTCCGGGGATATTGGTGCAGTCGACGAAGGACTGCCCCTGGTCATACGAGCGCGTGAAGTGCCCGGCGGGGCAGATGCTGAAGAAGCGGGTCCAAAAAGCGTAGATGTTGTCGCGCCCGATTCCGTTGGTGCGGTCGATCACCATCCATTGCTTGTCGCCGCCGAAGGCCTCGACACCGGGCCCCCAGGTCATCCCGCCGTCCAGCGACTTGAAGACCTGCGTGGTGAAGTTGTTGTTGCCGTCGGTGGTGAGGCTGTTGTAGTAGAACACGCCCTGCGAATCGACGTCGACGACCGGGTCGGAGCGAAAGATGCCCGGCTCGATCACGCCGGGAAACGTCCACGAGCTCCCGCCGTCCGTGGTGAACGCGTTGCCGGCCTGACGGAAGTTGCTCTGGATCGTGTCGAACTGCCGCCAGACGATGACCATCTTGTTATGGTCGTTGGGATCGACGGCGAGGGAAGGCTCGTTGGCGGCGTCGCCGACGATGTTCTCGCCGTTCGCATCGACGTTGACCTGCACGCTCAACAGGCCGTCGCGAAAGGACTGGCCCGCGGGCGAGGTCTCGTTTTGACCCGGTTGACGCGGCAGATAGGGGTCGCGCGGAACCTCTTGGTGCCCGGGCACGGCGCGACGCTGCTGCGTCGGCGGCACGCGGCCGGCGCCGTCGCCGCGCGCCTGGCGCGGCTGCGCCTCGGCGCGTTGGACCCAGGTCGCGCCGAAGAACAGGGTTAGAACTGAGAGGACGACTGATCGGGCAAACAAGCGGCTTCTCATCCCAGACTCCCTTATGTCGATTGGACATGGTCGATCATCTGCGTTCATTCTAGCCAATACCACGCGTTACTCAAAGGAGCCCTTTGAAAAGCGGTTGGCTGGGGCACGTGCGCTGGAGGCTGAGCGGAGCGAGGCTCGACGGGCCGGTCGTGGGCGGCCCCGTACGCGGTCCCGCGGCCTAGGGCGGTTGCGGCGCGGGTGCGCCGGGTTCGAAGCGCTGCTCGGCCTTGAGTTCGCCCTTTTCGTTCCAGGCCCGCCAGGTCCCGACCGGGGCACCGTGCGCATGGCGCTCCTCCTTACGTTTCACACCCAACTCGTCCCAGGTGTAGCTCGGCCCGTGGCGAACCCCCTGCTCGAAACGCCTCTCATTCCAGACGTTCCCGTTTCGATGCCAGCGCATTTCCGTGCCGTGTTTCTTCCCATCGACGAACACCACCTCGTATTCCTTCTGCCCGTTCACGTACCAGCGTGTCAACAGGCCGTGCAGAACGGAGGAGCCGTCCGAGGCTCGCCGCCGGTGTTCGCGCTCTCTGAGCTTGCCATCGGGCCAGCGGTGCTCGACGGTTTCCAGATCTCGCGGGAGCGGTTCCTTAGGCGCCGCGCGCTCGGCGGTGCGGCACGCCGTTATGGGAATCAGCAGGATCGTGAATAAGAGCAGACAATGCGTTTCCCTCTCCCTCGGCCTACGTCGTTTTCCGTACATGGCGCGGCGAGTATACCGTGCCGTCGGCAAGTCGTTCCGAATTCATCGCGAGAAGCCCCCAGCGACCCGCCGCCGCGATGCTCGGCCGGATGGACCGGACGCCGACGTTCGTGCGCATCGTCACGGAACGCGAAGCAGCGGATCAGAAGACGGGCAAGTCCAGGATCGCCGGTCGGCGCCGCTCCATAAAGCTCCGAATCACGTGGAAACGGGTGACTACGGGCAAGGCCCTCCGCCCAAACACTGGAAGAATGGATCGATGTCGGCGCCGTTGAACTGGCCGTCGCCGTTCATGTCGCCGTTCAAGATGTCGCAGTTCGGGAACTGCGCCGCATACGCAGACGGATCGCCGAGCGCGAGGAAGAACGGATCGATGTCGGCCCCGTTGAAGGCCCCGTCGCAGTTGAGGTCACCGAGCGGAATCGCGCCAGTGAAGCGGGCCAGGAAGGCGTCTTGCCCGCCCGCGTTCGGCCCGCCCAAGCTGCCCACTGTCCACCCAGCGACCAGCACGCCGCCCGCGCCGTCGGACGCAAGGCTGGTGGCAATATCGTCGCTGCCCGTACCGAACTGGCGGATCCAGAGCCGATCGCCCGCGCTGTCGTAGGCGGCCAGGAAGGCGTCGAGCCGGCCCGCGCGCGGCCCGCCCAGGCTGCCCTGTGTGTATCCCGCGACCATCACGCCGCCCGCGCCGTCGGGCGCAAGGGCGTCGGCGCTATCGTAGCCGCTCGTGCCGAACTGG
>JACZRH010000303.1 GCA_022574815.1 Planctomycetota bacterium | reverse complement strand
GACCTCGCGGCGCGCTCGCTTTTTGCCGACGGTTTTTTCTGAAGCCAACGCTTCCACCCTTCTACGGCCGGCGAGGCGCCGGCCGCTACAGCGGGTTCCGGGCGCCACACGCTCTAGTCCGGAAGATCCACGAGAACGATGGCTGATTCGTCCGTTTCCAGGAACCGTGCCTGGGCCAGTATCTGACCGACATTATTGATATCTAAGACGTTCGTGATCGTTATTCCCGCGTCGGGTGACACGAGATCGTTCAGGTCCACCATTACGCCGTCCTGCCAGAGGAACGGGCGCTGAATCGGAAGGGCCGCGAATTCCGTGAAGAATCTAAACTCCGGCGTATCGGCCCGGCCAATCACGTGGCCGAGATTATTGATCGCGATAGCCGTGCTGCTCTGGCCGCCGAAGGTCCCGAGGTCCGTGATCTCCCCGTCTTGCCAGAGGAACGCTCGCCACACCGGGATGTGGGCAGTCGCCGGGTCGTTTATCGGGTCGACTCTGGATTGACCGTTGGTTGTTTGTCCGACCACCTGACCGGCGTCGTTGATGTCGTGAGCCGCGGTCCAATCACCGCCGAGCGTCGGCAGCTCGGTCACGACCCCGGCCTCCCAAAGAAACGAGCTGGTTTCGAATCCGTAGATTCCACGAAGGAGGACTTGCTCGCGTTCATTGATGGCGATGGCCTTCAACTCCTCCGGCGCACCGTCGAGTTTGCTGATCTGCCACTGATCATCTACGCGTCGCCACATCGACGGGATGCGTGGAGCGAAGTCGGCGAATTGCACACCGGGGATTGCCGTTCTAAGAACGGGCGGTCTGTCTACCGCCCAGCCCACGACGGTGCTCGCATTGTTGATCGCCAGAGCCTGGCCATTCTCGCCGCCTGAAAAGGCGCTGAGCTGAGTCCGAACACCATTTTCCCAGACGCCGGGATGATCCAAGGTCCACATCTCCCGCGACGGCGGAACGCGCTGCGGCAAGCCGAACGATCCGACGACTTGCCCGTTATCGTTAATGCCTGACGGATTCAGAGTGAGATCCGTCACGACGCCGTCGGCGACCAGAAGTCCTAGTCCTGAGCGAAACTCAGAATCGATAACCTCGCGCTGGTCGCTGAGTTTTATTCCGCTAAACGAGTCGATTCCGCCACAGAACACGGTGATCGTTGCGAATCCTTCGGCCGTGAACGTCCGTCCGGTTGTATCATCGCATGTCGGCACGACCGGTGCGGCCTGCGGAGGCAGGAGCAAGTTCAACAGCTCCACCGGACAGCCGGCGATGCCCACGGCCATCAGGCACAGGACCGTGCCACATATGGAATTGATCGTTCGAGCTCGCATGGTGAGTCCTCCAATCGCGAAGTTTTTGATTATATCGTATAGACCCTCGACCTCGCGGTGCGCTCGCTTCTTGCCGGCGGATCTTGCTGAAGCCAACGCTTCCACCCTTCTACGGCCGGCGAGGCGCCGGCCGCTACCGCGGGTTCCGGACGCCACACGCTCTAGTCCGGAAGGTCCACGAGAACGATGGCTGATTCGTCCGTTTCCACGAAGCGCGCCCAAGCCAGAATCTGACCGACATCATTGATATCCACGACAACCGTGATCGTTACCCCTGCGTCGGGCGGCACGAGGTCGTTGAGGTCTACCATCACGCCTTCCTGCCAGAGGAACGGACGGTCAATCGCATAGGACGCGAATTCCGAGAAGAATCCGAACTCCGGCGTGTCGGCCTGGCCGATCACCTGACCCAGGTTGTTGATGGCGATGGCTTGGCTGCTTTGGCCGCCAAGAGTTCCGAGATCTGAGATTACCCCGTCTTGCCAAAGGAAAGCTCGCCTCACCTGGCTGCGGTCTTCCGGCCGCAGGCGGTCCGAGGTCGGTGTCTCTTCGAGTTGGCCGTTGGATGTTTGGCCGACGACCTGACCGGCGTCGTTGATGTCTCGAGCTTCGGTCCAAGCACCGCCGAGCGTCGGCAGCTCGGTCAGGACGCCGGTCTCCCAGAGAAACGATCCGGTCGATTGCCCGTCTAATCCACGAACGAGGACCTGCTCACGTTCATTGAGCGCGATGGCGTCGGCCCATGAATATGGGTCGTCCGGCAATCCGTCGAGTGTAGTGATTTGCCACTGTCCTTCGACCCGATGCCACATTGCCGGGATATGTCGGCCTTGTGATGGAAACGGGAGAGCGAATACTGGCGGGCCGTTCACGGCCCAACCGACCAAGGTTCCCGCGTTGTTGATGGCCAAGGCCCTGCCAATCTCGCCGCCCGGAAAGGCGGGGAGCTGGGTCTGTTCGCCGTCTTCATATACTGCGGGACGATCAAAGTGGGACGTTGTAGCCGCCGGCGCAATGCGCTGCGGCACGGTGAACGACCCCGCGATAAGGCCGGCATCGTTGATCCCAGTCGGATTCAAGTCTCCCAGGTCGATTACCATGCCATCGGCGATCAGAAATCCCGATCGATCCACGTGGAGGTCACCGATGACCTCGCTTCTATCGTTGAGTTTGCGCGGGTCACTGCCGAAGACGCCGCCGCAAATCACCGTAACCGACGCGAACCCTTGGGCCGTGAAGGTACGTCCGATTTCTTGGCATGCCGGCGGGGCTGGCTTCGGTGAAGGCTGGGGCGGGGCCAGTAGTTCGGCCAGCAGATCAGGCATCAACAGCGGACAGCCGGCGATTCCCACGGCAATGAGGCACAGGACCGGGCCACATAAGGAATTGATCGTTCGAGTTCGCAAGGCGAGTGCTCCAATCGCGAAGTTCTTGATCATACCGTATGGACCCTGGACCTCGCCGTGCGTTCTTTTTCTTGTAGGCGAGTTTTCCAGCGTTTCCAATCCGTAAGGCTCGTGCGTCGTTTCGAGCAGCGCGTTGAGCGTTGGATCAAGGCGCTCGATGCGCCCCAGGGATTCGTCGCAAGTGTCGGCCGCCCTGCATCGGCCGGCTCGCACGTCGTCGGCGATCGCAACCGCACTGTCGGTGTCCATCGCAGTCGTTCCGGTGTGACGCGAGTGCGCGGCTAGGCACCCGAACGGTCATCAAGAACCCTCGGCACGCGGAAGAAAGACCCCTCGCGCTCGGGCGCGTTGCAGAGCGCGATGTCCGGATCGACGCCCGGGCGCGGCACGTCCTCGCGCAGCACGTTCGTCAGGCACAGCGGCTGCGCGAGCGGTTCGACCTCGGAGGTCTCCACGGCCTCGAGCTGGTCGATGTAACCGAGAATGCGCGCCAGTTGACCCGCGTAGAGTTGGGTTTCGTCGTGGCTGAGTTTGAGCCGCGCCAGCCGCGCGATCCGCCGCACCGTCGCTTGGCCAATGGTCGGGCGCATGAAACGTCCCGGGATGGGCTCGGTTGGCCCGCCGTCAGGCCTCGACGGACGGCTCGGGCCGCTCGCGTTTGGGCGGCTTGATGATCAGCCCCATGCGAATGGCCTTGGCGCTGACTCGGACGCGGCAGACCTTGCCGTCGATCAGAGCCCGAACGCGCTGGATGTTGGGCTTGAACTTCCGCTTGGTGACCCCCGTCACCTTGCGGCCGACGCCGCCGAGGTATTTGGCCTTGCCGCGTCGGGAGATCGATCGGCCGGCGATGGTTCGCTTTCCGGTGAACATGCAATTGCGGGCCATGAGGCTCCCTCGCTAATCCAGCATCGCGGACGATCAGCGGCCCGCATGGGCTCAGTATCCGAACCACGCATGCTAACGTTCAGGCCATCAGGCGTCAAATCCCTCGGCCCGGGGCGAAGTTGCCTGCTTCGCCGCGGCGAGTCGCCGCAAGTATGGAGACAACCAGCGCTGCGTCCCGTCGATATCACCACGATCCCACCGCCCGATCCGTCGTCTTCAGTCGCCACGCCGGTTCCAGGAGCGCAACTGGCGGCAATCCGTTCCTGCGGGTACCGTTTGCAACGTGCGATGGGCGCTCAGTCGCACAAGGGTCCGGGCCGCCGGCTCCGACCCAACCAACCGGTTCTCGAAGGCCTATAGGATCGAACATGCCCCCGCGCAACCCGTCCATACCTGAACCGTACGCGGGCCGCATCGCTCGCGTGCGAGGCGCCATGGGCGGACGGCGCCTCGACGCCTACCTCGTGTTCGATCGCATGGACCAAATCTGGCTCACCGGATTCACCGGCGAGGACGGAGGCGTGCTGGTCACGCGGCGGCAGGTCGTGCTGCTCACCGACGGCCGATTCGCAGAGACCGCGGATCTCGAAGCCCCGTTTGCACGAAAGGTTCTGCGCAAGAAACGAGGGCCCGAAGCCACGGCCAGGGAGCTCAAACGCTGCCGCGCCGCGCGCGTCGGTTTCGACCCGAGTCACATGGACGTCAAGACCTTCGGCGAGTTGCGCAAGCTCGCGCGGCCGGCGAAGCTCGAGCCCGTCAGCGGTCTGATCACCGCGATGCGGCAGATCAAGGACGCCGGCGAGATCGCCGCGATTCGCCGCGCGATCCGCGTCGCGGAAAACGCCTTCGTTCGTGTTCAGAAGTGGCTGAAGCCGGGGCGGACGGAGCGCGAGGTCGCGGCCCGGCTGGTTTACGAAATGCAGCGGCTCGGCGCCCAAGGGGCGTCGTTCGAACCGATCGTGGCTTATGGCGCCACGTCATCGCTGCCGCACTATGAGCCCAGCGACCGTGTGATTTCGGCCGATTGCGGCGTGCTGGTCGATTGGGGGGCGCGGGTGGACTGGTACGTCAGCGACTTGACCCGCATGTTGTGGCCCGGTAGCATCCCCCGCCGATTCGCGACGGTTTACCGAATCGTCAAGGAGGCGCAGGAACGGGCGATCGCGGTCATTGCCCCGGGGATCAAAGCCGGCGCCGTGGATCGGGTTGCTCGCGAGCACATTCGTAAGTCAGGCTACGGAAAGCAGTTCACGCACAGTCTCGGACACGGGTTCGGCCTCGACGTGCATGAACGTCCCGGCTTGCGGAAGAAAAGCGACGAGCGGCTCGAGCCCGGCATGGTCGTGACGGTCGAACCGGGAATCTACCTGCCGGGCGTCGGCGGAATTCGCATCGAGGACGACGTGCTCGTTACGGAAACCGGCCACGAAGTGCTCTCGTCGCTCTCGAAGGATCTGCCGTAGGGTCTACGCTTCGGCCGCTCGGCGCCGCTGACCGCCATGAGGCACGGATGGACATCGAACAAATCAAGAGCCTCGTTGAGCTGATGGTTGAGAACGACCTGAGCCGCATCGAGTTGCGGGAGGGGGAGACGCACGTTCTGCTGCGACGCGGGCAGCCGATCGTGACGACCCCAGCGCCCGCCGTCGCTTTGCCGGCCGCCGTTCCCGCGGCGGCACCGGACGCCGCCGCTGCGAGCGAAGCGGTCGCGGGCGAAGCTGCCACCGACGAGATCTACATTCGCTCGCCCATGGTCGGGACGTTTTACGCCGCCCCAGACCCGGAGTCGCCGGCGTTCATCATGGTCGGCGACAACATCGGCCCCGAATCGGTTGTCTGCCTCGTCGAGGCTATGAAGGTTTTTAACGAAATCAAGGC